>JADZBO010000070.1 GCA_020851995.1 Burkholderiaceae bacterium
CCTTTGCCATCTGGCTCGATCTGGTTGTCCACGAATGGGTCAAGAGTGACCGGGGAGCGTCCAGCGACAGTATTCGCAGCAAGATCAAATCGATCCTGGCCAAGCGTGCGACGGATTTGGCGGTGGAGCACTGCAGCCTGGGTTTGTTCCACGGCAAGACGGTCTACGATGCATACGCGCCGTTTTGTCGTCAACCGGAATTGGTGCATGACATCCATATCAGCCCGCAAGACGAGATCTCCGACGAGATGATCTCGGCGCGACTGACTGCGCGCAAGGCGGGCGGAATATTCCGCGTGGGGTACCTCGGACGGGCGCACCCGATGAAAGCGCCGTTGCAATGGCTTGAAGCGATCGCGATCGTTGCCGAGTCAATCGGCCCGGCACGCCTGCAGGCTACCTGGCTTGGCGATGGTCCGCTGCTCGAGCCTGCCCGCGAACGCGTCAGGGAACTCGGTCTGGAGTCAGTCGTGCAGTTTCGAGGGTTCGTTGCGGACCGAGGCGAAATTCTCGATTTTCTCCGTGCGCAGGATGTGTTCGCTTTTTGTCACGTCACGCCTGAATCGCCCCGGTGTCTCATCGAGGCGCTCATCTCCGGGCTTCCCATCGTCGGCTACGACAGCAGCTATGCCCGTGAACTGGTTGAAGGCCGCGGGGGTGCAATGCTATCGGCCGTTGGAGATCCGGCGGCGCTGGCCGCCAATCTCATTGGGTTGGTCGAGAAGCCAGTCGCGCTCGAGCGCCTGACCTGGAAGGCTGCCAGCAATCGGGGAATTTACAATGACGAAGCCGTATTCCGGCACCGCAGCGAATTGATTCACCAATATCTCTGACCCCCCGACAGTTGTCCTCCCCGAGGTTGCGCGGACGGGCCGTGGCTGTCGTCCTTCCGGGGTTGTGCTGGCAGGGCGCGTGGCTGTCATCCTACCGGGGTTGCGCTGACGGGCGTGGGGATGTCAGGATGTCACGCCCTTGCCGCGTATATACTTTGGTGGCGGGTTCGGCGTGGCGAAGACACCTGTTATCCGGAAGACGGGGGTGCTTCGTTGCGCAGTGCACCACGTTAGGCCACCGTGGCCGTGTCTGTCAGTCAACAAAGCAGGATTTCCGATGAGTGAGCTGAGTTACTGGATCATCCGGTTCGACAATCAAGTGCTGATCCAGAGCGGTGATCCGCGTGACGGGGTATTCCTGCATGGAAGTCCTGCGGATTTCGGTAATCCCAAGGATGCACTCCTCATCGGGCAGTGGCGCGGCAAGCCGATCTACGCGGCTGATCTTGAGGAGCCGCCGCACGCGATCGAGGCGCAACTGATCAATCTGCGCGCGCTTCATGGTCACGCCGGTGATGAGGCATTTGCGCTGGCCGGGCGCGCGACCCAGATGATCGACTGGCAAAGGCAGCACCGGTTCTGCGGTCGTTGCGGAACCGCGACTTTCATGAAATCCGACGAGTTCGCGATGCAATGTCCCGCCTGTGCGCTGGTTGCCTACCCCCGCATTTCCCCCGCTGTGATGGTGCTGGTTCAGCGTGGCAACGACCTGCTGCTCGCGCGTAGCCCCCATTTCAAGCCTGGTGTCTTCAGCGCGCTGGCTGGCTTTGTGGAGCCTGGGGAAACCCTTGAGCAATGCGCCCAGCGGGAGGTGCTGGAGGAGGTGAATATCCAGATCACCAATCTGCGTTATTTCCGCAGTCAGTCGTGGCCATTCCCGAATTCGCTCATGCTGGCGTTCTTTGCGGATTATGTCTCCGGTGACATCCAGCCAGACCCCAGGGAAATCGAGGCGGCGGCCTGGTTCTCGCGCGATGAGCTTCCGCGTCTGCCCGATCGCGTGAGCATTGCACGCCGGCTGATCGATGCCGCCTGCGCGTCAGACGGCTGAGACCAGTGCAGTGTTCAACGCGATCAGGTACTTAAAACCGTGCCTTTTGGGCCATGGCGTCGTTGCGAATCCTCGCGATACCCAGGGGTATCGCTGTGGTTCGCGCCTTGCCACGACCCAAAATCGACCGGTTTTAACTGTGCCTTCAAGCGCTGAACACTTCACTGTCTAGCACTCTCGCTGAAATTGCACCCCCGCCCCGGGTGCATTCACATTTCGTTTCAAGCGTGGGCGTGGTCGTTTTCAGTCTGCCTTGATGTTCAGCGTCTTGACCAACTCACGGTATTTGGCGAGTTCGTCACGGATGAATGCGCCAAATGCGGCCGGGGTCACCGGCCCCTCAGTCTGCAGGCCCTGTGCATCCATGGTCTTGCGGGTGTTCGGGTCTGCCATGGCGGTCTTGACTGCCTGATCGATCCTGGCGACGGTTTCCGGCGCCATGCCCTTTGGGCCCATGACCGAGTACCAATTGGTGACATCGAATCCCTTGATGCCGACTTCAGCAAAGGTTGGCACATCGGGCAGTTGGGGCAAGCGTTTAGGGGTTGAAATTGCAAGCGCCCTGAGTTTGCCGGACTTGATGTGCTCCAGCACGGGGGGCAGGGTGTCGAAATTCATCGTGATCTGACCGGAGAGCAAGTCGACGATCGCCTGACCGCTTCCCTTGTAAGGAATATGGTTGAGCGAAACGCCGGAGATCTTTGCAAAGAGGGCACCCGCCAGATGCTGGGTGCTGCCGATTCCCGACGATCCATAGGTCAGTTGGCCAGGTTTGGTTTTAGCCAATGCAATCAGTTCGGCGACCGATTTCACGGGAAGCGCGGCATTGACCACCAGAACGTTCGGCACGTAGCCCAGATAGGTGATCGGCGTGAAGTCGGTTGCCGGGTTGTAGGGGACGTTCGAAAGAACAAACGGCGAAATGGCGTTGGAGTTGGAGTGGCCCATCAGCAGCGTGTAGCCGTCGGGCGCCGCTTTGGAAACATAGTCGGCTGCGATGGTTCCGGCCGCGCCTGCCTTGTTCTCAACGACGATCGACTGTTTGAGGTTTTCTCCCATCCGCTGTGCGAGGGCGCGCCCGACAATATCGGTCCCTCCGCCCGGAGCAAAGCCCACCATCAGGTGTACGGGTTTTGTCGGCCATTCTTGTGCCCAGGCGGCGGTAGTCATTGCCAGAAGCAGCAGGGCGGCGCCGAAACGGGCGATCAATGGTCGGGATTGAGCAGGCATAAGGTCTCCGAAGTCTTGTGAATTCTTGCGGTGTCGTGCGGCTCGATTGTTCACGCTAGCGTTGAACACTGCACTAGCCTGATTGGTCAGTTTTTGAGACGCACGTTGCGGTTTTAGTCGCTTTTCAACCGGATGGCAACGTCGGCGCTTGGTGCTGCGTGAAGTGACCACCCCCGCTGCAGTAAAACCGGGTCTGCGCAAGAGCGCACTGTCGTGCCTTGTCGTCCGGGGCGCGGCGAGTGCCAATTTGGGTATAGTGCGGGTTGATGTCATCGACCGGGTTTGAGCATGCAGGATTTTGATAAAGCGAAGCAGTTATTTTTCGATGGGCTGCGCGAGCTTGAACAGGGTCGCGCGCGCGAGGCCGAGTCCTGCTTCCGGGGCTCGCTTGCTCTGGTGCCCAACCGCGTTTCGACATTGGTGAATCTGTCGTCGAGTCTGCTGCGCCAACGCCGTGCCGCTGAGGCGGGCGAGGTCGCGCAGCAGGTTCTCGCCATCGACCGCGAAGCCATGGACGGTTGGCTGAATCTCGGTCTGGCGAGCCAGGGGCTCGGCGATCTGAATCAGGCTCTTGAATGCCTCGATCGTGCACTGCAGATCAAGCCGGACTACGCCGAGGCGCTTAGCGACAAGGGCGTGATTCTGACCGATCTGCAACGGCTCGACGAAGCTCTGGCCTGCCATGCGCGTGGTCTGCAGTTCAACCCCGGCAACCCGCAGGCGTTGACCAATATGGGCGTTACGCTGACGGCTTTGGGTCGGTTTGATGATGCGATGCATTGTTATGACCAGGCGCTTGCCGTCAGTCCGGGCTTGCCCGATGCAAACTGGAACCAGGCCTTGATCCGGCTCGCGCGCGGAGATTTCACCGATGGCTGGAGGCAATACGAATATCGCTGGACCCGCAGCGACGCCGATCCCTATCTGCATCCGGAACTCCCGCCGCTGCAGGATCTCGCGCTGGCGAACGGTCAGCGGGTACTTGTCTGGGCTGAACAGGGTCTCGGCGACACCCTGCAGTTCAGTCGCTATGTGCCGCTGCTGACCGCGCGCGGTGCGTCGGTTACGTTCGAGGTGCCCGAGGCGCTGCGCGGGTTGCTTGGCCGGGCAGATCATGGGGCACAGGTTGTTGCGCGTGACCGCGCTGCAGGCCCGTTCGACTGGCAATTGCCTCTGTTGAGTCTGGCACGGCTATTCGGCACACAGCCGGATACGATCCCACCCGTCACACCGGGGTTGTCCGCACCCGCAGATCGTGTCGCATACTGGGGCACCTGGTTCGGCCCGACCACTGGGCGGCCACGCGTTGGTGTCGCCGTGCGGGGCAACCCGCGCCATCGAAACGACCTCGCGCGATCAATGCCGCTTGCGAAGTTGCAGGCGTTGGCTGAAATCGCTGAGGTCTACCTGATCCAGACGGAACTCTCCGATGCCGACCGCAAGTTCCTGGCTCTGAATTCGCAGATCCGGTTTCTGGGGGATCGTCTTGACAGTTTCGACGAGACCGCAGCCATCCTGCATCACATGGATGTCGTGGTGAGCGTCGACACGTCATTGGCACACCTGGCCGGTGCAATGGGAAAAAAACTGTTTGTGCTGCTCCCCTGGATTGCAGAATGGCGCTGGCGCCATTCGGGCGACACCACACCCTGGTATGGATGCGCCCGGTTGCTTCGCCAGTCTGCCGAGGGGGATTGGGATTCCGTGATGTCGGCGCTGGTCACTCAACTGAAGGCGTGAACGAAACTCCGAAAGAATGCTAAAACGTGACTAAAGCCGATCGGCATCGCCGACGGTCAGGGCGCGACGACCGGGGGATGTCCAGAGTCGCGGTCCTTAAAATAACAACGAGCAGGTGGGCGAGACACTATGGCGATTCCCAAGCCGAAATACGAGATTGCGACCATTGAAGGCGATGGAATCGGCCCTGAGGTCTGCCAGTCAGCCGTCACTGTCCTGACACACGCGTGCCCGCCGGGTCTGCTGGCCTTTGCGCACGTGCCAGGCGGTGCCGGTCACTATGTGCGCACCGGGCAGGTACTTCCCGATGAAACCTATGACGCCTGTCGGCGCGCTGACGCGATTTTGCATGGCGCTGCCGGTATGCCGGGAGTGACCTATCCGGATGGGACTGAGGTCGGCAATGACCTTCACCTGCGGTTGCGCTTCAGGCTCGATTTGTTCGCGAATGTCCGGCCCATCTATCTGTACCAGGGCGATTTTTCGCCGCTGAAGTCCCGCGAGGCGGGCAGCATCGACTACGTCATTGTCCGGGAAAACACGGAAGGTCTGTACGCCAGTCGTGGCGGTGGTGTGGTGTTGCGCGGCGAGGTCGCGACGGACACGCTGGTCGTCACGCGCCACGGCACCGAGCGCGTAGCGAGATTCGCCTTCGATCTTGCGCGCAAACGGCACGGTGCACCGCTTGACGGTCAGCGACGCGTCACTGTGTGCGACAAAGCGAATATTCTGCGGACTTATGCGTTCTTCCGATCCGTCTGCGATGACGTCCATCGCGACTATCCCGACGTCGCGATCGATTACGCCTACGTGGATGCGATTACGGTTCACATGGTCAAGCGCCCGGATTTCTACGATGTCATCGTGGCCGAGAACATGTTTGGCGACATCATTTCCGACCTTGGCGCTGCCACGGTGGGAGGGCTGGGGATCGCGCCCTCGGCGGAAGTCGGCGACGAATTCGGCTTATTCCAGGGAGCGCACGGTTCGGCGCCGGATATCGCCGGAATGAACGTTGCGAGTCCGCTTGCCACCATCCTCTCGGGCGCGTTCATGCTGCGCTGGATCGGCGAACGCCATGAAGACCCGCGTCTGCTTGAAGCCGCCGCGCGTATTGAGCGCGCCGTGCAGACCACTCTGGCCCAGCGTCGATACATTCCCCGAGATCTTGGCGGCATGGCTTCCTGTACGGAAGTGACCCAGGCAGTGTGCGACAACCTGAACTGACGGCGTTCGGACAGACCCCGAAAAGCGAATCGCTCCAATACCCCGCAAACCGACATCCCATTTCTTCAACCCAGCCTACGGAAGCAATCATGAAATACGAAGACTTTCAGTTCCTGAAATTTGACCGGCCCGATCCGGGCGTGTTGCTGATCACAATCAATCGCCCTGAGGTGATGAATGCCACCAACGCGCGCCTGCATTGGGAACTGACGCAGATCTGGGCAGTGATTTCTGATGACGACGATACCCGTGTCGCGGTGATCACAGGGGCCGGAGACCGCGCCTTTTCCGCTGGTGGGGATTTATCCTGGGTCGAGACGATCGTCGGTCACGCGGACGTTGTCGCAGGCGTACACAAGGAAGCCGCGGATGTCGTCTACAAGATGCTCGACTGCGACAAGCCGATCATTTCGGCGATTAACGGAACCGCAGTGGGCGCTGGCCTCGCCGTCGCGATGATCGCGGACATCAGCATCATGTCGGAAACCGCGAAGCTTACAGACGGGCACGTGAGGCTGGGTGTGGGTGCCGGCGACCATGCCGCGATTATCTGGCCACTGCTGTGCGGAATGGCCAAGGCAAAGTACTACCTGATGACTGCTGACTTTATCGACGGCAAGGAAGCCGAGCGGATTGGCCTGGTCAGTCTGGCCGTTCCTGCCGATCAGTTGCTGCCCAAAGCACTTGATGTGGCACGCAAATTGTCCCAGGGCAGCCAGACGGCAATCAAGTTCACCAAGAAGTCTCTCAACAACTGGCTGCGTCAGGCCGGCCCGATCTTTGATGCCTCGCTGGCAATGGAAATGATCTGCTTCCTGAGTCCCGATGCCAAGGAGGGCGTTGACGCCGTTCGCAACAAACGTCCGGCCAAGTTTCCCTCGGCAAATCCGTCGAAGTGAGGTAAGGGTCGCGTGGGTCGAACGCACTGGGCGGTGGCCCAGTGCGGGCTATCCTGCAGATCAGTTGGGTTTGGTCGAGATCCCGGCCTTGCGAATCACTTCACCCCAGCGGTTGTAGTCTTTGGTCATGAACGCGCCGAAATCCTCAGGGCTACCCCGCATGACGATGGCACCGTTTTCCTCCAGCTTGGCCTGAAGTTCGGGGATCGCCAGAGTCTTGTTCATCGCTGCATTCACTGTGGCAATCGCGCTGGCCGGCGTGCCGGCAGGCGCCATGAGTCCGTACCACACCGAGGCAACCATGGACGGGTAGCCGAGTTCCGTGAACGTCGGCAAGTTGGGCATCTGTCTATTGCGCTTGACGCTGACAGCGGCGATCGGTCGCAATTTGCCGCTCTTGATGTGCGGCGCCAGTGACGGAATTCCGTCAAACATCATGTCGACCTGACCACTTGCGACATCGACGACGGCGGGCGCCGAACCCTTGTAGGGAACATGCACGAGATTGACGCCGGTTTCAATTTTAAAAAGCTCGCCGGAAAGATGCGGCGCACTCCCCGTGCCGGCCGATGCAAAGCTGAGCTGGCGGGTTTTTGCCAGCGCGATGAGTTCAGCGACGGTGTTGACGGGCAACTGGGCATTCACCGCAAGGATGATGGGAAATTCTGCGATGGGCGCCACGGGCACCAGATCCTTGAACGGCGCGTATGGCAGGTTCTCATAAAAATACGGACCAATGCCGTGCGTGGAGATCCCCGCCTGTAGCAAGGTGTAGCCGTCGGCCGGCGAACGGGCGACGAACGCGCTCGCGATCGTTCCGTTGGCACCCGCCTTGTTTTCAATCAGCACGGGCGCTCCCAGTTCTTTAGCCAGGCTTTCCGAGAGTGTGCGCGCGACAAAATCGGATGCGCCGCCCGGCGGAACCGTGACAATGATGCGCACCGGTTTGTCGGGGAATTTGCCCGCCGTGGACGTGGCTGCCCCGGGCTGCTGGGCACTGGCGGTGGTGGTGGCGACGCACAGTAATGCGGCGCATGTGTTGATGACGAAACGGCGGGTCATGCTCATAATCAGGGCTCCAGCGGGGTATGACAGTTGTGGTTCAAACGACCCGGTGTTGACCGGTTTGCAGATGATCGTAACCGGCGATTATGCCGGGCAGTAGGGCGTGTCGCGACCAGGAACTGCGCCGGCGGGCAGGGATTCAATATGCGCACAGATTGCCCCCGGCGTGGTCAGCCAGATTTTGTCGCGGTGCGCCATGATGTGTTCAATCACGCGTCGAAACTGCCTCAGGCGGTACGGGTGGCCGACAATGAAGCTGTGCAGCACGATCGGCATGACCAGCGGACGCCGCACGGATTCGGCGAGCAGTTCGTCAAACTGGTCGACCAGATTGTCACACCAGGTTTGCGAAGGTGTTCGGCGCGATACGCACTCGATTGAATCGTTCAAGTCGTGCGCGTACGGGACTGAGAGAATGGGACCGTGCTTGGTGCGAAACCAGACGGGTTGATCGTCGAGCGACCAGTCCATCATGTAGCGAAGGCCTGCCTCGCGCAGCAGATCCAGCGAGTCTTCGGTCTGGGAGATATAGGGTGCCAGCCAGCCTGTCGGCGATTTGCCCTCGTGGCGCGCGATGGCCTGCGTGGCCTCGAAAATGCAGGCTCGCTCCTGTTCGAGCGTCATTTGATCCTGACGCTCGGCGTTGGTTCTTCCGTGGGCGACGATTTCGTCACCCCGGCGGCTGAACGCGGCGATCATCTCCGGACAGTAGTCGTAAAGTTCCGTGTTGGTCAGCAGTGCGTAGTGAAAGTTGTATGCCTCGGCAAGTTCGAGCAATCGCCACGCGCCGACACGGTTACCGTAGTCACGCCACGCAAAGCTGCGGGAGTTCGGCGGTGGTGCCGGTGGTCCGTAGTCGTTGCCCAGGCCTTCGCCGTAGGCAAAATGTTCAACGTTCAGGCAAAAGTGAATCGCCAGTCGCTTGCCTTCAGGCCAACTGTAGTCAGGCCGGTTGATAATCGGGCTGTAATCGTAGCGGTGATGCGTTCTGAGCATGAAATCAGGCCTCAACAAGTGTCGCAGGAAATCAGAGCGGAGTGTATCGTTGAGCACTTCACCGACTGGCAGGCGCGCAACGAGGGCGTAGAGTATGAATATAAGACTTGCAGAGAATTTCAGGGCTGTTTTTTACGCTCCGTTTTATGCGACCGTAGCGCTTGGCTTTCATCGGGCCGAGGGTGTGGAAATTACGCTGTTCGATTCCCCGTCCCCGGGTGCGGGCATCGCCGAGCTGGCTGCCGGGCGGATCGACTGCATGTGGGGCGGTCCGCTGCGCGTCATCCGCGAACGCGACGACAAGCCGCGCGACGATGGTTCGTTGCTGGCTTTTTGCGAGGTGGCGGGCCGGGATCCGTTTTGTCTTGTCGGGCAGTCTGGGGTGCCGTTTGTGTTGCGCGATCTGCAGCGCATGCGGCTGGGTTCGGTATCCGAAGTGCCGACACCTTGGCTGTGCCTGGAGCAGGATCTGCGCGACCTTGGTATCGATCCCGCCACAATCGACCGGATTGCGGATCGCACGATGGCCGCCAATCTCGGGGCGCTTGCCCGCGCTGACCTTGATGTCGCCCAGGTTTTCGAACCCTACGTCACGTTTGCCGAGAGGCAGGGTGCCCGAGTTCTTTACGCAGCGAGCGAGCGCGGGCCCACAGCCTACACAACATTTTTGTCCACCGTCGCCAGCATCCGGACTCACCGGCAAGCCTTCGAGGCGATGATCCGCGCGGTCGAACAGTTTGGGCCCTGGCTGCAGGCCCATGGTCCTGCGGAACTCGCGCGTGTCGTGGCATCCTACTATCCGGATCTTGCGCACGATGTCCTTGTCTCCGCTTTCACCCGGTACCGTGACGCCGGTCTCTGGACCTGTACACGCACCGTGTCGCGCGCAGGCTTCGCGCGGCTTGCGCTGAGCATGCGCGATTCGGGCTTCGTGCACTCCCTGCACGCCTACGAAGACTGCGTCGCTGACTTTGCCCGGGAACCGTAATTTCGCTGTTCGGCGCGCGGTCGCGGTTGATCCAGTGCGCCTGCTAATCGGCCGGTGCTGTCAAGGGGAGCAACGCAATGGTCAAATCGGCAGAATGTTGGGTCAAGTTGGGTACCTGGGACCGGATGCGGGACTGGGCGACGCCGATCCGGATGCAGGTTTTTGTTCTCGAGCAGCGCGTTGCGCCGCAAGAGGAGCTTGACGATATGGATGTGGCTTGCCTTCACGCGGTGGCTTTCGATGCGCAGGGCAGGGCGCAGGGCACCGGTCGTCTGCTACCCGACGGACATATTGGTCGCATGGCGGTGCTGCGTGAATTCCGCGGCTTGGGCATAGGCAGCGCGATACTCGACATGCTGGTGAACGAAGCCCGCGGGTTGGGGTACCACTCAGTTGCGCTGCATGCGCAAACGCACGCGCGTGGCTTTTATGAGCGCCATGGGTTTGTGGCTGAGGGCGACGAGTTCGAGGAGGCGAATATCCCGCATATCCTGATGCGACGTTCGTTTGAAGCGCCTGATCGCGAAACGTGAGGGGATTGTGACCGGCGGTCTATTCGTCAGGACGTAAAAAAACCTCAGAATCCGGCGAGGATTTTGAGGTGATTCACAAGAGCGCAACGCATTATGCTCTACACTTACGTGGTGCCCAGGAGAGGACTCGAACCTCCACACCTTGCGGCACATGGACCTGAACCATGCGCGTCTACCAATTCCGCCACCTGGGCACTGCTTCTACCAGCCCTGGGCCCGTAGACCCTTGAACGATCAGGCAACCGATCAAAGCTGCATAGAAGCTGCGCATTATAAACGAGTTTAAAACTTTGGCAAATCGCCCTACACAGAATCAGAAAACCGGTCGGCAGGCTCCTGCAGCTCCCGATCTGCCACCCGACTACGATCCCGATGTACCGTCACGAGAGCAGATTCTCGAGGCGCTTCGCGCTGCAAGCGCGCCGCTCTCGCCCGAGGATCTCGCTGAACGCCTGGGCATTCAGGGCGAACAGGCACAAAAAGGTTTTGACCGGCGACTCGCCGCCATGGAGCGCGACGGTCAGTTGCTCCCCAATCGCAAGGGCGTGCTGTTGCTTGCCAACAAACTGGACTTTGTCGCGGGACGCGTACAAGGCCACCGCGATGGATTCGGCTTTCTTGTCAGGGATGGAGGCGGTCAGGATATCTTTCTGTCACCGCGCGAAATGCTTAAGGTGTTGCATGGCGATCGCGTGCTGGTCAAGCCTACTGGTGAATATCGCGGCAAGCCCGAGGGCACGATTGTCGAGGTCATCGAACGTCGCACGAACCGACTGGTGGGTCGTTTTCTGAATGAACGCGGACTGGCGATCGTGGTGCCGGAAGATCAGCGAATCAAGCACGATGTGCTGATTCCACCCGGCGACACCGCCGGCGCCCAGCACGGGCAGGTGGTCTCGGTCGACATCATCCAACAGCCAACCCGACACACGCAGCCCCTGGGGCGTGTCGCCGAAATACTCGGCGAGATCGACGACCCGGGCATGGAAATTGAAATTGCGGTGCGCAAGTTTGATGTGCCTGTGGAGTTTTCGGAAGGTGCGCAGCGCCAGGCAGATAAACTTCCGGCTACGGTGCGAAAACAGGATTTGAAGGGCCGGGTCGACCTGCGCGATGTGCCCTTCATCACGATCGACGGCGAAGACGCGCGTGATTTTGACGACGCAGTCTATTGCGAGAGTGTCGATCTTGGCACGGGTCGCCGCAGGCCTGCCTGGCGCCTGCTTGTGGCCATCGCCGACGTCAGCCATTACGTCCAGTCCGAGGATTCCCTGGACGCAGATGCGCGCGAACGCGGCACCAGCGTCTACTTCCCCCGGCGTGTCATTCCGATGCTGCCTGAAAGCCTGTCCAACGGACTGTGTTCGCTCAATCCGGCTGTCGATCGTCTTGTGCTGGTGTGTGACATGGTCATCGTTGCCAGCGGTGCCAAGGCCGGAACCATTTCGGCCTATCAGTTTTACAACGCGGTCATTCATTCCCACGCGCGCACAACCTACAACCAGGTTTGGGAATCCCTGCAACAGCCGAGCGGTCCGGTGGCCCGCGCGCTGTCGGGCGTATTGCCTCACATCAACGACCTTTATGCGCTGTTCCAGTTGTTACAACAGTCGCGCAAGGAACGCGGTGCGATTGACTTCGACACCGTTGAGACCAAGATTATTTGCAACGAGCTCGGCCGCATCGAACAGATCGTCGGGCATATACGCAATGATGCGCACCGGTTGATCGAAGAGTGCATGCTGGCTGCCAACACGTGTGCAGCCGATTTCATGCTGCGCAGCAAGCATGTTGGCCTTTACCGGGTGCACGAAGGCCCGACTACCGAGAAGTTGCAGGCGTTACGCGAATTCCTCCGTACGCTCGGACTCAGCCTCGGGGGCGGGTCCGACCCGACCGCGGCCGATTACGCAGCGCTGCTCGACAAGGCGCGCGGGCGGCCCGACTACGCACTGTTGCAGACAATGTGTCTGCGCTCAATGCAACAGGCGATCTATGGGCCCGACAACATGGGGCACTTTGGCCTTTCGTATCCGGCCTATACGCATTTCACATCGCCAATTCGCCGGTACCCCGATCTGCTGACGCATCGTGTCATCAAGGCACTGCTCGCGGGTCAGCGTTACGAGCCCCACCTTCAGGGTTTTGTGTCGCCCCCTGGCACCTCACATCGCGAACACGAGCATGACGTCTGGGAAAAGCTCGGATTGCTGCTTTCGGCCACTGAGCGGCGCGCCGACGACGCTTCCCGGGACGTTGAGGCATGGCTTAAGTGCTGGTTCGTCAAGGAGCGCGTGGGCGAAACCTTCAGCGGTCGCGTCACCGGCGTGGCAAGTTTTGGAATCTTCGTCACGCTGGACACACTGCACGTCGAGGGCATGGTGCACGTGTCTGAGCTTGGAAGTGAATATTTTCAGTTCAACGATGCGCTCCATGAATTGCGTGGCGAACGCACGGGTATGCGTTACCGCCTGACCGACGCGGTGCAGGTTCAGGTTGCCCGCGTCGATCTCGAGGCGCGTCGCATTGAGTTCCGTCTTGTCGCAGGAACAAGCTTCGTGGCGCTTCGCAAGGCGGCCACGCGGATGGAGGATCCCGCTGCCGCGCGACATGTCAAAAAGGCAGCTTCGACCAAGCCAGCCGCGCTCAAGGGCCAGACAGCCAAGGTGCGCCGGGAAGCGGCGCGTAAGGCAGCGAAACAGGAATCGGCACGCGCGTCGGGACCCAAGCGTGCGGCGAAAGGGGCAAGTGTGAAAAAATCCGCCCGCAAGGCGCGTTGATCGGCAGCGCGCGCAACGTTACGGAAAAGCACACTATGGCAGCCACTCAAGTCCTGGCAGGGTTTCACTCAGTCATCGCACGGATGCGACAGGCACCCGCGACCATCCGCGAGGTTTATGTCGAGGCGCAACGGCGCGATAAGCGGATGCTGGCGCTGATCGATCAGCTCGCGCAGGCGGGTGTCAGCGTGCACCCTGTCGCCGTCGCGCGACTTGACGGTCTGGCGGGTGGATCACGTCACCAGGGTGTGGTTGGCATTGCCGAATCGCGCAAGCTCGCCAACGATCTTGACGAAGTGCTTGACGAGATTCAGGGGCCTGCCTTTCTGTTGATTCTGGATGGGATTACTGATCCGCATAATCTGGGGGCGTGCCTGCGCACGGCCGATGCTGCCGGCGTGCACGCCGTGATCGCGCCACGGGACCGCGCCGCGGGCCTCTCGACGGTCGCCCAGCGCGTTGCGTGCGGTGCCGCGGATTCAGTGCCTTACCTCATGGTGACCAACCTTGCCCGTACGATGCGGGAACTCAAGGATCGCGACATCTGGCTGATTGGTACCGATGACCAGGCGGCACAGACTGTGCACTCGGTGGACACCCGCGGTGCGGTGGCCTGGGTCATGGGTGCCGAAGGCGAGGGTATGCGAAGGCTCACGCGCGAAACCTGCGACGTACTTGCCCGCATTCCCATGCTGGGTAGTGTCGAAAGTCTGAATGTCAGCGTCGCCACTGGCGTCTGCCTCTTTGAGACGGTGCGACAGCGTCACGGTTAAACTGAGTCCCCGTATCCATTCGCTTTCAGGCGGATGGCCTTCACCCATTCAAAACCGAGCGCGCGCGCTTCGCATCCGATTACCATGAGCAAGTACGGCTTTACCACGACCCTATTGCATGCGGACCGCCGGCTGAACGTCGAGCACGGCGCGGTGCACAAGCCCATCCATACATCATCGCAATATTGCTACCCTGACGCCAGGGAGCTGGCCGCGGTATTTCAGGGCAAAGCCGGCTTTTCCTATGCCCGCCAGGGGACGCCGACCACGGACGCCCTGGAAAAGAAGATCACCGCCATGGAAGGCGGCATCGGCACCATTTCCTTTGCGAGCGGGATGGCGGCGCTTTCGGCGCTCTTTACAACCCTGCTACGCGCCGGCGATCACCTGATATCCAGCCAGTTCATTTTCGGCAATACCAACAGTCTTTTTGGAACGTTGCAACTGCTTGGGGTGGAGGTGACGCTGGTCGATCCGACCGATCTCGCCGCCGTCGCGACCGCCATACGCCCGAATACCCGCATGGTGTTCACTGAAACGATCGCCAATCCGGGCACCCAGATCGCGGATCTCGAAGGCATCGGTGAAATCTGCCGTACGCACGGTCTGGTCTACGTGGTCGACAACACGGTCACTTCCCCGTGCCTGTTCCAGCCGCGTACGGTCGGCGCTGCACTCGTGATGAATTCATTGTCCAAGCACATTGGCGGACATGCGCACGCGCTCGGGGGATCGCTCACCGACACCGGACTGTTCGACTGGGCTTCGTATGCCAATATCCTCGACGTCTACAAGAAGGGGCCACCTGCAAGCTGGGGACTGACGCAGATCAAGAAGAAGGGTCTGCGCGATATGGGCGCCACGCTGTCGGCTGATGCCGCGCACCGGATCGCGGTCGGGGCCGAAACGCTGGCTCTTCGGATGGAAAAAATTTGCAGCAATGCCCTGGCCCTCGCGACCTTTCTCGCCGGCCATCCAGGCGTCGCGCGCGTCTCTTACCCGGGGCTCGCATCGCATCCGCAACACACCCTCGCCAGGCGTCTCTTCGCGAATCGCTACAGCATGCTGCTCGGTGTCGAGCTCGCCCCCGGCATTGATTGCTTCGATTTTCTCAATAAACTTGACGTGGTGGTGCTCGCCACGCATGTGGGCGACACGCGAACACTCGCGCTGCCCGCTGCGCATACGATTTATTACGAGATGGGCCCCGCGCTGCGAGCACAGATGGGCATCGCCGACAGCCTGATCCGGGTGTCGGTCGGTATCGAGGACGAGGGCGATCTGATCGGTGACTTCGACCGCGCGTTGCGTGAGTGCGGAGCTGTTCGATAGCCTGTCATGCGATTGTTTTCGATAGGCCCGCGCGCTTTTAACGCAAATTGAATCCATTTGGCAATGATCATTGATTAATCACAAGCATTTCGTGGGACAAAGTCCGCAGAGGTAGGCATTCTGCGGGTTGTGCGCAGATTTTTTCTTGACAGCCGCTGCGTCACAAGGCCTAATTGCTGTACGCGACGGTGCGCCGGGATTCATCGCCACCCACGATCGCTCCGCACGGCGGCTCTGGGCAGCCGGCAACTTTTATTCACACAATGAGGGGTTAACCTGAAATGAACAAAACCGAACTGATCGACCACATCGCCACTAAGGCTGATATCTCCAAGGCAGCTGCTGGCCGTTCGCTGGACGCGATGATTGGCGCGGTCAAGACCACGCTGAAGAAAGGCGGCTCGGTTACCTTGGTAGGCTTTGGCACGTTTGCCGTGTCGGCACGTGCCGCCCGTACCGGCCGCAATCCGCGCACCGGCGAAGCCATCAAGATCAAGAAGGCCAAAGTGCCGAAATTCCGTCCCGGCAAGGCGCTCAAGGATGCCGTGAACTAAGCACAGCCTGCTTAGGTTTTACCGAACCGGTGCGGTTCGCTATAATGCGAGCCGCATTTGTTTTTGCAGTAACGGTTTTTCTTTCCTGATGGTCGTTCAGTCAAATTTTTGACTTGGTCACCTGTCAGGGTGCTTAGCTCAGTTGGTAGAGCGGCGCCTTTACACGGCGTAGGTCGGGGGTTCGAGCCCCTCAGCACCCACCACCCAATCTGCAGTCGAGCAGTTTCGCGCGTCGGGTGTACCCATGATTGCTGATTCTGTTCAGTCTGCGCCACGTCCCTTGGTTTACCGGTCCACTCTGGTCGCGTTTGCGCTCGTACTGGCGGCGCACGCCGCCATTGCCTGGTGGTTGCTTGGCGCGCGCTTTAGTTCGCGTCCAGTTGCATCCGATGAACCGATCTTCGTCATGATCGTGGCCGACGGCATCGATGAACCAGGTGATGCTGCGGCGGCCTCGGGTACCGATACCCGGGAGCAAGCAGACCGAGCTGCCAATTTGTCTGCCGCACAGCCACAACCGCAGCAACAACCGCAGCAACAGCCGCAGCCACAACCCCAGCCACAACCCCAGCCACAACCCCAGCCACCGCCCCAGCCACAACCCCAGCCACAACCCCAGCCACAGCCACAGCCACAGCCCCAGCCACAGCCGCAACCCCAGCTGGAATCGGGTGTCAGCTCGTCATCTGAGCGACCGCTGACTGAGTCTGGCCCATTTCAACCCACGAATTCTGGGACATCATTGCCGTTATCGCCGGTCTCCGACGCGCGTACGGATCCGGTGATGATTGCGGTGGATAAGTCGGTGCAAAACCCGGTGCGCAACACTGTGGATAAGCGCGAATTATCCTCTGAAGCGGCCTCTGCGCCGCGGCCGGTCTCGGCCCAGCAGATAGTGCCTGTCGCGGTGGCCGCCGCTACCCCAAAAGCGCAAGCGCAAGCGCAACACGAATCGAATCTGGTTGCGAGTCGCGTAGCGACCGATGCGCCGGGGCCTGGCGATCTGAATGCAAGCGGCGTTTCAAATGCAGTCACGTTGAATTCCGGAAATGGTGTCGGCGGGGCTCGCAGTCCGCGCCGTATCGTTCGCCCAGACTATCTGAATGGCCCGCCGATGCCGGTTTACCCACAGAGTGCGCGCAGTCGGCGTCAGCAAGGTCAGGTGATCGTGCGGGTCGTGATTAGTTCGGTCGGGCAACCCATATCCATCGATCTGCAGCAGACGTCGGGTTTCGACGCGCTGGACCGGGCCGCGATCGATGCCGTGCGTCGCGCCCAATTTCGTCCCTATGCCGAAAATGGCGTTCCACTCGATGCGCTGGTCGACATTCCATTCGATTTTGTGCTCAGGAATTAGGGCGGGCTGTGCACGTCACCCCGTACACATCGGGGTAGAATTCGGCCATGCGAGTTCTCGTAATTGAAGATGATGCAATGCTGGGTCGGGCGTTGCAGGAATTTCTCAGCGATCAGGGCTATGCCACGGACTGGTTGGCAGACGGGGAGCGCGCGCTTGCAGCGCTTTCGACCCATTCCTACGATCTGCTGGTGCTGGATATCAATCTGCCCGGTATCGACGGATTGCAGGTGCTTGCAGTAACGCGTGAACGCGGCCTGGAGATCCCTGTGCTGCTGCTGACAGCACGGGACGGCTTGCAGGACCGCGTTGCTGGTCTGGATGCTGGCGCTGATGACTACCTGACCAAGCCGTTTGAACTGCCAGAACTTGCCGCGCGCGTGCGAGCAGTGGCGCGCCGGCATCTGGGCCACGCAAAATCACTGATCGAGTTCGGGCGACTCAGTTTTGACACCGCGCATCGCGAGGTCCGGGCAAACGGTCAGCGTATTGCGCTGTCGGTGCGTGAGCTCTCCGTGCTGGAAATGCTGATGAGTCGTGCAGGCAAGGTGGTCACCAAACAGCAAATCGTGCAGGGTTTGTCAGCGCAGGACGCTGATTTCAGCGAGAACGCCGTGGAAGTCTACATTTATCGTCTCAGGCGCCGTCTGGAGGGCACAGGAACGTCGATTCAGACGCTGCGCGGCTTTGGGTACATGCTCGAGCTGGTAGGCGCCGAGGCTTAGGCGCGCATGGCCCGCCGCAACTACCAGTCGCAAGAGGGCAGTACGACTTTTCTGCCGGCTGGTTCGCTTGCGCGTCACCTGCTGATCCGACTGATCCCCCCGATCCTCGGTCTGGTCGTTCTCGATCTGGTGGCGACCTGGGCGCTTACCCATAAGCTTGAAATGGCGGCGTGGGAGCTTGAAGATATTTTCTGGGTGATGGTGATCGGGCAACTTGTCCTGATCGCCTTGCTGGTCTGGGTCGTGACGCATGGAGTTGGCTCGGGAATGCAGGCCGTCAGCCAGTTTTCCGATGAAATCAGCCGACGCTCCGCCGACGACCTGCGCGGAATGCAGATCGAAGGTTTGCCCCGAGAGTTGGATTCGCTTGTACGCCGTATTAACGACCTGCTGGCTCGTCTCGACGACTCGTTCGCGTCTCAGCGCCGCTTTGTCGGTCACGCGGCTCACCAGTTGCGCACCCCGCTTGCGGGTCTGAAACTTGAGTCTGAGCTGATGCTGGCACGCGAGCTGACACCCGATATCCGCGAGCGAGCCGAGCGCATCAAGTCGGCCAGCGATCGTATGATTCGACTCGGGCAGCAGTTGCTGGTGCTTGCCCGCGTCGACCCCGATGCCCGTCCGCAGGACGCTTTTCTCCGCATCGATTTGTGCGAATGGGTCAGAACCTGCGGGGCGGAATGGTTCGCGCCCGCACGCGCCGCGGGAATTGAACTGCAACTCGATGCGCCCGCCGAGCCTGTCTGGGTTGATGGGGATCCGCTCCTGTTAAACGAATTGCTCAGCAACCTGATCGACAACGCGATTCGCCATGCGACGGGCGCAAAACACATTCGGCTGCAGGTGAGCCAAACCCCGCCGGCGCTCTCGGTAGAGGACGATGGCGCGGGGATCGCTGAGGACGACCACGGTCGCGTTTTCGAAGCCTTCTACCGATCAGCGCAAGCGAAGGTTGGTGGGTCCGGGCTAGGCCTGGCGATTGTCTGCGAAATCGCCCGCGCCCACGGCGCATGGTGGAATCTCGTCAGCCGGCCGGAGGTGCAGGGTACTCGCCTCAGCGTCGTGTTTCCGGGGCCACGCATGGGTGCCCAGTTGACCCGACGCGACCGCATCAATGCGCTCCTCTGACAAAAATCCCGGGCGCGACGATATCAACATGCTCCGCTGGCACAAGTGTCTGGCGCGACGGCATCAACGTGCTGCGCTGACTCAAGTGTCGCGCATGCCCTATCAACGCACTCCGCAGGGGCAAACGCCGAACGCGGCAGGATCAATGGGCCATCAGAGAAGAAAGTCCGCCACAAGGGCGGACTATCCAGGGCGGGCTTTAGAGCAGCCCGAGTGAGTCAAAGACAGGCGATTCAGGCTATTTGCGGCCGGCGCGCGACTCGATGCGCATACGCAACGCATTGAGCTTGATGAAGCCGCCCGCGTCGGCCTGGTTATAGGCACCGCCATCATCGTCGAACGTTGCAATGGTCTGGTCAAACAGCGTGTCTCTGGAATCCCGGGCAACGGTATAGACATTGCCCTTGTAGAGCTTGAGCCTGACCCAGCCATTGACGTCCTGCTGTGTCGTGTCGATCAGTGCCTGAATCGCTTTGCGCTCTGGGGACCACCAGTAGCCGTTATAGACCAGCGAGGCATAGCGCGGCATCAGATCGTCTTTCAGGTGCGCGACTTCACGGTCCAGCGTGATCGACTCAATGGCGCGGTGCGCCTTGAGCAGGATCGTGCCGCCCGGGGTTTCATAACAACCGCGGGATTTCATGCCGACGTAACGGTTTTCAACGAGGTCGAGACGCCCGATGCCATTTCTGCCACCGAGTTCGTTCAGTTTGGTCAGCACCTGCGCGGACGACATGCGCACACCATTGATCGCGACGACGTCGCCGCGTTCGAATTCGACTTCGACAAATTCGGGTTGATCCGGTGCCGCTTCGGGGGAAACGGTCCAGCGCCACATGGATTCTTCGGCCTCGGCCTTGGGGTCCTCAAGGTGACGCCCCTCAAAGCTGATGTGCAGCAGGTTGGCATCCATGGAGTAGGGCGCGCCACCTTGTTTGTGCTTCATGTCGATATCGATGCCGGCCGCCTCAGCGTAGTCGAGCAGCTTTTGACGAGAGAGCAGATCCCACTCGCGCCAGGGGGCGATCACCTTGATGCCGGGTTCGAGCGCGTAGTAGCCGAGTTCGAAGCGCACCTGGTCATTGCCCTTGCCGGTGGCGCCGTGCGATACGGCATCCGCGCCGACGAGACGCGCGATTTCAATCTGGCGCTTGGCAATGAGCGGACGGGCGATGGAGGTCCCAAGAAGGTATTCGCCTTCGTAAACTGCATTGCATCGGAACATGGGGAAGACAAAATCGCGCACGAACTCTTCGCGCAGGTCGTCAATGAAAATGTGTTCGGGCTTGATCCCGAATTTGACGGCCTTTGCACGCGCGGGTTCGAGTTCCTCACCCTGACCGATATCAGCCGTGAAGGTGACGATTTCGCACTGGTAGTGATCCTGCAGCCACTTGAGGATGACGGAGGTATCCAGCCCGCCTGAATAGGCGAGTACCACTTTCTTGACATTGCTCATGATTGCTCTGGGTTGACAACAACAGTTGATTTTAGCGCGTCAGGCGAGACGGCCCAGAAGAAGGAATTCCATCAGGGCCTTCTGCGCGTGCAAACGATTTTCAGCTTCGTCCCAGACGACGCTCTGAGGGCCGTCGATGACTTCGCCGGTGACTTCCTCGCCGCGGTGCGCTGGGAGGCAGTGCATGAAGACGGCATCGGGCGCAGCGCGCGACATCATGTCCGAATCGACGCACCACTCGGCGAAGGCTTTGGCGCGCTCTTCGTTCTCGGCCTCATAGCCCATGCTGGTCCAGACATCGGTGGTGACCAGATGTGCCCCGGCGCAGGCCTCGTGCGGGTTGTCGAACTCGCGCAGGACGCCCGGACTCAAATTGCCGATGCGCGCCGGATCCAGTCGGTAGCCGACCGGCGCCGAGACGTGAAGGGTGAACCCGATCAACTCCGCCGCTTGCAGCCAGGTATAGGCCATGTTGTTGGCGTCGCCGACCCATGTCACGATCTTGCCGGTGATGTCGTTTCGATGCTCGATGAACGTGAAGATGTCCGCAAGAATCTGGCAAGGGTGAAACTCGTTCGTGAGCCCGTTGATGACAGGTACGCGCGAATGTGACGCGAAGCGCTCGATGCGCGTCTGTTCAAAGGTTCGGATCATGACGAGATCAACCATGCGTGAAACGACCCGTGCGGTGTCCTCGATTGGCTCGGCGCGCCCGAGTTGCGAATCGGTCGTATTCAGGTGGATGACTGATCCGCCCATTTGGTACATCCCGGCTTCGAAGGAGACGCGGGTGCGGGTGCTGGCTTTTTCGAACACCATGGCGAGGGTTCTGTCGTCCATGGGTCGGTGGGGTTCGTAACGCTTGAACTTGTCCTTGATCACACGGGCGCGCTCAAGCACGTAGAGGATTTCGTCACGCGTGAAATCCTTGAACTGCAAAAAATGCCTGAGCGGGCCCGCGGGCTGCAGTGCGCTGGGCATCATGTTCCTGCCTGCGCCTGTTCGGCGATGAATGTCTTGATCAGCGGCACGAGGATCTGGACGATCTGGTCGGCCTCCTGCTTGGTGAGGATCAGGGGCGGAAGCAAGCGCACCACACGATCGCGCGTGACGTTGATCAACAATCCGGCGTCCAGAGCGCGACTGACCAGAACACCGCAGGGCTTTTCGAGTTCGATGCCCAGCATCAGACCCTGGCCACGAATTTCGTTGATTCCCGCTGTGCCGGCCAGTGCAGACTTCAGGCTCGACTTGAGGTAATCACCCACCACGACAGCGTTCTCGAGCAGCCTTTCCTGTTCGATGGCCGCGAAAGTCGCCAGGCCCGCAGCACAAACCAGCGGGCCGCCACCGAACGTGGTGCCGTGTGTTCCGGGGCCGAGCACTCCGGCCGCCGGACCGCGCGCGCCGCATGCGCCAATCGGCACGCCGCCTGCGAGCCCCTTGGCGAACGTGACGACATCGGGAAGTATGCCGGCCCACTGGTGGGCCAGCCATTTGCCTGTGCGACCGATCCCCGATTGGACTTCGTCAATCATCATCAGCCAGCCGCGCTCGTCGCAGAGCTTGCGCAGGTCGCGCAGGTACTGTGTGTCGGTCGGGCGGATTCCGCCTTCGCCTTGCAGCACTTCGAGCAGGACTGCCACGACGCGGGGTTCGCGCTCGGCCGCCTGCTTGATTGCATCCAGATTGTTGTAGGCGACCTTGATGAATCCTTCAGGTAAGGGGCCAAAGCCCTTGCGCGCTTTGTCGCTGTCCGTCGCGGCCAGTGTGCCGATGGTGCGACCGTGCCAGGACGATTCCATCGTGATGATGGTCGGCAGATCGTTACCTTTTTTGTAGCCGTACAAACGGGCAAGCTTGATCGCTGCTTCGTTTGCTTCAGCGCCGCTGTTGCCGAAGACGACTTCGGTCATCGCTGAAATCGAGCAGATGCGTTCGGCAAGGGCTTGCTGCTGCGGGACTTCGTACAGATTGGAGGTGTGAATGACGCGCGCAGCCTGTTCGCTGATTGCCGCGACCAGGCCGGGATGACCATGGCCGAGGCACGAAACGCCGATGCCAGCTAATCCGTCGAGGTAGCGTCGGCCCTCGGCATCCCAAAGCCAGACACCTTTGCCATGCGTAAACGCCACAGGGAGACGGGAGTAGGTATTGGAAAGGGCTGAGGTCATTGCCGGTGCTCCACTTTAAAGTGCCCTTTGAGCCGGATCGCTCGTGCGGGCGTAAAACGTCAATCATATACAATCTCGACGGCGGGGTTGTGAACAACAGTTCTTCAGCCCCACATTCGCGATACAGGTAGTGCATGACCAAAGAAGTGAAACACTTCGTCATTTATGGCGTGACTGAATCCGGCGGACGTTTTCGCCCCAGCGACTGGGCCGAACGCCTGGCGGGGGTACTCGCACCTTATCGCCCGGCAGGTTCGCGGGCGAGCCACCTGACCTACTCGCCGTACGTCATTCCAACTGTTCGCGATAACTTGCGGTGTGTCGTGGTTGACGAGCGCTTGCGTGAGATCGAGCCGCTTGCCTGGAAGTTCGTGCACGACTTCGCACACGACAATCACCTTCGCACTGAATATGGTCACATTCATGTGCCCAGGGCGAACGCCGACAAGTCATGATCGCCGGTGCAACGCCACCCCGACGGTCGATCATGTTCAGATCGGTGTCAGCAGCTTTCCTGTTGAGAAGAACGACTGCAGGTTATCCAGTACAAGATCGAGCATCGCGCGGCGTGTCTCGATGGTGGCGCTGCCAACATGTGGCATCAGAACCACGTTGTCCATGTGTTTGAGTGCCTCCGGAACCTGAGGCTCGTGCTCGAATACGTCGAGCGCCGCGCCACCGACCAGGCCCTGGGACAACAGGCTGACCAGGGCCGCCTCGTCGATCACTGTGCCGCGTGCGATGTTGACCACAATGCCCGCAGGCCCCAGTGCGCGTAAAACCGGCTCGTTGACGAGGTGGCGGGTGCTCGAGCCGCCAACGGTGGCCACCACCAGAAAATCACTCCACGTTGCCAACTCGACCAGAGAGTCGAAGTAGCGGTGCGAAACATCTCGCCGCGGGTTGCGGTTGTGATAACCGACTTCCATGTCAAAACCGCGTCCGCGCTGGGCGATGGCTTCGCCGATCCGGCCCAGGCCGACCACGCCAAGCTTCTTGTGATGGACCCGGGGTGCGAGCGGGAGCCCCGCCGCGCGCTCCGTCCATCGATGCGCGCGAATGTTGCGATCACCCCAGGCAATCTGCCGCGCGCAGCCGAGCAACAGAGCCCAGGCAAGATCGGCGACGCAGTCGTTCAGGACATCGGGTGTGTTGCTTACGACGACTCCACGGGCGCGCGCACGGTCCACATCGATCGAATCGAACCCAACGCCCCAACTGACGATGGCGCGCAGACGGGGGAGCGCGTCGATGATGGCAGCTGTGCACCCAGTCATCGCAGAGGTTGCCACCACCTCGATGTCCTGAGCCTCGTCACGGAGAAATCGTATCGGATCGGACGCTTTCCAGTACTCGAGCACCTGATAGCGACGGGCGATTTCCTGATCTGCGTTGGGTGATCCTGACAAGGATCCGATCTGAAGGATGCGCGGCATATTCATGGTGTGCGTGGGGTTGCTTCCGTTCTGGTTTCGCGGGTAGTGCGGATCCAAACGCAAAGCAGCCCGGAAGGGCTGCCTGGGGTGCTTCAAAACGACCAACCTTGCCGAGCGGAGCCTGCGGTGACGCAGAGTCAGGGGCAAAAGAACCCGTGTGATCGCCGCGTAATGCGTGCGGCAACGACCGGTTTCAGGCGAGCAGTTTGATCGCGGCGGTGAGGCGGCTCTTGTGGCGAGCGGCCTTGTTCTTGTGAATGATGTTTTTGTCGGCGACGCGATCGATCACGCCCGTGGCTTTCTGCAGCACGGCGTTGGCGGCGGCTTTGTCGCCAGCGTCGATGGCGGTACGCACACGCTTGATGGCCGTGCGAAGCATCGAGCGAAGGCTCGAGTTGTGCTTGTTGCGGGCAACCGATTGGCGTGCACGTTTACGGGCTTGGGCGGAATTGGCCATGTGTAGTAGCGAAACAAAAAAAGGTTAAATAAATCTTTGATAGAGTGCGGTGCCTGCACATTGCGCGCGCATCTTTCGAAATTTTACGAACTTCGACGGCAGCACGGCACGGGCGTTTAACGCGCACAGTTCTACAAGTACATTTTGCAAAGGACGACAGGCTTTTAGCCGTGCGTTTGACCGCACTTAACCGCGTGTTTGACCGCGCGTTTGACCACACTTAACGGCGTGTTTGACCGCGCGGTTGACCACACTAGTCGCTGCAAAGTCCGTAATTCTAGCACTAAGTGCCTGAATTGCCAACCGTATTTTGATCCTGGCCTGTGGATGGCGGACGCCGCAGGTGCTTGAAGCGCACACCCATGGCCCAGAGCGCGGCAAGGTAGACGACACCGGCGCCCGCGAGCACGCCCGCGAGTGCGGCAACACGCAGCCACGCACTGTCCTGCAAGGCGATCCAGTCGATGCGGGTCTCGGCGAACCATAGCGGCACCGCCATGAGGGCCAGTGCGACCAGCAATCTCCCGGCAAACGGTAACCATCCGGTCAGTGGCCGGTAGGCTCCGGTACGCCGCAAGCCGACCAGCAAGGCGAGGGCGTTGAGGCAGGCACCCAGGCCAATCGCCAGCGCAAGGCCTGCGTGCGCAAGCCAGGGCACCAGAACCAGGTTCAGTAACTGGGTAACCACCAGCACGACGATGGCGATTTTGACCGGCGTGCGGATGTTTTGCCGCGCATAGAAGCCCGGCGCCAGGATTTTGACCGATAGAAGTCCGATGAGTCCCGCTGAATACGCCATGACCGCAAGCCGGGTTTGCGAAACGTCCGTGGCGGAAAAACGGCCGTAGTGAAACAAGGTCGCGAC
>JADZBO010000071.1 GCA_020851995.1 Burkholderiaceae bacterium
AATGCGTCTTGCCGACCGCAAGGCGCGGCCCGCGACAACCGTTTCGACGCGGGACGACAATCGTCACATGCCGAGGTAGGCAGCGCGCACCTGCTCGTTATTGATCAGATCTTGCCCGCTACCCGTCAGGGTGACGCTGCCGGTCTCCAGCACATAACCGCGGTCGGCGATCGCCAGTGCGGCCATTGCATTCTGTTCGACCAGCAGAATCGTCATGCCCTGCGCCTTGAGCGACTTCACGACGTTGAAGACCTCCTGCACAAGCAGGGGTGCCAGGCCCATGGACGGCTCGTCGAGCAGCAACAGCTTGGGCCGTCCCATCAGCGCGCGTCCGATGGCCAGCATTTGCTGCTGGCCGCCTGACAGCGTGCCAGCCGGCAGATTGCGCTTTTCCTTCAGGATCGGAAACATCGCGAAGATCTTTTCCATATCGCCTTCGACCTGTTGTCTGGGCTGCGTGTAGGCTCCCAGTCGCAGGTTGTCCTCGATCGACAGCGGCCCGAATACCTGTCGGCCCTCCGGGCTCTGACAGATGCCACGGCGCATGCGCATGTCCGAGCGCAGCTTGCTGATGTCCATGCCGTCGAATTCGATGCTGCCGGCGCGCATCGGCTGTACGCCCGACAGCGTGCGCATGAATGTGGTCTTGCCCGCGCCGTTGGCACCCACCAGAGCGACCGTCTCGCCGCGGCGCACTTCGATATCAATGCCCTTGAGTGCCTGGATCCGGCCATACCAACTCTCAAGGTTGCGCACGCGCAAGAGCGGCTCGGCGTTTGCGGTCGTCGTGGCGGCGACCAGTGCGCCGGCAGTCTGCCCGCCGAGGCCGACCGAAGCGGGCGCCAGGCTGGCGATGCGGTGAAACAACTCGGCAAACTCGGCCTTCGCCTGATCGCCGAACAGCGGATCCTCGCGATCGAGAAAGGCCGCGTCGATTTCAGCCCAGTCGGTTTCGTGCAGCACTTCGCGCGCCAGCGGCATCGCGTAGCGCTCTTCGGCTGAAATGTGTGCCTTCTGCCCCATCGTGAACAAGCGCAGGCTTTTCAGAAACTCGGCGCGCCGCTCGGCATGCCGGCTCGCTTCGATCATCAGCGCGCGCAGCGTGCTCAGCTGGTCCGGCCCGTTGCGGTGATCGCGCTGCAGTGGATCAAGGATCTCAGCGGCCTTGACGCTGCGTTCGCGCATGATGCGAAACAGGTAGTCGTCTTCCTTCGGGTGGTGAGCCCGGTCGACGAAGTGCTCGAGATAGTCGAACACCGAATTGAAGAAGCGCGGATCGACTGGCGCGCCCTCTTCGATCTCGTCGGCGACGTGGTCGATCGTCGTGGTCAGCCGCCAGAGGTTGCTGTGGTCTTCGCTGATGATGCGCAGTGCTTGCATGGCCGGGTCCCTGATTAGGCGTGCGTGCCGAGATAGGCCGCGATGACGTCCGGGTTGCGGCGGACTTCCTCGCCGGTGCCCTCGGCGAGCTTCTTGCCGTAATCGAGCACGAGGATCCGGTCCGACAGATTCATGACCATCTTCATGTCGTGCTCGACCAGGACGACCGTCACCCCGGAATCGGCGACTTTGCGCACCAGCGCGTCGACCTCGATGGTCTCTTTCGGGTTCAGGCCCGCTGCCGGCTCGTCCAGGAAGATGATGCGCGGCTTGAGTGCCAGCGCCCGGGCGATTTCCAGCCGTTTGAGCGCACCATAGGGCATGCTGTCGGCGCGCGCGTCGAGATACTGTTCAAGTCCGACGAAGCGCATCAGCTCGGCCGCTTCGCTGCGCAGGCTGGCATCGCGGCGGGTGATCGCCGGAAACCGCAGGGCCGCAAGCAGCGGATTGCGGTTGAGCCGCAGGTGCGCGCCAACCATTACGTTTTCGATGGCGTTCATGTTCATGCACACCTGCAGGTTCTGGAAGGTGCGCGCGACCCCCCTGCGGGCGAATTCGTTGGGAGCCTTTCCGCCGATCGACTCGCCGTCGAGCAGGATGGTGCCGGCCGTTGGCGTGTAGACCCCGGTGATCAGGTTAAAGAGCGTCGTCTTGCCGGCGCCGTTCGGGCCGATGACCGCATAGACGATGCCGGCATCGATCGTGAAGCTGACGTTCTGCACGGCCTTGACTCCGCCAAAGTGCACCGACAGATTGTTGACCTCAAGCAGCGCCATGATCAGTTCCCCTTGCCAAAGCGGGCGGCCAGGGTCGGCACGAGCCCGCGTGGCATGAAGATCATGCAACCCATCAGCACCGCGCCGAACGCGACCGTCTCCCAGCCCTCGAGCGAGGAGAGCGCCTGGGGCAGCGCGGTCAGCAGTACGGCCCCCACGACGGAGCCATACACCGATGCCATGCCGCCGATCACCACCATCGTCACCAGCTCGATCGAGTGGAAGAAATCGGCGATATTGGGGGTAACGAAGCCGATGTAGTGCGCCGTCACACTGCCCATGAGGCTGGCGAACATGGCCGAGATCACGAAGATGGAGACTTTGTAGCGCACGATGTTCACCCCGACGACCTGTGCCGCGACCTCCGATCCGTGCAACGCCCGCAGTGCGCGCCCAAACGGGGAGTCGATCAGGTTCAGGCTCGCCCAGACGCTGATCGACAGCAGCAGGGCGACGATCCAGTACCACTGGATGTCGGTGGTGATGTCGTATCCCGCCAGCCCCATCGCCGGCACCGGCATCCCGTCCGGGCCACCCGTCAGCGTTGCTTCGTTGCGCAGGGCGATGTTGATGATGATGCCAAGCCCCAGCGTCGCCATGGCCAGGTAGTGACC
The DNA here is from genome assembly GCA_020851995.1 of Burkholderiaceae bacterium. GTDB lineage: Bacteria > Pseudomonadota > Gammaproteobacteria > Burkholderiales > Burkholderiaceae_B > Zwartia. The sequence goes on from JADZBO010000071.1 coordinate 2,771, forward strand.
TTTGAGCTTGAAGATGGGTCGCGCCACGATCGCCGCGAGCAGTGAGGCAGCCAGCGCGCCGAGCGCCATCGCCAGCAATGGATGCACATTGAAGTGTGTTGGCAGCACCGCAGTCGCGTAGGCGCCGATGCCGATAAAGCCGGCATGGCCCAGACTGATCTGGCCGGCAAAGCCGATCAGCAGGTTCAGACCGAGCACGATGATCGCGTTGATCGCCATGCGCGTGGCGAGGTCCACATAAAACTTGTTGGGCAAGACAAACGGCAGCACAACCAGGACGGCCATGATGATGAGCAGGCCGATATAGGCGCGTATTTTCATGGTTACACCCGGTCCGTCGACTTGCCGCCAAACAGGCCGCGGGGCATGAAGAACAGCATGAGCAGGATCAGCACGAACGGAATTGCGTCCTTGTACGCCGAGGAGATGTAGCCGGCACCCATCGCCTCGAGGATGCCGACGATCAGCCCGCCGAGCACCGCGCCCAGGCCGTTGCCCAGCCCGCCGACGACTGCTCCGACAAAGCCCTTGAGACCCAGCATGATCCCCATGTCATAGGAGGCCATGGTGATCGGAGCGACCAGGATGCCGCCGATCGCGCCCAGCGCTGCCGACATCGCGAAGCTCATGAACAGCACCCAGTTGGTGTTGATGCCCACCAGTTCGGCGGCCACCCGATTGAAGGACGTGGCGAGCATTGCCTTGCCTCCGAGCGTGCGGGTGAAGAAATACCAGAGCGCAATCACGACGACCAGCGTCACACCAAGTACCCACAGGCTCTGGGGCAGCAGGGTGGCTCCCAGGATCTCGATCGGGGTATCGCCAGAGAAAGACGGCAAGCTCACGGTGCCCTTGCCGAGCGTGACTTGAACCAGGCCACGGATCACCAGCGAGGCGCCGATCGTGATGATGATCAGGGTGACCGTTTCGGCGCCCTTGACCGGCTCGATTGCCAGTTTTTCGAGCACCACACCGACCAGTGCGGGAACCAGGATGGCAAAAACCAGCGCGAGGGCCAGCGGCAGGCCACTATGTGCGAAGAACACCGCCAGCATTGCGCCCAGCATGATGAACTCACCCTGGGCGAAGTTGATCACGTGACTGGCGTTGTAAATCAGGGTGAAACCCAGCGCCGCCAGTGCGTAGGTGGCACCGACCGTGAGGCCCGAAAAAAGAAACTGCAGGAATTGCGCCAGCATGGTGCTCCCCGTCCTGACTTGTAATGGCTCGTGTGATGAGGCGGTGTGTCGAGCTCCATGCCGCTGGTTTCGGATATAACCCGCGCTCAACCGGCGGAATTCTGTAACCTGGCAAGTGTTCTGTCAATAAAGCGATACAAAAAAAATAAAAATAATTTGATTTTGTATCAGCAAATCGCAGATTCTTGAGGGTTTACCCTAGATTTTTCGCCTGAAACCGGTGGGCAGATCAGGCAGATCGCACCGCAGGCGGGAGGCACGAGTGGATCCTCGTCGGCAAAGCGCATGCCAAGCCAGGGGGCTGCCTCGGGCGTCGATCCATTGGCGAGTTGCAGATGCTCGTCGATGTGACGCTCTGACGGGGCCAGCAGGCGGCGGTAGAGCTCTTTGCAGAGCCGGCGGGCTCTCTGCCCGGGCCAGTCGCGCGGCAGCAGCACATCGGGCAGTTCGGGGTCGCGCAGGGTCAGGCGGCGGTAGTCATGGATGAGCAGCGTGCGCAGCAGGAACGCGTCTTCATCGCCGATTTCGCGCTGCGGATCCCAGCGCAGTTTGTCCAGGATCGGCTGGTAACGCTGCACGAATTCCGCGTACGACTCCCCGAGGTGAGCCAGATTCCAGGCCATGTTGACCAGGCCGGCACCACTCGCCGAGATATCAGAACCGGCATCGGCCGCCACCATCGGCATGAGGTACTTGAGCAAATCGCCCATGCCGTCGGTCGTCAGCGCATCGAACGCCTTGGACAGGTCTGTGCCGGGGTGTACAAAGCAGTCCGTTCCGATCACCCCGAAACCCTGCCAGAACAGGGCTCGTCGCAATTGCTGGCGCTGTTTGGGATCCAGGCTGCCCACGGTCAGAATGAGGCGCCAGCGACGATCCCAGATCGGTGCATGCGACGCGTAAATGTGGCGTGCGGACTCTTCCGAGCGGCGTGCGCCGCCGGCGGTGAGCATGTAGTCAGCGCGTCGGCCGATGGCTTCGGACTGCAGCCAGCCCTCCTTGACCAGGCGAAAGATCGCCGTGCGGATCAGACGTTCGTTGAGCTGGAGCGGCTCGAGCAGACGGATCAGGCTGCCCAGCCAGACTCTGCCGCCGCGGGGCAGAATCGCATCGCCGAAGATCGACACGATCAGTGAGCCGGTTTTCATCCGGTCCTGTTGGCGGAATGCGGCGAGTCGGGATTCAAGCGGGTCAATCACGTTGGGTTTGTCCGGAAAGGAAATCAGCCGCGCATTGTAGTCAGGACTGAGTAGCCGAACGATGATGCCACTGGGTTCAAAAAAATGATACAGATTTTTAAAAATACTTGATCTAAATGAATCATGTTGTGTTAATCTGGCCGCCGGCAGACTTCCGGCGACTGCTCAGGCGGCGGCGTCGCGACGAATCGAACAGGACCCCTAACAGGAACAATCCAATGTCAACGTCCTTATTTGAGCAGCACCGCGCCAGGCTGGATTCGGCGCTCGAGGCAATCCGCACGCGGGGCTACTGGCCTGCGTACAACGAGATGCCCAGCCCCAAGGTCTACGGCGAAACCGCGCCGGACGACGGCAAGCGAGCCTTCGAGGCCCACCTCGGCAAGCAGTTCACCCTTGATCAGCCGGGCCAGACCGGCTGGCATGCCGGAGAACGCTCGCCCTATGGGGTGAAGCTGGATGTCGAATACCCGGTTTGCGATGTCGCGGCGCTGATCGCCGCAGGCCAGCAAGCCATGTCCGCATGGCAGGCCGTCGGCTGCGAAGGACGCACTGGCATTTGCGTGGAAATTCTCGAACGCCTCAACCGCCAGAGCTTTGAGCTCGCACACGCTGTCATGATGACAACGGGTCAGGGCTGGATGATGGCCTTTCAGGCTGGCGCTCCGCACGCTCAGGATCGCGGCCTTGAGGCCGTGGCGTACGCCTATCGCGAGCAAAGTTTCATTCCCGCCGAAACCACCTGGGAAAAGCCGCAGGGCAAGAACCCCCCGCTGGTCATGAAAAAGCGCTTCGAAGTAGTCGGCCGCGGTGTGGCCGTGGTCATCGGTTGCGCCACGTTTCCCACCTGGAATACCTACCCGGGTCTTTTCGCCGCGCTGGCGACCGGCAATCCCGTCATCGTCAAGCCGCACCCCAACGCCATCCTGCCCGCCGCGATCAGTGTGCGCACGATCCGCCAGACGCTGGCCGAAAACGGGATCGATCCCAACCTTGTCACCCTGTGCGTGGCCCGTGATAACGAAACCACGCAGCGCCTGGTGCGCGATCCGGCTGTGCGCTCGATCGACTTCACCGGAGGCAGCGCCTTCGGCCAGTGGCTCGACCAGAACTGCCGTCAGGCACAGCTCTATGCCGAGCTGTCGGGCGTGAACAATGTGGTGATCGATTCGACCGACGCCTACAAGGCGATGATGCGCAATATCGCTTTCACGCTCTCGCTGTATTCGGGCCAGATGTGCACCACGACCCAGGCGATCCTGGTGCCGGCCGGCGGCATTGCGACCGACGAAGGTCACAAGTCGTACGACGAGATCTGCGCCGATCTGGCCCGGGCGATCGAAGGATTGCTGGGCAAGCCCGAGGTTGCCTTTGCGGTTCTTGGTGCCGTGCAGTCGCCGGATACGTTGCGTCGGATTGATCTCGCCAATGGCGGCACCATCGGTCGCGTTGTGCTGGCTTCGCGCAAACTCGACAACCCCGATTTCCCCAACGGTGAATTCCACACGCCCGCGCTGCTCGCGTGCGACGCGGCAGACGAAGCCTTCTATATGGAAGAGCGTTTTGGTCCGATCACGTATGTCGTGAAGGTGGCCGACACGGCGGCTGCGGTTGCCCTGTCAGAACGTATTGTCAACACGCGTGGCGCGCTGACCGCCGGTCTGTATTCCACGAGCCAGCAGGTCATTGATGCAATGACACACGCCACCTGGCGTTCCAAGGTAGCTCTGTCGGTCAATCTCACCAGTGGCGTGTTCGTCAACCAGACCTCGGCCTTCTCCGATTACCACGGTACCGGCGGTAATCCCGCGGCCAATGCAAGCCTCGCCGATTCGGCCTTCGTCGCGAACCGGTTCCGTGTCGTCCAGCTGCGCTACCACGTCTGAGGATCAGCCATGGCGTATGAACATATTCTCTATGCCGTGCAGTCCGGTGTGGCGCGCATTACGCTGAACCGGCCGGATAAGCTCAACAGTTTCACCTCGGCCATGCACGCAGAGTTGCGCGCCGCGCTCGACGAGATCCAGGCCGACCGCAATGTGCGCGTGCTGGTGCTCACTGGCGCTGGTCGCGGCTTTTGCGCCGGTCAGGATCTGTCCGATCCCGAAGTGCAATTTGTCGATGGGCAATTGCCACCCGACATGGGCGACATTGTCGAAAGGAATTACAAGCCGCTGATCCTGCGATTGCAAAACTTGCGTGTGCCGACGATCGCTGCCGTCAATGGGGTCGCAGCCGGCGCTGGCGCGAGTCTCGCGCTCGCGTGTGATCTCGTGATTGCGACGAAATCGGCCTCCTTCTTGCAGGCGTTTTCAAAGATCGGGCTGATTCCGGATACCGGCGGCACCTGGTTCCTGCCGCAGCGCGTCGGTATGGCGCGTGCCATGGGTCTTGCGCTGCTCGCCGAGAAGCTTCCGGCCCAGAAAGCCGCTGACTGGGGGCTCATCTGGTCCGCCATCGACGATGCCGAGTTCGTGGCCGCGGTGGATGCGCTTGCGCAGCAACTGGCCGTCGCGCCCACCAAGGCACTGGTGCGAACCCGCCAGGCCATGCACGCGGCACCCGGCAATACGCTCGAACAACAGCTTTCGATGGAAGGCGGATTCATGCGCGAACTCGGCCGCAGCCCGGATTACATCGAAGGCGTGGCGGCCTTCATGGGCAAGCGTGCGCCCCGTTTCACCGGAAACTGATCCTGATGCCCCACACTCAACACAATCCGCAAGCTCTCGCCCGCGATGTCGCCTCGGCCATGTGGGAGCGCGATCGCGCCACCCAGGCCCTCGACATGCAGATCGTGCGCGTCGGTCCAGGCGAGGCGGTGATTTCGATGCCGGTCAGTGCGAACATGCTCAACGGGCATCAGACTTGCCATGGAGGCTACATTTTCACGCTGGCTGACAGTGCGTTCGCCTACGCGTGCAACAGCCATAACCAGAACACCGTCGCCGCGGCCGCTCACATCGACTTCCTGGCCCCAGCCCATGAAGGCGACGTGCTTGAAGCCGAAGCCGTCGAACGCTCGCTCGCCGGTCGCACGGGTGTCTACGACGTGACAGTGCGTATCCGCGGCGGCAAGACCTGCGCGCTGTTCCGCGGCAAGAGTTACCGCGTCAGCGGTGAAGTGATCCAGCGCGGCCAGCCCGAAGGGCAATCCGGCCAACACAATTGACAGAGGAGACACCGATGCCCGCCAAGAGTCCAAAGCCAGGCGATCTCGAACCGATCGAGCGTGCCAGCCGTGACGAAATCGCCGCACTGCAGCTTGAACGCCTGAAGTGGTCTGTGCGGCACGCCTACGATAACGTGCCCCACTACCGCAAGTCGTTCGACGAGAAGGGCGTCCATCCCGACGATCTCAGGACGCTCGCCGATCTGGCCAGGTTTCCGTTCACCACCAAGACGGATCTGCGCGACAACTATCCGTTCGGTCTTTTCGCTGTGCCGCGCGAGAAGGTCGCGCGCGTCCATGCCTCATCTGGAACAACCGGCAAGCCCATCGTGGTCGGCTATACGCTGAAGGACATCGACACCTGGGCCAACCTCGTGGCGCGCTCGATTCGCGCCGCCGGCGGCCGCGCGGGCGATACCTGTCACATTGCCTATGGCTACGGCCTGTTCACCGGTGGTCTGGGTGCGCACTACGGCGCCGAGCGTCTGGGATGCACGGTCATTCCGATGTCGGGCGGTCAGACCGAGAAGCAGGTGCAGCTGATACAGGATTTCAAGCCCGAGATCATCATGGTGACGCCCTCCTACTCCCTGGTCATCGCCGAAGAGTTCGAGCGCCTGGGCGTCGCGCCAGAAGACATCTCGCTGAAAATCGGTATCTTTGGTGCCGAGCCCTGGGGTCAGGGCATGCGTGCCGAGATCGAGCGCAAGCTCGGCATCGATGCGATTGACATCTACGGTCTGACGGAAGTCATGGGTCCGGGTGTTGCCTGCGAATGCATCGAATCCAAGGATGGTCCGGTGATCTGGGAAGATCACTTCTATCCCGAGATCATCAATCCGGAAACCGGTGAAGTCGTGGCCGATGGCGAAAGCGGCGAGCTCGTTTTTACCTCGCTCTCCAAGGAAGCGGCGCCGGTGATCCGCTATCGCACACGTGACCTCACACGCCTGCTCGCCCCCACCTCGCGCAGCTTCCGTCGCATGGACCGCATCACCGGCCGAACCGACGACATGCTGATCGTGCGCGGCGTCAATGTGTTCCCCAGCGTGATCGAAGAGCAAATCCTGCGCGACAAGCGGCTTGGCGGCAACTACCAGATCCGCCTCACCCGCGACGGTCACCTCGACAATGTCGAAGTCCTCTGCGAGTTGCAGCGCGAATGTTCTGGCACGCTGTCCGATGTGACGGTGCGCGAGATCGCCAAAGAGTTGCAGCACCACATCAAGACCATTGCTGGTATCTCGACCAAGGTCTCGATTCTGGAGCATGAATCGATTCCGCGTACGGTAACCGGCAAAGCCCGTCGCGTGATCGACGAGCGTCCGAAGCAGGTCTGACGCCAGCCGCGGCGCAGACAACGCGCCGTGGCAAGTCAAACAGGGCAGTGCATCGCTCTGTGGAATGAATCAGGCTCGTGATTAAACAAGTCAGGCAATTGAACAAGTCAGGCAATTGAACAATTCAGGCAATTGAACAAAATCAACCAAAACCAGGAGATGCATTCATGAACTCATTGATCAAGAAATTTGCCTTCGGTGCCACGATGGCGCTCGCCGTCGCGTCCGCCTTCGCCGCCGATCCCATCAAGATCGGTTCGGTTCTTTCGGTGACGGGCCCTGCCGGCTCGCTCGGCGATCCCGAACTCAAGACGCTGCAGCTCTACGTCGAAGACATCAACAAGAAGGGCGGTGTGCTTGGCCGCCAGTTGCAACTCGTCTCCTATGACGACGGTAGCGACGCCTCCAAGGCCAACGGCTTCACCAAGCGACTGATCGACGACGACAAGGTCGACATCATTATTGGCGGAACCACCACGGGTGCCACGATGTCGATGGTGCCGCTGGTCGAAAAGGCGCAAATCCCGTTCATCTCGCTGGCTGGCGCTGTTGTCGTGATCGAGCCAGTGAAGAAGTGGGTCTTCAAGACGCCGCACACGGATCGCATGGCAGCCGAGCGCGTGCTCGACGACATGAAGAAGCGCGGCATCACGAAGGTGGCTCTGTTGTCGGAGACGAGCGGCTTCGGCCAGTCCGGCAAGAAGGAAGTCGAGGCCGTGCTCAGCAAGTATGGCGTCACCCTGGTTGCCAACGAAACCTATGGTCCCAAGGACACGGACGTCAGCCCGCAGCTGACCAAGATCAAGAACACCCCGGGAGTTCAGGCCGTGTTCGTCTTCGGTCTCGGTCAGGGGCCGGCAATCGTCACCAAGAACTACAAGCAATTGGGCATCGCGCTGCCGCTCTACCAGTCGCATGGTGTGGCGTCGGGCGAGTTTCTCAAGCTTGCAGGCCCCGCCGCAGACGGCGTTCGTTTGCCTTCGCCGGCGCAGTCGATCCCCGGCAAACTTGCCGACAACGATCCGCAGAAGCCTGTTGTAACCGCGTATGACCAGGCCTATCGCGCTGCATACAAAGACGAGGCGTCGACCTTTGGCGGCTACGCTTACGACGGACTCATGATCGCGGTCGACGCAATCAAGCGCGCCGGCAGCACCGACAAGGCCAAGGTGCGCGATGCGATCGAAGCGACCAAGGGTTATGTCGGTTCGAGCGGCGTGTTCAACATGTCGCCCAAGGACCACATGGGCCTCGAGCTGTCTTCGTTCCGCCTGCTTGAAATCAAGAACGGCGACTGGACCATCGTCAACTGATCCCGGGCGCGTCGTCGCCCGAAAAGCAACACCCGTAACAGGAGTTAAGACATCATGTACACACAGTCTTTCAACGTACCGGACAGCCCGGGCCTGAAGGCCGTGCCCGATACGGTGCCGGCCGAGAATCCCGAGTTGCTGTCGCGCTTCGATGCGCGCATCGAAGCCGACGGCAAGATCGAACCGCAGGACTGGATGCCCGAGGGCTATCGCAAGACGCTGGTGCGGCAGATCAGCCAGCACGCGCACAGCGAAGTCGTCGGCATGCTGCCTGAGGGCAACTGGATCACGCGCGCGCCGAGCCTCAAGCGCAAGGCCATCCTGATCGCCAAGGTGCAGGACGAGGGCGGTCACGGCCTGTACCTGTACAGCGCAGCCGAGACGTTGGGCGCAAGCCGCGGCGACCTGATCGACGCGCTGCACTCCGGCCGCGCCAAGTACAGCTCGATCTTCAACTACCCCGCACTGAACTGGGCGGATGTGGGTGTGATTGGCGGGCTCGTCGATGGCGCCGCGATCATGAACCAGATCCCGCTCTGCCGTTGCAGCTACGGCCCCTATGCCCGCGCCATGATCCGCGTGTGCAAGGAAGAGTCCTTTCACCAGCGTCAGGGATACGAAGCCCTGCTGGTCATGATGCGCGGTACCGCCGAGCAGCGTGCCATGGTGCAGGATGCGGTCAATCGCTTCTGGTGGAAGTGCCTGGCAATGTTCGGACCGCCCGACAAGGACAGTGCGCACAGCGAGCAGGCCATGCGCTGGGGGATCAAGCGAATCTCCAATGACGATCTGCGCCAGAAGTTCATTGACGCCACGGTGCCGCAGGCCAAAGTTCTGGGTGTCACGCTTCCGGATCCGGATCTGAAGTGGAACGAAGAGCGCCAGCACTACGACCATGGCGAAATCGACTGGGACGAGTTCTGGGCGACCGTCAACGGCAATGGCCCTTGCAACCGCGAGCGCCTGGCTACCCGCGTCAAGGCACACAACGATGGTCAGTGGGTTCGCGACGCCGCGATTGCCTATTCCCTCAAACAGCAAGCCAAAGCAAGCAAGGAGGCAGCATGAGTACCCCCGCCCTCAAAGAATGGCCCCTCTGGGAAGTGTTCGTTCGCAGCAAGCAGGGTCTGGAGCACAAGCACTGCGGCAGTTTGCACGCCGCCGATGCCCCCCAGGCACTGCAAATGGCGCGTGATGTCTATACCCGCCGCCAGGAAGGCGTGAGCATCTGGGTTGTGCCGTCGGCGAGCATTTCCGCCAGCGCCCCCGAAGACAAGGATGCCATGTTCGATCCTTCGGCCGACAAGATTTATCGTCACCCGACCTTCTACGACATTCCGGACGAAGTGGGGCATATGTAATGGCAGCCCACGAACAATACCTGCTGCACCTGGCGGACAATGCGCTGATTCTGGGCCAGCGCAACGCCGAGTGGTGCGGCCACGGCCCGGTTCTGGAAGAAGATCTGGCGCTGGCGAACAACAGCCTCGATCTGATTGGCCAGGCGCGCCTGCTCTACCAGCGCGTCGCCACGCTGCGCAACGACGGCAAGACCTCAGAGGACTTGCTGGCGTACTTTCGCAACGAGCCCGAGTTCCGCAACTACACGCTGCTCGAGATCGCCCACAGCACGGCGCTCACCCCTACGGCACGGGGAGACCGCGACTACTCCGTCACGATCGCGCGTAATTTTCTGTACAGCGCGCTGATGGTACTGGTGTGGAATGCGCTTCAGTCCTCGACCGACCAGGAGCTTGCTGCAATTGCCGCGAAGTCGCTGAAGGAAGCGCAGTACCACCTGCGGCACTCGCGTGACTGGCTGATCAAGCTTGGCGATGGAACCGAAGTTTCGCACGCCAGAATGCAGGCTGCGATGGATCACCTGATGCCCTACACCCAGGAGTTCTGGACTCCGAGCGCAATGGAAGCGGCTGCCGTACGCACGGGCGCCGGCGTCGAGAACGCGACGCTGCGGGCGTCCTGGAACACGATTGTCGATGAGGCGCTCTCTGAGGCGACGCTCAAGCGGCCGTCGGATCAGGGCTTCGTCACGACCGGAAAGCATGGCGTGCACTCCGAGCATATGGGTTTCGTGTTGGCCGAGATGCAGTCGCTGGCCCGCGCGCATCCGGAAGCCGCCTGGTAAATCGCATGCAGGCGACGACGCTTCCCGACGGACCCATTGCCGAAAAGACGCCAGCAGACCCACACCATGCGGTGTGGGCGCTGCTGGAGGCGGTCAAGGATCCGGAGATCCCGGTGGTCTCGCTTCGCGAGATGGGGATCCTGCGTGCTGTGCGCGAGGTGGGATCAGGCGGACTGGAGGTCGTCATCACGCCGACCTACAGCGGCTGCCCGGCCATGTCGCAAATGCACGACGACGTTGCAGCTGCATTGTCCGCAGCCGGAATTCCGGCGCGGGTGGTGTTGCAGCTTGCCCCGGCCTGGTCGACCGACTGGATGACGCCCGAGGCAAACGCGAAGCTGCGTGCCTACGGCATCGCGCCGCCCAGTG
>JADZBO010000072.1 GCA_020851995.1 Burkholderiaceae bacterium
CAGGCGACGCTTCAGGTAACAAGGAAAAGGACATCACCGGGTCAGATGGGGCCGCGCTAACGGACAGCGGAAGCGCGCGTGTCGCATACCAGCCAACCACCCCGTAAACAACTAACACCAGTGAGACGGCGGACAGGCGTCCTTGCCGCAGACTGCGATCAGGGTGGACTTCACTGTGACGATGCATTCCCTTCCGCCAAAACAAGAATACGCCGCGGCTCCAGCGGGTGCGGCAACACCCGCATCGGTATGCCAAAGACCTGTTCAAGCGTTTGCGGCGTTAACGCGACTGCCGGAACCCCTTCACTCGCCACCTTGCCATCGTTGAGCAGCACGACTCTGCTGCACCACTGCGCAGCGAGATTGATGTCGTGCATGACAATCAGGATGCCAAAGCGCTCACGCTGTGCAAGCTGATGCACGCGATGCATCAGGAAAAGCTGATGTCTCGGGTCAAGGCTGGAGGTCGGTTCATCCAGAAGAAGATAGGCATGCCCCGCCGTTGCCGCAGCTGCCCGCGCCTGCACCAGGACCCTGGCAAACTGAACCCGCTGAGCTTCACCGCCAGAGAGCTCGGCATAGCGCGCGGCGGCCAGATGCGTCAGGTCAGCATCCACCAACGACTGCTGAACCCAGCCCTCCACCTGGTCGGGCGTTGCCTCCCGAAAGGGATACGCGCCCATTCTGATGACCTCCGTCAAAGGCAGATCGAAGGTTAAGGCGGCGTGCTGAGGCAAGACTGCACGGATGCGCGCTTGTGCGCGGGAATCCAGATCGGCAAGGCTCTTTCCGTCAATCAGCACGTCGCCAGAACACGCCGGCAATTCACCGGCCATGGCCCCCAGCAACGAGGACTTGCCTGCGCCATTTGGGCCCAGTACGCCAACCACTTCGCCGACACGCAAGCGAACCGACACGGCGCGAATCACGTCGCGGCAGCCACGTCTGACACTGAGTGCGCACGTTTCACAGACATTCATCGCGCGCGCCCTTGCATCAGCATCCAGACAAAAAACGGGCCGCCCACCAGACTGGTGACTAATCCAATCGGCAATTCGGCAGGGGCGATGACGATCCGCGCCAGGACATCAGCCAGCGTCAGTCCCAGGGCGCCAGCGAGCGCCGACGCGGGCAGCACCCAGCGATGGTCTGCTCCGAGCCACATTCTGACCAGATGCGGCATGACGAGTCCGACAAAGCCGATGCCTCCGGTGACCGCCACAACCGGGCCGACGGTCAGCGCAACCAATGCGATGATCTGCTGGCGAATGGCCTGAAGTGTGTACCCGAGATGTTGGGCCTCACGTTCGCCAAGCAACAAGGCATTGAGTACGCGCCATCGGCTCATCAACACAAGGACGCCGAGCAATACCCAGGGCACAAGAAGCGCAAGCACCGTCCAATTCGCCCCGGCGAGGCTGCCCATGTTCCAGAAGGTCAGATCGCGCAGTTGCGCATCGTCGGCCGAAATGATGATCAGCCCCATCAGGCTGAAGGCGATTGCATTGATCGCAACGCCCGCCAGCAGCAGACCGGACGTACCCGACGACTTATTCCCGAGAACGAATGCCAGTTGCGTTGTGATCACGCTGCCAGTGAAAGCAAATGCCGCGATCAGAAAGAACCCACCCGGTGTCAGCACGATGGCCGTGATCGCCCCCAGACTCGCACCCGCGGAAAGACCGACCAGCCCCGGCTCGGCCAGGGGATTGCGAAACAGTGCCTGCATGGCTGCGCCTGCCGCACCCAGCGAAGCCCCGGCAAGCAGACCAAGCAGGACGCGGGGCAACCGAATACTGATCAATACGTTCATTGAAACCGCATCCAGTGCGCCACGGCTTCCGGCCAGCCAGTCGAACAGGCGGCTGACTGGAATCTGGAATGCCCCTTTTGAAATGGCGAACGAAGCAGAAAGCAGCAACCCGCAAGACAAAATCAGCAAGCCGGTTTGGCGTGTCATGTGACGCCCCACCACATGACGGTCGCCCGCCAGGCTGCGGGACGTGTCAGGGTCTTGCATCGTTTACGCCTTCTCGAATCTGCTCAATGGCGAGAGCAAGGCGGGGGCCGATGCCCTGTGCCAACAGATCATCCAGTTCGATCACACGCCCCTCAAGAGCTGCGGGTGTCATTCGCAGCGCGGGATTCCGGCGAACGGCATCCAGTCCGCCGAGGGACCTGACGGAGGAACTGGTCACTACGATGACAGCCGGGCCTAGGGCGCTGACAACCTCGGCGCTGATCGGCTGATACCCTTTCTGGCTCAGCAACACGTTCTCGAGACCCGCCAGCTCAAGAATTTTTGCCGCAGCCGTCTCTTGTCCCGCCCCTAACAATTTGCCGGAACGCATCACAACCATCAAAGCGCGCTGGCGCCCTGCGGGTTGGAGGCTGCTGCGTCTGATCCCGGCATCAATGGCTGTGCTCAATGCCGCACCACGCTCTCGCACACCCAGCAGGCGTGCCACTTGATTGACGCGATCATGGAGTGATGCGACGCTTGGCTGATCCGATACTGTCTCCACGCGCAACCCCATTGACACAAGTTGCGCAATGGCATGCGGCGGGCCGGCCTGCTCGGAAGCAATCACCAGATCGGGTTGCAGGCGCAGCACTCCCTCACTTGGCACCATGCGGTAATAGCCGATCGATGGAAGCGCCTGTGCCGCCTCGGGATAGAGGCTTGACTGATCCGCTCCAACAAGCAGATGCTGCATTCCGAGTGCATAGACAATTTCAGTCACGCTGCCGCCAAGCGTCACCACTCTGGTCGGCACCACCGGTTCATTTGCCTGCGCACTCTGGACTAACACTCCCAAAGCCGCAAGCAATCCGCACATGCGTAGCCATCGAATCAGATTCATTGGGCAAGCTGCTCCGGACACATACCGAGGAGCAACTCTCGCCACTCGGTCAACTCAGGGGACCCGGGCTTGCGTGCGCCAAAGAACTGCACAATCAACTCGCCTGAGTCTGCATACAATTCCAGTGACGTGATCCAACCATCCCGTGATGGCTTGTTGACCACCCAGGTCGAAGCAACCTGGGTCACGTCAAGATGCAGATTGAAGGCTGGATCCAGGACATTCAGCCATGGGCCGGCGCGCCGAATTCGCTTCACCGGCCCGGTATGAATTTGCACCATGCCCCGGTTAGCCACGAAACACATCATTGGAAGTGCGTTCTGGGCAACGGCATGGAGCATGGTCTCGACCGCATCGTTCGCGACACATTGTGCAAGGTCCGGGCCAACGGCCCGGACTGCCGCAATTCGCTTTACGTTAAAGCGTTGCAGGAGCGGGAAGAATTCGTGAGTGTCACCCATGGCAAGCCAGGCCTCGCGCAAGGCAGGTACATCTTCGACGCGATCAGTCGCCAAATCAGGGGCGGAAGGCTCTGCGACCGGCCACACGGAATCACCGCTGGCAAACTCATTCACCAGTGCAAGATACTCAGCAATATTCGACTTGTCGGTGCAGTAGATCTTGTGTACCGCAGCGCCGGTCGTGTCAAAAAACTGAAGGCTGCAGCGACCTTTCTCTTCGACTGCCCAGACATGACGCCAGCTTGAAAAAAACATGCGCAGATCAATATCGGGGCCCAGTACCAGGCCAACCGGCGAGTCGGCCTTTACGTGCAGATACTTGCCGTGCCTTTCGTGCACGCAGAAGTCATTTCGGGTCAAGGCCATTGCCTCGCCCAGCCTGCCCACGTGGCTGAAAATTTCGGCGGGGCTTCCGGCGAGCGGGATCGAACGGATCACCTCGCACTGGGCTGCCACCCATTGTGCTTCGGTCAAGCCAAGGATCGTCGCGAGGTCTCTTGCGCGCTTGTTGCACGTGGCCTCGTCCAGTCTTGCGTATGCCTCCCGGACAGCTGCAATATTTTGTTCATGGTCCGGTCGGACCGAAGTCGAAGCGGGAATGTCGATCAGCTCTAACATTGTTGATGCCTTTTAAATCATTCAATATTGATAAATCAGGGACGCCTGAAAGCTGCGCCCGGGAGATGTGTAGAAATCGATGGCGCGTGGTATCGCCACTGAGCCGGCAGTCGGAACACTCAGGGCGTTCCAGTAAGTTTTGTTGAATACGTTGTAGACACCGGCCTGTAGCCACAACCCTTTGACTTCTGCTGGTTTCCAGTACAGGGTCAGATCCGCGATGCCATAGCCGGGCGCCTGGAAGTCCGCATACTTCACGCCGGGAGATGTTTCGGGATACGTCACGTTGTTGCGTGCCGCCGCTGCAGTAACCTGTGCAGTGGCGCCCCACTGCTCCTGGCTGTAAGCAAGACCCGTGATCACCGTCAGGGGTGCAACCGAGTTCAGGTACTGACCCGTGTTCTGATTTTTCCCTTCCGCCCAGGCAAGAGAGCCATACGCTCGCCATCCGGGTGAGAATTTCCACGAACCTTTTGCCTCGACACCATAAATGCGTACCTTTTCGAGGTTCTCGTAGCTCTGCACAAAGTACGGATAGGTCGCTGTACCCGGGCTATTGACGGTTTCGATGAAGTTTTTATAGTTGTTGTCGAAATAGGTGAATGCGCCATTCAGCCTGTCATCACCGAGCTTTGTTCCGAGTTCCCAGCCCTGGCTGGTTTCTGGCCTGAGATCGGGATTTCCGGCCACCAGGTAGGTGCCCGGAGCCCCATAGCGGCTGTAGAGCTGGGTTGCCGTTGGCGCGTTGAATCCGAAAGCGTATTGTGCAAAAACACTCGCATTCGCTGCGGGTGACCAGGTGCCCAACAGCTTGGGCGAAACCGCGCTGCCCGTGGATGACGCAAGTAACTGCCCCCCTGCCGCGTTGCTCTGAAAACTGGAAGTGTCTTTGGGAGTTTGCTGGTAGTGGTCGTATCGGACAGCGGGCGTCAGCGTATAGAGATTGTCGGAAATACCGACTGTGTTTTGTAGCCAGACCCCGACTTGTGATCCGTTGACCTTAGGCATATCGGCCTGATTGGTGTGCAGGAAATTGCACGGTGAATAGGGGCTGAATCTGGCCGGGCATGTGTCTTCGCCGGTTGACGACTGCTCAGTTGAATTGCCGTACCATTCGCCGCCCAGCTTCCAGAGTTGCGAGACACTCCCACTGAGTGCCTTGGATGCCAGCGTGTTGATGCCGTAGGTGGACTCTTGCAGATTGTTGTTGCGCGCATAGTTGCCAACCGGTGTAGCGATGCGCATCGCGGCGAGGTTGCTCGACAGGCTGACGCGCTGCCAGTAGATCTGCGCATCAACGCTATCGACCGGCGCATTGCTGTGTGGTGCAATCCATCCATAGTCCATGGCGATACTTTCGCGACGGCTCGTATCCTTTAGTCGGCTTTGCCCTGGCGCATAGGTCTCGGTGGCTGCGGCCATGTCGATGCTTTTGTCCTGGCGCTCAAAATACGATCCGCTGAGACCGAGCGAATGACCTCCATCGAATTTGTTTTGCACCTTCAGCAGGTAGTTTTGCTGTAAGTAATCATCCGGATTGGACGCGGTGCGCGTGACGCCATTCCCCGCGTTCGTTCCCATGTTGACGTTCTCGCTGCCTTTCTGAACGCCAGCCTGTAGTAACCACTGTGTGCTGTTGCTCGCCTGGCCTGCAATCGCCGCGCTCGTCAGCCCACTCTGGTCAACCGAGTTGTAGCCCCCCTTGAGCAACGATCCGAAGAGCCGTCCATCGCCGAGAAGATCATTCGGATTCAGGGTGCGAACGTCGACAACGCCGCCCATGGCACCCGAACCTGCAACGCTTGAATCCGCGCCCCGCACAATGTCAATTGCGGACAGGGAGTTGAAATCGAACGTGCTCAGGCCACCGCGCACACCGCGTGCCGCGTCTTTAAGCCAGGTTTGCCGGATACCATCGATCCGGGTCAGCACCCGGTTCTGATCAAGCCCGCGCACATTGATGCTTTTGCTGGTTTCATTGAAGTTGACACCCGGCTCAGCGCGCCTGGCGAAGTCTGACCAGTTCTGGATCTGCAATGCATCGAGTTCCCGGCGCGTGGTTTCCGACCCCCACGGGGTGGCCATCGCCGCTGATTCGCCC
Source organism: Burkholderiaceae bacterium (assembly GCA_020851995.1). Lineage (GTDB taxonomy): Bacteria > Pseudomonadota > Gammaproteobacteria > Burkholderiales > Burkholderiaceae_B > Zwartia. Next base: position 6,045 of record JADZBO010000072.1, read on the forward strand.
TGGATGGTGATGGCGTCAAAGGGTGTCGTTGCCGGTATATCCGCCGCGCTCTGCGCGTGTGTGACAGCATGCCCCAACAATGCGGGGCAAAACGCCAGGGATTTGACCAGCGAGGTCAAACGCCTGGAGGGTAAAACTTGGTTCATCTGTTGCCTACTCTTAAAACGTGAATGCGAATTATACGCATTTGCATTTATAAGTAAAAGCGTATTGTTCTGATGAAATCAGGGCTGTTCAACGATCAGGGTTTTGTGCGATGTCGCCGCAAATAGAGTGCGGAGACACCATCCCGGCGAAGGGAGTCGGGGGTCGGGCGAGAACGACCAAGGGCGCGCTGGAGAAATCGCCTTGTGGCTCAGCTTCCAGGAGCTGATGAAGGCGTCGGAGAACCGGGGAGATATCGGGAACCGCCACGCGCATTGGCGCTGATTCGCGGGAATCCGATCAATGGATTGTCAGACGTTGAACAGCAACTGTGACTGCAAGCCATTGAATAAACAGATCACCACGCCGCTCCGATAAAAAATATACTCATGTTTGTACTCAAAAAATTCAGTAGTGAGTACGTTCAACCGTGATCTGGCGTCGTTGCGGCGGCTCGGATTCAGCTTTCCAGACGCCGGCGACAGGCATCAATGGTGGATTTCATCTGCTGCGCCAGCATCTGCCTGATCGGAGCACGCTCAAACCGCTCACCCAATGAGCTTGCCTGCAGCAACATCCGGTCGATGACCTCCTCCGCCCGCTTCCTTGAGACGCCACCTTCCTCCGCCAGACGCAATAGATGCCGGCGTTCGATGGCGGCATCTTCGCCGCAAACGTCCAGGTGATGCTGGCCCATCGGGCCTTCGCTGAAGGTCAGGTCGAATGCCGGTGCCAGACGCCAGCGCTGGTCAGGCCCGAGACGCCACGCGAAGTTCTTGGGATGGTCGTCACGGTTGTGGAAGAGCACATTGAAGACTGCTCGCGCGTAGGCTTTCTCCACTTCGCGCTCGTCGCGCGTCAGGAAACGGGTAGCCCGCAGGAAGGCGGTGTAGTCGGTGGCACCGGGCAGGCGAAAATCCA
>JADZBO010000073.1 GCA_020851995.1 Burkholderiaceae bacterium
AGACCTGGGAAGCGCTCAACGACCCGGCAACCCTCAAAGCCTGCATCCCCGGCTGCGAGAAGTTCGAGGCCAGCGGCGATCAACAGTATGCCGCCACTGTCGCCGTGCGCATTGGCCCGGTCGCCGCGCGGTTTACGGGCAAAGTAACACTCGCCGACATGGATCCGCCCAAGGCCTACTCGCTGCGGTTTCAGGCGCAGGGTGGAGTAGCGGGTTTTGGCGAAGGCGAATCCCGGGTCAGCCTGACGCCCAACGCCGAGGGCTGCCTGCTCAGCTACACCGTCAACTCCAAGGTCGGCGGCAAAATCGCACAAATCGGGCAACGGCTGATCGACGGCGCGGCCAAATCGCTGGCCGAAGACTTCTTCAGACGGTTTGATGAAGCCCTGCAGGCGCGCTACCCCAGCGCGGCCCAACCTGCCGACGAGGCCCAGCTTCCAAAAGCGCAGGCCGAACCCATGGAATCGCTTGGGGTTCCCTACTGGGGTTGGACACTTGGGGGCGCAATCGTGGGGGCGATTCTGGTGTGGGTGCTGAGTCGTTAACCATGCCAAGGCGGATTATGAGAGCTATTGTGGTCGCACGAACAGCGTCTGCATACTGTGTCCCACCGCGCCTGCGGAATCGAACGCCGTCGACATCGTCTGCCCGATCCCATCGGGCTCGATGACCGTACGCGCCGACATTCCCACCCAAGGCCCCACGGGCAAGCGAAACAAGCCAACCGACAAATCGACCGGGACGTAAGACCACTGGCGGATATCGAGTTCCGCACTCACGCCATTGGCGGAATCAATCATCAGGATCAAAGACTCCAGCCCCGAGATCTCGCGCCCTTCAACGAGCGGAATCCGCGCACGCGCCCAGACGGTAGCCGGCCCCAACTGATCGAAACCACCCTCGACAAAACGCCATTCCAGCGCATGCCCGTAGGGAAAATAATCGATCCCCTGAAAAAAGCCCGCAGTCTCGGTGGACGGCATGGTCGGAACGACGAACGATCCGGGCTTGCGTTCCACGATCCCGGCAATACGCTCGGTGCGCCAGGCCTGGGCGGTCATATAGACCTTGCCGCCCATGGCGTACTGCGCGCGCAGCAATTCGATCCGTTTACCGCCACGCAAACGCTCAACGCTCACCTCGCATGCACCGATCGGTACGGGCCCCAGGATCTCGATGGTGATTCGGGCGATCTGCAGATCATGATCCGACGGATACGTCGAGAGCGCATGCATCAGCAATGCCCCGGGTGGCCCACCATGCTGCGTGCCCGGCGCCCAGGGCCCGATCGTCGATTCAGTGGGCTCATAGCGCCCACCGCCAAGCGGCAGGAAAAACGCGCTGGAAAGATTGTGTTGTCCGGGCTGGCTCATGCGTGCTTTCAACTATGGCAGATTATCTTAGGAGGCATTCTATTGCAGTGTTCACCCGAATTTACAGACACTTGGGATTCAGGCCATTATTCTCCCAGACTTAAAATCACCGCTATGCCAAACCATCGGTCAGGATCATGAGCGACGTCGCCACCGTAGAAGATGCACTAAAGCCTGTCGAGCTCATCATATTCGACCAGCCGCAGCTCGAAAGCCTGCAGCGTTTCCTGGCGGCCTATGATCTGCCAGACATCATCTTCGGCAGCTTCATGTTGCTGCTCGTGCTGTTTTTTCACGGGTTCGTCATGGCAGCGATCGGTGAGCACTTCGAATGGCGCTCCAACAAGTTGCTTGCAGCCAGGCGCTTCTGGCTGGTCGAAATCGTCTTTTATTTCAGCATGATCGCGCTTTTGATGGCGCATATCGGCGAAATCGCCATCTGGTCCTTTGCGATTTACAAAGCGGGTCTTGTCGGCAATTTGCGGCACGCGATCATGTTTACCGGATACACGTACACTACCGTCGGCTACGGCTCAGACATCATGCCCCTGGGCTGGAAACTGCTCACCCCCATCATCGCGCTTTCCGGCATGTTCACGTTTGCCTGGACAACCTCTGTCTTGCTCAACATGATGAAGATGTACCAGGAGGCACGCGTCGCGCGGCGCAACAGCAAAGAGAAAGTCCGCTAGGACGAAGGCATCAGCACGAACGTCGTCAACTACAAGGGCGAAGGACCGACAGTCAATGACGTACTTGCCGGGCATATCGACCTGACGTTTGCCACGCCCACAAGCACACTGCAGCACATCAATGAAGGCAAACTACGCCCGCTCGCCGTTCTGTTGCCCGAGCGCTATCGGCTGCTGCCCGATGTCCCCACAGTCACGCAGGCTGGGTTACCCAACCTGGGTGCCGAGACCTTCGCCGCGATGTTCGGCCCGGCCAATTTGCCCCCCGTGATTGCCGAGCGCATGAGCAAGGCATTACGCGACGCCATGGCGCGCCCCGAAGTTCAAAAGCGGGTCGAAGCCCAAGGACTCGCGCTGAAGGCGTCGACCCCGGCGGAGCTCCTGACCTTCATGGAAACCCAGCTCAAGGCATGGAAAAAGTCGTTTGACGAGGCGGGGTTGAAGCCGGAGTGATTTGATAGCGGCAAGGGTCTTGCAGATCCTGCCAGGACTTGGCTTGACGTGACACTGTCCTTTACGTTAGAGTTATCGAAGTTGGATTTCTGCAAGAGCATTTGTCGGGGGCAAGGTCAGCGTGGCCTCCGGACTAGCGGCAGCGGTGATAGCTGACATTCGCCGATAGTAGTGGCAGTCGCAAGACTGGTGCTCCGACCCCATCAGTCATGATGAGCTAAGGAGAGGCAACTACCTACCTTGAATCCAACATTTCAAATGG
>JADZBO010000074.1 GCA_020851995.1 Burkholderiaceae bacterium
ATGCCACCGGGATATTGTGCGCGCGCGCGACCTTCAGCAGTCGGGCGGTGTTTTCAACGCCGCGCATGATCAAGGGTGCACCTCCCAGGGCAAAGCGCTTGTCGGTGAACGCGAGTTGGAAATCAACGACCACGATACCCACTCTTCCTTTCATCCCGACATCGCGGGCACCATAAGACCGATTGACGTAGACATCCATAATGCAATAACCGCGGGTTTCACCCGCGCATCGAACTGATCGCGTCCAACACAATCGGAATCTTTGGCATGGTCGCGGCCGGTGTGGGCGTCAGCATCTTCGGCAGTTGCGGGCATAATTTGCGGCGTGCAGGGGTGACGGTCAAGACGCTCGACGATGTCCAGGAAAAAATCCCGATCTATGCAAGCTGGCTGACCGAAAACCCTTCGCCGGCGTTAAGTACGTTCAGGGATTTCCTCGCCGCACAGGAGTTGCCGGAGATGGATTGATGACGATCGACCGTCAAGCTGGTCGCATACGAAAACAATAACCGGAGGGAGACATGTCGAAAACAATCAAAACACTCGTGGCGCTGACCGCTGGCGCTTGCATCATGGCGTTGACCGGCGCACAGGCGGTCGGCCAAACCACGGATTCATACCCGAATCGCGCGATCCGGATCGTCGTGCCGTTCGCACCGGGCGGGGCAACGGACATCATTGCCAGGGTCATCGGGCAAAAGCTGTCAGAGCAAGTCGGCCAGCCAGTGGTCATCGACAACAAGGCAGGTGCAAATGGCAACATCGCTGCAGAGTTCGTGGCGAAGGCGCTCCCGGACGGATATACCATCCTGTACAACACCTCGTCGATGGCGCTGAGCCCGGCGCTCTACAAGAACCTCAGCTACAACGTCCTGACCGACTTCGAGCCGGTCATCCTGACCTCGGTCGTCCCGTTGCTGCTCACCGTGAACCCATCGATTCCTGCGAAGAATATCGAGGAATTCGTTGCCCTGCTCAAACAGAATCCCGACAAGTACGCCTACGGATCCGCAGGATTGGGCAACATTACGCATCTGGGCTCCTTCCTGTTTCTGCAGGAGCTCGGGCTCAAAGCCACCCATGTTCCGTACAAGGGTAGTGCGCCGTCTGTCGTGGCGACGGTGGGCGGGGAAGTGGCCTTCAATATGGAGCCGATCAATGTCGGACTGACGTTTGTAAGGGACAACAAGTTGCGCGCGCTGGCGGTGACGACGAAATCGAAGTCTTCGGTCTTGCCGGCGGTTCCGACGCTCAACGAGACCGTGATGCCGGGTTTTGAAATCGGTGCGTGGCAGGGTGTCATGGCGCCCGCCAGGACGCCGCAGCCCGTTGTCGATTATCTGAACAAGCAGATCCTGAAGGCGCTGGCTTCCGACGATGTGAAGACCAGGCTCAGCGCGCAGGGTGCCGAACTGCTGGGCTCATCGCCGCAAGAGTACGCGGCGTATCTGAAGTCAGAGCTTGCGCGCTGGGAAAAGGCGATCAGTAGCAGCGGGGTAAAGCAGGAGTAGCAAATCAGTGCCATGAGGGCCCACCCGTGCGACCAAGAAACGCCGAAACCTTTTGCGCCGTTTCGGTCAGAATCCCGCGCAGCGTTGTTATGCATGGCGTCCACCATAATGAACGTTTACCATAGCGCACACAATAATCCGAGACGAACAGTACGTGGATCTCACATCAGGCCGACGGCGAAGTTCCAGCCGTTTGCGCGCGGGTGGCGAGTCGGACGTTGACAAAAGGGGGTGCTGGATGGGAGACGGTAAGCGCGCGCAGGTGGTACTTGTCACTGGCGCGGCCAAGGGACTTGGCAAGTCGATGGTGCTCGGGCTGATTGGCGCCGGGTTTCGCGTCGCAGCGGTTGATCGCGATCGTGAAAGCCTCGAGGATCTGAGGGCAACCGTCGAAGCCGATGGCCAGGCGGGGCAGTGCGAGCCATTTGTTGAAGATCTCTGCGATTTTGATGCACAGGCGCTTGTCAGTCGCATCGTACAGAAGATGGGTGCGATTGATATCCTGATTAACAACGCCGGACTGGGACAGGCTCAGGTCAGGGATGATTACCACCGCAATCCGGTCAAATTCTATGAAGTGACTCCCCAAGTCTGGAAGAACGCAATCAATGTGAATGCAACGGCGGTTTTCCTGCTGAGTCAGGCCATCGCTCCTTCGATGATCAAGGCGGGCTGGGGAAGGATCATCAACATCACCACCAGTCTGGGTACCATGCTGCGAGGCGGCTATTGCCCTTATGGCCCTACAAAGGCGAGCGCCGAGGGGCTGAGCGCCGTGATGGCGGCTGATTTGCACGGAACAGGTGTAACCGTCAATGTATTGATCCCGGGTGGCGTCGTGAATACCCCGATGATTCCGAGCGGCGCACCGTTTCGCCGGGAAGATCTTCTGCAACCCGATGAAATGGTTGCACCCTTACTCTGGCTGGTGTCAGAGGACGCGAATCACATGACCGGACAGCGCTTCCTGGCCACCAAGTGGAGTGCATCGATGACGCCGCGCGACGCTGCGGCAAGCGCGGGCGCACCAATTGGGTGGAAAGACATCGCAGTGTTGCCGGTGACGCCGGCTTTCGTAAAAAATTGAAAACCGATGAGTCCTCAATGGGAGACCGCACGTGGAATCAGAACGCTTTAAACAAGGTATGGAGATGCGCCGCAAGATTCTGGGTGACGCATACGTCAATGGTGCGCAGAAAAGATCGACCGGAGTCGCGACGGAACTGACCAAACCGTTTCAGGAATTGGTGACCGAATCGGTATGGGGGCATATCTGGTCGAGGCCAGGTCTGGATCCTCGCACGCGCAATCTGATCAACGTGGCGCTGATGGTTTCAATGAATCGTCCAAACGAATTGCGGCTTTATGTGAAGGCGCGTCGCAATACCGGTGCAACGCTGGAGGAGATCGCTGAGGTCATCTTGCAGACGACGGTGTATTGCGGAGTGCCGGCGGCGCTTGAGGCTTTCAAAGAATTTGAACGGGTGCTGGCCGAAGAAGAGGAAGGGAACACTCATCCCTGAGTCCGTTAGCCCACTGCAATGAGACGGTAGTTTTCGAAATCAGCCTGGCTGGATTGTCTGGCCGCGGCAAGTCTTTCGTGCGCTCGCTTTGGGCGGCTCGGCGCGCATCGTTCGTTGAAAAGGCGCCGGCCGAGATTGTTCAACAAGTCCTGGA
>JADZBO010000075.1 GCA_020851995.1 Burkholderiaceae bacterium
AGCAGGCGATCCGGGTGCGTGGTTTTGTTGGCGATTTGCAGATAGCCCGCGCCGTTGACCTGACCGGGAACCGAGGCGCGTATCCAAAGGTCGTTGAATTCCAGACCGTTCGATGCGAAATCGGCAGCACTGGCAGTTGCACATCCCAGGGCGACCGCAGCCGCGCCCAGAAGAGTCGTGAAGTTCATAAGGGCCTCCGGGTAAACCACTACTTTAGCACCCTGACCGCCCCATCAGTGACGCGAGCCACTGCGGCATCACGACCAACCGTCACAACCGGATCCATCACGGCAACCGGACTTATCACAGCAACCAGACTTACCACAGCAACCGGCGCCGACGTGGCATCAGGATCCGTAGTGACGCAGCCCGCGCAGATCGAGAACTTCTACCGCACCATACTCCACGCGCAACAAGCCGCGCTCGCCAAGTGTGTGCAGCGCCTGGTTGACCCGCTGGCGCGAAACCCGGGCCAGATAGCCGATTTCTTCCTGCGTGATCGCCAGTCGCATGCCCATGCCGGGGTAGAGCACCGGGTTGAAGAGCTCTGCCAGGCAACGGGCCACGCGCGCATCGGGATCATGCAAGCGGTCCGATTCGGCCTTGCCGATGAACTGGGCGACCCGCTCGTTGAGTTGCTGCAACAGGAAGCGGTTGAAGGGGATGCTGTTGTCGAGCAACCACTCAAAAGTGACGGCAGGCACCCGCGCGATGACCGAATCGCGCAAGGCGACAACGTCATACCGACGCTGCTCGCGCTTGAGCAGCGAGCCCTCGCCGATCCAGCCGCCGGCCGGCACGCCGGTCAGTGATGCCAGCTTGCCATCGGCATTGCCGACGGATACTTTGATCAAGCCGGAAATGACTCCGATCCAGCACTGCGACGGTTCGCCGCGCCGCTCAATCGTGGTGCCGGCTGCGATTTGCGTCACGCTGGTGTCGCGTTCGACGCGCGCCTGCTGGTCCGGCGACAGCATCGGGAACCAGGCGGCGGCGAGTTCGATCGACGTTCGGAACTGCATCAGGATATACCCTAAGAAAAGCCAGAATGTCCGTTTCGCGACATTTGGTTGAAGCAACTCCTTATACCTTATCTGCTGAACAAAAGAGAAGACAGTCCGAATCGGCCCGGACATCGTCGCGATTGCTGCGCTGCAATGACGACGCCGGCCCGGTCACAAGGAGACAACGTGGCGCACCCATCGCATACCGCCATGAGCACGGCGAATACCTTTCCGGCCCTGTTGGCCGAGCACGCCCGCGTGCGCGGCGATCGGCCGGCAATTCGCGAGAAGCATCTAGGAATCTGGCAAACCCTCACCTGGAGTCAGGTGCACGAACGTGTGTGCAAGATCGCGCATGGCCTGGCACAACTTGGCGTCAGGCGAGGCGATCACGTCGCCGTGATCGGCGAAAACCGCCCGCAGCTGTATATGGCGATGATGGCCACGCAGACACTCGGCGCCGTGCCGATCGCGCTCTATCAGGACGCAGTGGCTCAGGAGATGGTCTACGTCCTGCAGGATGCGAGCGTCGCCGTCGTGGTGGTGGAGGATCAGGAGCAGGTCGACAAGATGCTGGAGGTGCGCGATCAGTGTCCGGCCATGCAGAAGATTGTCTATGACGATCCGCGCGGCCTGCGTCACTATACCGACGAAGCCCTGATGTCCTGCGAGCAGTTGGCCGAGCTCGGCGCGCAGCACCAGCGCGTCGATCCCGACCTCATCAGTCGCTGCCTCGCCGAGATCCGGCCCGAGGACGACGGTGCGATGTTCTACACCTCCGGCACGACCGGCAAGCCCAAGGGCGTGGTGTTGACCAGCCACGCGCTGATCGATCGCGCGCGCGTGATCGAAGTCATGGAAGGCCTGACCGACCGCGAGGATGTGCTGGCCTACATGCCGGTCGCCTGGATCGGGCAGAACATGTTCTCCTATATGCAGTTACTGGTGACGGGATTTACCGTCAATCATCCGGAGTCACCGGAAACCGTGCCGATCGACATGCGCGATATCGGCCCGACCTATTATTTCGCGCCGCCCCGTGTGCTCGAAGGCTTGCTGACTCAGGTGACCATCCGCATGGAAGATGCCGGCTGGTTCAAGCGCAAGATGTACGACTGGGCCATGGGTGTCGCCCGCCGTGCGGGTTCGCGCATTCTGGATGGCGAGTCGGTCGGGTTGCTGGATCGCTTGCAGTATGCGGTGGGTGACCTGTGTGTCTATGGGCCGCTGCGCAATGCGCTGGGCATGAGCCGCGTGCGGGTTGCCTACACCGCCGGCGAGGCGATCGGTCCGGATCTGTTTGTGTTCTACCGGTCGATTGGCATTAACCTGAAACAGCTCTACGGCTCGACGGAAACCGGCGTGTTCGTCTGCGTTCAGCCGGATGGTCAGGTTCGCTCCGACACGGTCGGCCCACCGGTCGCTGGCGTGGAAATTCGCGTGTCGGAAACTGGCGAAGTGCAATTGCGCAGCCCGGGTCTGTTCAAGGAGTACTACCGCAATCCTGAGGCGACACGTGAAGTGAAGACCGAAGATGGCTGGTTCCACACGGGCGATGCCGGCTTCATTGATCAGGAAGGTCATCTCAAGATCATCGATCGCGCCAAGGATGTGGGGCGTCTGGCCGACGGCAGCATGTTTGCGCCCAAGTACATCGAAAACAAGCTGAAGTTCTTCCCGCACATCAAGGAGGTCGTTGCGTTTGGCGATGGCCGGCAGGAAGTCTGCGCATTCATCAACATCGATCTTGAAGCGGTTGGTAACTGGGCCGAACGCCGCGGAATGCCCTACGCCGGCTATACCGATCTGGCCGGACGCGATGAGGTCTACGCGCTCATCACCGATTGCGTCAATCAGGTCAATGCGGATCTTGCGCGCGATCCGCGGCTCTGCGGATCGCAGGTCAGCCGGTTCCTGATCCTGCACAAGGAACTCGATCCCGACGACGACGAACTCACCCGGACCCGCAAGGTGCGACGCGCATTCATTGCCCAGAAATACGGCGTGCTGGTCGATGCGCTTTACGGCGGACTGGACCACCAGTACATCGAGACCGAGGTCAAATTCGAAGACGGTCGCAGGGGCAAAATCTCTGCGGACCTCAAGATCCGTCCTGCCCGGGTGTCCCCGGTGCAGATCGCCAAGGCAGCATGAACATGACAGATACGCGTGACGACCGCATTGGCGAAGTGGTTCTGGAAATGAACAACATTTCGCTGGCGTTTGGCGGGGTCAAGGCCCTGACCGATATTTCCTTCAGCGTGCGCGAGCACGAGATCCGGGCGATCATCGGCCCCAACGGCGCCGGCAAGAGCTCGATGCTCAACGTGATCAACGGCGTCTATACGCCGACACAGGGCAATATCAAGTTCGACGGCAAGGAGTTCTCGCGCATGAACCCGCGGCGCGCGGCCGAAATGGGTGTGGCGCGCACCTTCCAGAACCTCGCGCTCTTCAAGGGCATGAGTGTGCTGGACAACATCATGACCGGGCGCAACCTGCGCATGAAGTCCAGCATCTTCGCGCAGGCGCTGCGGCTGGGTTCGGCCGAACGCGAGGAGATCCGTCATCGCGAGTTCGTCGAGAACATCATCGACTTTCTCGAGATCCAGGCGCACCGCAAGACGCCGGTGGGCCGTCTGCCCTATGGCTTGCAAAAACGGGTCGACCTTGGGCGGGCGCTGGCCATGGAGCCGCGCATCTTGCTGCTCGACGAGCCGATGGCGGGCATGAATATCGAGGAAAAGCAGGACATGAGCCGGTTCATCCTCGACGTCAACGACGAATTCGGGACCACGATCGTGCTCATTGAGCACGACATGGGCGTGGTCATGGATATTTCCGATCGCGTCGTGGTGCTCGACTATGGCAAAAAAATCGGTGATGGCACACCAGACGAGGTGAGGCAGAATGAAGACGTCATTCGCGCCTACCTCGGCGTGTCGCACTGAAGCGGAGCAATCATGGGATTTTTTCTTGAAACTCTCTTCGGCGGCCTGATGAGTGGCATGCTGTACGCCTTGATCGGTCTGGGCTTCGTCCTGATCTTCAAGGCATCTGGCGTGTTCAACTTCGCTCAGGGCGCGATGGTGCTGGTGGCGGCGCTGTGCATGGCGCGCTTTTCCGAATGGATTCCGAAATGGTTCGGATTTTCCAGCCTGTTGCTGGCCGACGTGCTGGCCTTTGCGGTGAGCGTGGCGCTGATGTGGTTGCTGGCCGTGGTGGTTGAGCGACTGGTCTTGCGCCATCTCGTGAATCAGGAGGCCACGACCCTGCTGATGGCAACGCTGGGCATCGCGTATTTCCTGGAAGGCTTCGGGCAGATCGCGTTCGGCGCCTCGGTCTACACCATCAACGTAGGCATGCCGAAAGATCCGGCGATGATCCTGGACAGTGTTTTCGAAGGAGGCTTGCTGATCAACCTCGAAGATCTCACTGCCGCGGTCGTCGCGGCGATTCTGGTGGCCGTTCTCGCACTGTTCTTCCAGGTGACCGCAACCGGGCGCGCCCTGCGCGCTGTGGCTGATGACCATCAGGCAGCGCAGTCGGTGGGGATTCCACTCAATCGCATCTGGGTGATTGTCTGGACGGTCGCCGGTATCGTGGCGCTGGTCGCGGGCATCATCTGGGGCTCCAAATTCGGCGTGCAGTTCACGCTCGCGACCGCCACGCTGCGGGCCCTTCCGGTCGTGATCCTGGGCGGCCTGACTTCGGTGCCTGGCGCCATCATCGGGGGCCTGATCATCGGCGTGGGCGAAAAACTCTCCGAGGTCTATATCGGGCCGCTGGTGGGCGGTGGCATCGAGATCTGGTTTGCCTACGTGCTGGCGCTGGTATTCCTGCTGTTCAGGCCGCAGGGACTCTTTGGCGAAAAGATCATCGATCGCGTTTGACGCGCAAGACTCGGACACTTACCGGAATACGCCATGTTTTATCGTGAAAACGGACAGTTCAAGACGACCTACCGGTCGGACCAGCAGATCTTCCCGATCCGGCAGGACCGGATCTTCATTGGCCTGCTTCTGGCGGTGTCCTTTGTGGTCATGCCGCTGGTCGCGACCGACTATTTCCTTAAAGCCATTCTGACGCCATTTCTGATTCTGTCACTGGCCGCGATCGGACTGAATATTCTGGTGGGTTATTGCGGGCAGATTTCATTGGGGACCGGTGCCTTCATGGCTGTGGGAGCATACGCGGCATGGAATTTCGGCGTGCGCTTCCCGGGGCTGCCGCTGTTGATCCAGATACTGCTCGGCGGCTGCTTCGCCACCGTGGTCGGGGTGGTGTTCGGGATTCCAAGTCTGCGCATTCGCGGGCTTTATCTTGCGGTAGCGACGCTGGCCGCACAGTTCTTCGTTGACTGGGCCTTCCTGCGGATTCAGTTTTTCACCAATTATTCGCCCTCCGGCGCAGTATCGGTTCCTGCGCTCACCTTTCTGGGGCTTTCGCTTCAAGGGGCACAGGCCAAATACCTGTTCGTGCTGGCGATTGTGGTGGTGTTTGCGCTGATCGCCAAAAATCTGGTGCGCAGCGCCATCGGGCGCGAGTGGATGGCGATCCGCGACATGGACGTCGCTGCTTCGGTCATCGGTATTCGTCCCATGTACGCAAAGCTCTCGGCGTTCGCGGTCAGTTCGTTCATCGTCGGCGTGGCGGGCGCGCTCTGGGGCTACCTGCACCTCGGTTCCTGGGAGCCGCTGGCGTTCGACCTGAACCGATCCTTCCAGCTGCTCTTCATGGTCATCATTGGCGGGCTGGGATCGATACTCGGCAGCTTCTTCGGCGCGGCATTTATCGTGTTGGTCCCGGTCGCGCTCGATCACATTCCCGACTGGCTCGGGATTCCGCTGGCGGTCGATACCTCGTCGCACATCGAACACATGATTTTTGGGGCTTTGATCGTGTTTTTCCTGATCGCCGAGCCCCACGGTCTGGCCAAGCTCTGGTCGATCGGCAGGGAAAAGTTGCGGATCTGGCCGTTCCCGCACTGAGTGTTTTTTGCTCCGCGCGCGCCGTTGCTCCGGTGCGCGCGGATTGTCTAGATTGCCCGTGATCTCATGGGGCAGTTCAACCGGCGTTCCCTGAATGCCACCTGGAGGTACTTGGAGATGAAGCCTATAACTGTCAAACATCTTGCCGCGTCGATGATCGCGGCTGGCATCCTGGGTGCGGCGGCGCTGCCTGCGCAGGCCGAAGACCAGTTCGTTCCGCTGCTGGCCTATCGCACCGGCGCGTTCGCGCCGCTGGGGATTCCCTGGGCTGACGGCAAGATGGATTACCTCAAACTCGTGAACGCGCGCGGTGGCATCAACGGCGTGAAGATCACCTACGAAGAGTGTGAAACCGCCTACGCGACCGACAAGGGCGTGGAGTGCTACGAACGCCTGAAGAAGGCACCGCCCACCGGCGCATCGGCGTTTGACCCGCAGTCGACTGGCATCACGTTCGCAGTCAGCGACAAGGCACCCGCCGACAAACAGCCGATCATGACGGTTGGCTACGGCCTGTCGCAATCCACCGACGGTTCGGTGTTTCCCTGGAACTTCCCGTTGCTCGGCACTTATTGGACCGCGGCGGATATCATGATCCAGGACATCGCCAAACGCGAAGGCGGAATGGACAAGCTCAAGGGCAAGAAGATCGCTCTGGTCTATCACGACTCGCCCTACGGCAAGGAGCCGATCCCGCTGCTGCAGGCACGGGCCAAGAAAGACGGTTTCGAGTTGTTGCTCTACCCGGTGACCGCGCCTGGCGTGGAACAGAAGTCGACCTGGCTGCAGATTCGTCAGGCCAAGCCGAATTATGTGCTGCTCTGGAGCGCCGGCATCATGACGCCGACAGCGATCCGCGAGGCGCAGGCATCGGGCTACCCGCGTGACAAGATGTACGGGATCTGGTGGGCGGCTTCCGAGGGTGATGTCAAGGATCTGGGCGATGTCGCCAAGGGCTATTCGGCTGTTTCAATCGCCAACAGCGCTTCCACGGGCAAGGTCCACCAGGATCTCAAGACCATGGTCTATGACAAGGGTCAGGGCACCGACTCGACCGGCAAGTCGGTCGGGACGATCGCACACACCCGCGGGATGATCATCTCGATGTTGACCACTGAGGCGATCCGCACCGCCCAGGAGAAGTACGGCAAAGGCAAGTCGCTGACGCCGGAGCAGGTGCGCTGGGGTCTTGAAAACCTGAATCTGACGCAGGAAAGGCTCAACGAAATCGGCTTTGGCGAAATCATGCGCCCGGTCAAGACTTCGTGCACCAACCACACCGGTGATGACTGGGCACGCATCATTCAGTGGAATGGCAGCAAGTTTGAGGTCAAGGGTGACTGGTATCGCTCCGACCCTGCCGTCGTCGGCCCGCTGGTCAAAGAGGCCGCCGAGAAGTACGCGAAGGACAAGAACCTCACGCCGGTGAAGTGCGAAGGTTGATGTCCGTGTGTCCGCAGGCCCTGTGGGGCCTGCGGATGTTTTTATGACATGAGGCAGGACGGCTTTTTATGAATGCACCCGCTCAAACGGCGGTACCGGTCGCGACCGCGCCTGCGGTGCTGCTCGATGTCAACGGCATCGAAGTGATCTACAACCACGTGATCCTTGTGCTCAAGGGCGTTTCGCTGCAGGTTCCCGAGGGCAAGATCGTCGCATTGCTCGGGGCCAATGGCGCAGGCAAGACGACCACGCTGCGTGCAGTGTCGAATCTGCTCAAGGGCGAACGCGGCGATGTCACCAAGGGCAGCATCGTTTATCGCGGCGAGCGGATCGATCGCCTGACGCCCGCTGATCTCGTGCGCCGCGGCGTGGTGCAGGTCATGGAAGGGCGGCATTGCTTTGCGCACCTGAGCATCGAAGATAATCTGCTGACGGGTGCCTACACGCGGGGTCTCGGGCGCGCCGAACTGGCGCAGGAGCTGGAGCGCGTGTTCACGTATTTCCCGCGTCTGAAGCAACGCAAGGCAAGCCAGGCCGGGTATACCTCGGGCGGCGAGCAGCAGATGTGTGCCATTGGCCGCGCGCTGATGGCTAACCCGCGCATGATCCTGCTTGATGAGCCCTCCATGGGGCTGGCGCCGCAGATCGTCGAGGAAATTTTCGAGATCGTGCGCGATCTCAATGAACGCGAAGGCGTGAGCTTCCTGCTGGCCGAACAAAACACCAATATCGCGCTGCGCTACGCTGACTACGGGTACATCCTGGAAAACGGCCGGGTGATGATGGATGGCGAAGCCCACTCGCTCGCCGAGAATGAAGATGTCAAGGAGTTTTACCTCGGCATATCGAGCGGGGAGCGCAAGAGTTTTCGTGACACCAAGTTCTACCGGCGTCGCAAGCGCTGGCTGGCCTGATGGCACGGAATCGGCACCCAAGCCACGATTTTTTGAGAGCTGCACATGTCCGAATTTTTTGATGCACTGGAAATCCGGGATCCCGCCCAACGCGAAAGGGATCTGATGCATGCGTTGCCGGGCGTCATCGCACGTGCCATGGCAAGCGCACCGGCGGTGTCGCGTCAGCTGCAGGGGGTCGATCCCTGGTCCGTCAGTTCGCGCGAGGCGCTCGGCGCATTGCCGGTGGTGCGCAAGCACGAGTTGCTTGAAGGGCAGCAGCAGGCGCGCGCCCAATTGCCCGTGTCGGCCGGTGCGGTGGCAAGGGTGTTCGGCGGATTTTCCTCGGTGGGGTGGGGTCAGGCGCTCAGGGTGTTTGCATCGCCAGGCCCGATCTATGAGCCGGAGACCTCCCGCACTGACTACTGGCGATTTGCGCGGGCGGCCTACGCTGCGGGATTTCGCGCGGGCGATCTGGTGCATAACTGTTTTTCCTATCACTTCACGCCCGCCGGATCCATGATGGAAACCGCAGCGCATGCCGTTGGCTGCACGGTGTTTCCGGGTGGAACCGGTCAGACAGAACTGCAAGTGCAGGCGATGCGCGACCTGGCTCCCAATGGCTACATGGGCACACCGAGCTTTCTCAAGATTATCCTCGAGAAGGCCGATGAACTGGGGGTCGCGCTGCCGTCGCTGCGCCGTGCGCTGGTGTCGGGCGAGGCCTTTCCGCCGTCGCTGCGCGACTGGCTGGCCGCGCGCGGCATCCAGGGCTACCAGGCCTATGGCAGTGCGGATCTGGGCATGATCGCCTACGAGTCGCCGGCACGCGAGGGCTTGGTGATGAGCGAAGATCTGTTGATCGAGATCGTGCGCCCGGGAACCGGTGAGGTGGTTCCGGACGGCGAAGTTGGCGAGGTGGTGGTCACGACCTTCAACCCCGACTACCCGCTGGTGCGCTTCGGCACCGGCGACCTGTCGGCCATCATGGCGGGTCAGTCCCCCTGCGGGCGGACCAACAAGCGTATCCGGGGCTGGATGGGCCGCGCGGACCAGACCACCAAGGTGCGTGGCATGTTCGTGCACCCTGGCCAGATCGCCGATATCGTGCGGCGTTACCCGGAGGTTCTGCGCGCCCGGCTGGTCGTGAGTGGCACGACCGGCTCCGACCGGATGACTCTGCGCATTGAGGTGGGTCGCGCCGATGCAGCGCTTTCGACGAAGCTGGCCGAATCGGTGCGCGAAGTGACCAAGCTGCGCGGCGAAGTCGAACTCGTCGCGGTAGGATCGCTACCCAATGACGGCAAAGTCATCGAAGATATTCGCACTTATGAATAACGCACTTACGAAGAACGCACTGACGAACTAAGGTTTGACCGCGAGGGTTCCCTGCATCACCGGGGAATGCCCCGTGAATGAGCAGAAGAACACGTACTCGACGCCGGCTTTCAGCTCCTTGACGGGAAACGTCACCGAGGTTGTCTCACCGCGCCCGATGATGCCTGAGTGCGCGATGACCCGTTTATCCCCGGGCATGACGTAATCGGCATCGGCACCCGCCGCAGCGCCGTCGCGCGCCACCAGAACCAGATCCGGCTTTTTGACCAGAACCCAGTTGTGCGCCATCGCGGCTTTGGGTAGCCGCCCCGTGTGTGTCAGCTTCACGGTAAATTCCACGCAACTTGCCGGCACGTCGATATGTGCCGGAATGAAGCGGATCGTGTCGTCGGTGGCGAGCGTGGCTTCGCAGGTTGCGGCAAGTGACGCGCCCGTGACGCCGGACAGGACGATGCCTGCCACGCAGACGGCGAACGCACTGCGGCGGATGGCCCACCGGTGCCTGGCAGGTTGACTGCGCAACATCAGGCTGCCCGCTTGGCGGCGATTGCGTTGCCCGCGCGGCTGCCGCCGGGACGATTGAGGTGGCCGGAGATCCACTGGCCGATGTCGACCACCGCATCGAAATCGACCCCGGTTTCGATATCGAGACCACGGAGCATATACAGCACGTCTTCGGTCGCGACGTTGCCGGTGGCGCCCTTGGCGTAAGGACACCCCCCCAGGCCGGCAACCGACGTGTGGAAGATCGAAATTCCGGTTTCCAGGGCAGCCAGGATGTTTGCCAGCGCCTGCCCGTACGTATCGTGAAAATGACCGGCGACTCGCTTCGGATCGATTGCGTCGGTCACTGCGCGGAAGACGTCGCGTACGCGCTGCGGAGTGCCCACGCCGATGGTGTCGGCGATGTCGACCTCGTCACAGCCCATGGCGATATAGCGCTTGGCCACATCGACCACGGAGGAGATCGGAACCTCACCCTGATAGGGACACCCCAGCGCGCAACTCAGCGCGCCGCGCAAGCGCAGGCCGTTGGCGCGCGCGGCCTGGGCGACGGGTTCGAACCGGTCGAGCGATTCGGCGATGGAGCAGTTGATGTTGCGCTGCGAAAAGGCTTCGCTTGCGGCGCCGAAGATCACCACCTCATCCGCGCCTGCGGCGAGTGCGGCTTCGAAGCCCTTCATGTTGGGTGTGAGCACCGAATAGAGGGTGCCGGGCCGACGATGGATTCGCGCCATGACCTCGGCGGCATCGGCCATCTGGGGCGTCCACTTCGGCGAGACAAAGGAAGTCGCCTCGACATTCGGGAAGCCGGCATCAGCGAGTCGGTTGACCAGTTCGACCTTGACGTCAGTGGGAACGAACAGCTTTTCGTTTTGCAGGCCGTCGCGCGGAGAGACTTCGACGATTTTGACTTTGGCGGGCATCATGGGCGCTCCTGGGATTCGGTTCGGGTTCTGGGTCGGCCGGGGCGGCGGACCCTTGAGACACGACCGTCCAGACCGCGCCGGACGTGACCGGCAAGTTCCAGCGCGAGCATTTCAGCCTGCAGGATTGCCGGCAGCAGTCCGCTGCGCTGCTGCAGCGTGTCTTCTGTCACGGGATCGTAGCCGATTGCGGGCCAGAGCGGGGATGCATGCGGCGGCACGACTGCGTGCTTGCCCGGCGCATCGTGATCGCCTTCTTCGCCGTGGTTGCCGCGCAGTTGCGCTGCGGCGACCGGGGCGAATGGCCTGTGATGCTGCTGACCGTTGGCGCACGGCAGTTCGCCAAGAATATCGGCCTCCTGCTCGACCAGTTTGGCTCCTTGCTGGATCAGAGCGTGCGGCCCACGCGACAACGGCGAATGAATCGAGCCCGGGATGGCGAATACCTCGCGCCCCATGTCAGCCGCGAGGCGCGCTGTGATGAGCGACCCGCTGCGCTGCGCTGCTTCGACGACCAGTACGCCGCGCGCCAGGCCTGCAACGATACGGTTGCGGCGGGGAAAGTTGGCTGAGCGCGGCGGACTGCCGAGCGGCAACTCGGTGATGATCAGTCCCTCCTGGGCGAGAATGCGGGCCGCGAGCGCGGCGTTCGATGTGGGGTAGATGAGGTCCGCCCCAGTTCCCAGCACGGCGATTGTGCCGGCGCCTTCGGGGCCCGCGTCCAGCGCGCCTCGGTGGGCGGCAGCGTCGATTCCCAGAGCCAGCCCGCTGACGATGCATAGTCCGTGTTGCGCCAGACGCCTGGCGAAAGCCCGCGCGTTGTCTTCACCATCCGCTGTGGCATTGCGCGATCCGACAATCGCCAGTGCTTCGCGACGCAGGCAGCCGAGGTGACCTTGCGCAAACAGCAATGCCGGATGGCCGGGGGCCTGAAGCAGCATGGCCGGATAATCAGGGTGGGCCGGGTGGAGCAGAGCGTGTCCGGGCTGTATTGACCAGGCGATGGCCTGTTCGATGCGTCGGGAAACGAGGGCCGAGGGTGCTGCCGCGATGAGTGTGGCGAGCGGCTCCGGGGCAACGTCTCGCAGCGCATTCAGGGGTTGCGAAAACATTTGCCGGGGACCGCCGAAGTCTTGCGCCACCTTCAACGCCTGCGCCGTTCCCAGAGTTTCGTCGCAGGCGAGCCGCACCCACGCGTAAAGTTCGTCATCGGTTGAGTGATTTGCCATGCGGGCGAGTGTGGCACGCGGTTGCAGCGGTTGCGATGGCTATGGGTCTAATTGGTCCTGCGGCGCGGCTCAACCGGAACCTAAAGCCCCGACTATGGTCGAAGCTAAAAAAACCTATTAGAAATCAGGGCATTATTTAACTAAAATACCCGTGTTTCTGTATTTACTTACGCTCTGCGACATGGCTCTGCTTCAAATTCTTCACTATCCCGATCCACGCCTGCACAAAAAGGCCAAGCCCGTTGCGCAGGTTGACGATCGTATTCGTCAGCTTGTGGCCGACATGGCCGAAACCATGTACGACGCGCCCGGGGTCGGTCTGGCCGCGACTCAGATCGATGTTCATGAGCGCGTGGTCGTAATCGACACCAGCGAAGAAAAGAACGACCTGCGCGTGCTCATCAATCCGGAAATCATCTCGCGCAGCGACGAGGCGTCGGTCTACGAAGAGGGCTGCCTTTCCGTTCCCGGTGTCTACGACGAGGTTGAGCGCCCGTCCCGTGTGCGCGTGCGCGCCAGAAACCTCAAGGACGAAGTCATCGAATTCGACGCGGAGGGTCTGTTGGCGGTGTGTGTCCAGCACGAGATCGACCACCTGAACGGCAAGGTATTCGTACAGCACCTGTCGCTCCTCAAGCAGACGCGCCTCAAAGCCAAACTGCGCAAGCAGGAGCGCGAGTTGGAGCGTGCCTGAGGTTCTGTCTGGCTTTGCCGCCAAGATCAGACCGGCGCGGACCATCCCTGGATGAATATGGCCGCGGGCTGGCGCTTGCCGCCCGCGCGTTGCAGTTCCAGTAACCGCAGCGTGCCGTCGGCGGTGGCGATGTCGATCCCGTCGGCGGTGGCTCGTAGTACGGTGCCGGGTGCGGATTGCACGGATGTCGGGATTGCCTGGGCTTGCCAGATTTTGACCGGCTCGGGCAGACCGGGCAAGGTGATGGTGGCGCCCGGCACGGGATTGAAGGCGCGGACGCGCCGCGCCAGTACCGCCGCCGGCGAGTGCGGGTCGAGCGCTGCTTGCGCCCGATCGAGCTTGGCGGCGTAGGTGACGCCCTCGACCGGTTGCGGGGTTGCCTTGAGCGTATTTCCTGTGTCCTCTGCTGCGTCCAGCGCCTTCAGCGCCCGCACGATCATGTCCGCACCGAGTGACGCCAGTTTGTCATGCAGACTGGACCCGGTGTCGGACGGATCGATCGGCAGCGATTCGACGAGCAGCATGCCCCCCGTGTCGAGGCCCTCGTCCATTTGCATGATGGTGATGCCGGTCAGCGGATCGCCCGCTTCGATGGCGCGCTGGATCGGCGCGGCCCCCCGCCACCTTGGCAGGAGGCTGCCGTGGATGTTGAGGCAGCCCAGGCGTGGGGTCTCGAGGAGCCAGGCAGGCAGAATCAGCCCGTATGCGGCGACCACCAGGACATCCAGGCGAGCGGCGTCAATCGCCGTGCGCGCCTGCTGCGCATCGTCGGGATAGCGTCCGTCGAGACGGAGGCTGCGGGGCTGCAGCACCGGGATATCGCGCTCAAGCGCGAGTTGTTTGACCGGGCTGGGCGTGAGCTTGAGGCCCCGGCCGGCCGGGCGATCGGGCTGCGTCAGCACGAGTGGCACGTCAAAGCCGGCCTGCAGCATGGCCTGCAGTGCCAGGCGGGCGAATTCCGGGGTTCCGGCGAAGCCTGCGCGCATCGGGATGTGGTCTCTGTTTTCGGGGCTGATCGACGGACGTGCGTTCAGAACGTGTCGCCCCAGAGGTCATACTCGTCGGATTCAGTCACCCGCACACGCACCAGATCACCCGGCGCGAGTTTGCGGTCACTGCTGACATACACGCAACCGTCAATTTCCGGAGCGTCCGCGCTTGAGCGGCCGATGGCACCCTCTTCATCGACTTCGTCGATCAATACGTCGATCTCGGTATCGACCTTGCGGGCGAGGCGTGCGGTCGAGATGGCTTGCTGGTGCGCCATGAAACGGTCCCAGCGCTCCTGTTTGACTTCGTCGGGGACAGCACCCTCAAGTGCGTTGGCAGGCGCCCCGTCGACCGGGGAGTACTGGAAACAGCCGACGCGGTCGAGTTGCGCTTCGGTCATCCAGTCGAGCAGGTACTGGAAATCGCTTTCGGTTTCACCCGGGAAGCCGACGATGAAGGTCGAGCGCAGGGTCAGGTCCGGGCACTGTTCGCGCCACTGGTGGATGCGGGCGAGGGTCTTGTCCTCGAATGCCGGCCGCTTCATGGCCTTGAGGATGCGCGGACTGGCATGTTGAAAGGGAATGTCGAGGTACGGCAGGATACGGCCTTCGGCCATCATCGGAATGACTTCGTCGACGTGAGGATAGGGGTAAACATAATGCAGGCGAACCCAGACACCATGATCGGCGAGCGCATCACACAGCTCGGTCATGCGCGTACGGACCGGACGCCCCTGGAAGAACCCGGAACGAAACTTGACGTCGACGCCGTAGGCGCTGGTGTCCTGCGATATCACCAGCAATTCGCGCACACCGGCCTTGACGAGCCGGCCCGCCTCCTCGAGGACATCACCAATTGGACGGCTGACGAGATCGCCCCGCAGAGACGGGATGATGCAGAAGCTGCAACGGTGGTTACAGCCTTCCGATATTTTCAGGTACGCATAGTGTCTGGGCGTGAGCTTCACGCCTTGGGGCGGCACCAGGTCGGTGAATGGGTCGTGGGTCGCGCTGGGTTGGACCACCTCGTGCACAGCACGCACCACCTGCTCGTACTGTTGTGGTCCGGTGACGGCGAGCACGCTCGGGTGGACCGCGCGGATGGCCTTCTCGTCGCCGCCCAGGCAGCCGGTGACGATGACGCGGCCGTTTTCGGCGAGAGCTTCGCCAATGGCCTCGAGCGACTCAGCCTTGGCGCTGTCAATGAAACCGCAGGTGTTGACCACGACGACGTCGGCGTTCGCGTATTCGGGAACGATCTGGTAGCCCTCGGTGCGCAGTTGCGTCAGGATGCGTTCGGAATCGACCAGCGCCTTGGGGCAGCCCAGGCTGACAAATCCGACTTTTGGGGATGACATGTATGTGACCTTGCGGAACAGGGGCCGCGCACGAACGGAGGAGCCGCGCACGTACAGACCAAAGCGTTGATTTTACCTTGCCATCTCAGGGTGTCCGAACGTCGCAGGTCGACCGCTCACGGTCTTAGACCGACAATGCCCCTACAATTCCGCCATGAAACGCACCATGACACAGTCCTCCACCGCTTTATCGCACACCTTGCTCGCCGCCGCGAACGCCCTGGGAGAGGTTGAGTCCGGCCGCTCGCTGACTGACGCGCTCGCCCGTCTGCGCCCCGACGTGCGCCCCGGCGCGCAGGCGCTTGCGTTCTATGCCATGCGGCACTGGGGCCGCGCCAGCGCGCTGCGCGCGCTGCTGGTGGAGCGTGCGCCGTCGCATCCCGTGCTGCTTGGGTTGCTTGGCTTGTCGCTCTGCCTGCTTGACGTGGCTCTGCAGGACGAGCCGCATGACCCGGACGCGCCGTCCTACACGCCCCACACCCTGGTCGACCAGAGCGTGAGCGCAGCCCAGTCCGATCGTTCGCTGACACCCTTCAAGGGGCTCGTGAACGCCGTGTTGCGGCGCTTCCAGCGCGAACGTGCCGCATTGCTCGCGCGGCTCGCCTCAGACGATGCGGCGCGCTATAACCATCCGGCCTGGTGGGTCGCTGCGCTGCGCCGCGACTATCCCGGGCAATGGGAGCAGTTGCTCGAGGTCGACAACGCACATCCGCCCCTGACGCTGCGGGTCAATACCCGGCGCGCGACGCGCAGTCAGGTCACGCAGGCGTTTGCCGATGCCGGAATTTACTGCGCGGACGCGGGCGAGTCCGGACTTGTTGTGCTCGATCCTCGCCCGATCGCCTCGCTGCCGGGTTATGACCTTGGCTGGTGGTCGGTGCAGGATGCCGGAGCGCAACTCGCCGCGCCGTTGCTCGACCCGAAGCCCGGCATGCGCGTGCTGGACGCCTGCGCAGCGCCCGGGGGCAAGACCGCGCATTTGCTGGAACTCGCGGATGTTGAACTCACCGCGCTCGATGTGGACGCCCAGCGACTGGACCGCGTGGGTCAGAACCTCGCGCGGCTCGGGCTGATGCGCAAGGAGGTGCGCCTGGTGGTTGCCGATGCGGCGCGCCCTCACGCCTGGTGGGATGGCCGTGGCTTCGACGCCGTTCTTGCGGATGTGCCGTGCACGGCCTCCGGAATAGTGCGTCGCCACCCTGACATCCGCTGGCTGCGCAAGCCCTCGGATGTCGGGCACACCGTACGCTTGCAGCGTCAGATTCTCGATGCGCTCTGGAGTGTTGTCGCGCCTGGTGGCAAACTGTTGCTTGTGACATGTTCGATTTTTCCCGAGGAGGGCGAGATGCAGGCGAAATGGTTTCTTTCGCGGCATCATGAGGCGGTGCGTCTGACTGCGCCCGGTCAGTTGCTTCCGTGCGCTTCGGGGCCTCTCGACCCCGCAGGTCACGACGGCTTCTTCTACGCACTGTTTTCGCGGCCGGCCGCAGGGCAGGCGCCCGCATGAGCGGCCTGCGGGCGTCGTCGGTCGCGGCAGCGCGCTGCCTGGCGCTCGCGCTTGCTCTGGTGTTGGCGCTGATGCCCTTGTCAGCGCAGTCCGCCGAGGCGCAGGTCGTGCGCATTGATCCGTTGATCGCGGACGGCGAGCTGACGATGGACATCGATTTTGACCTGGACCTCACGCGCTCGATGCAGGATGCCGCTGAGCGGGGCGTATCGCTTTCTTTCGCGGTCGATCTGATGATCACCGCGCCGCGTTGGTGGTGGCGCGACCGGGTCGTTGTCGAGTCCACCCTGATTCGCCGGCTGAGCTACAACACGCTGACGCGGCAGTGGCGTGTGAGCGCAGGCGACCTCTATCTGCCGGTCGGATCGATTGAAGAGGCGGTTGGTGTTCTGCGACAAGTGCGCGGGTGGCACGTTGCCCCGGTCGATCGGTTTGAACCCAACGCGCGCTATGACGGGCGGATCCGTCTGCGGCTCGATTCCTCGCAACTCGCCCGTCCCCTGCAGGTCGACGCCCTGAACCGTGGCGCGTGGTCGCTGGCAAGCCCCTGGCGGGCCTTTGATTTCTCGATTCAGCAGACGGATTCTTCCAGATGAATCTGTTTCTGCGTCTGATTCTCGCTCTGGGAATTCTCTGCGGCATCGGCGTTTTTGGCCTGCTCGCCTGGTCAACGGGCAACGCCTCGCGGGTTGCGCAATACCAAAGCGTCCTGCTCTGGCTGAACGCGGCGCTGGCGCTCGCCCTCTTCATCTGGGTGGTCGCGCTGTCGGTGAGGCTGGTGTTGCAGCTGCGCCGTGGCAAGTTCGGGGCACGACTAACTGCAAGGTTCGCACTGGCATTCGCGCTGATCGGCGTGCTTCCGGGCGCATTGATCTACACCCTTTCGGTGCAGTTCATGTCGCGTTCGATCGAATCGTGGTTTAACGTGCGCGTCGACACTGCCCTCGAGTCGGGACTGGCGCTTGGGCGCGCCGCACTCGAGTCCCAGCTGGCCGAGCTTGACGCGCGTGCGCGCGCGATTACCCCTGAGCTCAACAACTCACCGGACGGCGACATGGTTGCCGTCCTGACCCGGCTGCGCGAGGCGCATGGGTTGACCGACGTCATGGTGTTTTCCGGCAGCGGGCGGATCATCGCGTTCTCGACCGACAAGCTGGGTTCATTGCTACCGAGGCTTCCGCCCCCCTCGGTCATGAACCAGTTGCGGATTACCCGCGGGTATTCAGCGGTTGTCGATAACGACGAACTGACCACAGGTCCGAAGGATCTCGAGCTGCAGTTGCGTGTGATCGTGCCAATACGTGGTTCCGATCGCCCTGATGCCACGCTGGGTGTCACCTCCGACCAGCGCTGGTTGCAGGTCATGCAACCAGTGCCGGAAAAGTTCACCCGCAACGCCAGCGAGGTCCAGTCGGGCTACAACGACTATCAAGAGCTCGCGCTCTCTCGCCGCAGCCTGCGCAACCTGTTCGGCGTCACGCTGACACTCGCGTGGCTGCTGGCCGTGTTCGCCGCGATCGCGGTGGGGCTTTATCTTTCCAGGCGACTGGTCAGCCCGTTGCTGACACTGGCATCCGGAACGCACGCGGTGAGCGTTGGAGACTACCGTCCGCTGCCGGAGTCCCTTGGGCAGGATGAAGTCGGGCAGCTGACGCGTTCATTTAACGCCATGACCCGCCAGCTCGACGAGGCGCGCCGCCTGGTGGAGTCCAATCGTCAGCAGCTCGAACGCTCCAATGTCTATCTGGAGTCCGTGCTCTCGAATCTGTCGGCGGGGGTGCTCGTCTTCGACGAACATTTCAGGATCACCACCTTCAACGAGGGCGCCCAGACCATTCTGGGCGCAGATTTGCGGGCAGTCCCCGGGCGCCCACTTGAAACCGTCGACGGATTGCTCGAGTTTTCCCGTATCATCCGGCAGGCCTTTTCGGAGCACGCTGCGGTAGGTTCGGAGCGCATGCACTGGCAAGAGCAGTTCGAAATTGTGCTTCGTCACGAAGGTCCCGATGGTCCTTCGCACACACTCACTCTGCTGGCGCGTGGCACCAACCTGCGGGTGGATGGGCGTGGCAACGGGTTCATGGTGGTCTTTGACGATATCACCGAAGTCATCTCGGCCAATCGAAGCGTGGCCTGGGGCGAAGTGGCACGCCGCCTCGCGCACGAAATCAAGAATCCGCTCACGCCGATCCAGTTGTCGGCCGAACGCCTGTCGATGAAGCTTGCTCACAAACTCGACGCGCCCGACGCCCAACTGCTCGAGCGGGCGACCACGACCATCGTCAATCAGGTCAATTCGCTCAAGCACATGGTCGATGATTTTCGGGAGTATGCCCGCAAGCCGCCTCTGGCCATGGCGGTCGTCGATCTCAACGATCTGGTTGGCGATGTCCTGACGCTCTATGGGTGGAACTCGGCGGGCGACGGCTCTCATGAAACTGGCCATCCCTGGCAACTCGACGTTTCATTCGAGCCCGGATTACCGCACATTCTCGGGGATCCAACGCAGTTGCGCCAGGTGATTCATAATCTTCTGGCCAATGCGCGGGACGCTCTGGGCGAGGCTGGCGAAGGCGGGGTGATTCACGTGACGACGCGTGAGACCGGCTCTTCGGGTGGTGACACGCAGGAGAACGCTGCAGTCCGGTTGACAGTTTCCGATAACGGCCCGGGATTCGCGCTTCAGGTGCTGCAGCGTGCGTTCGAGCCCTACGTGACGACCAAGACTCACGGCACAGGCCTGGGTTTGGCGATTGTGCGCAAGATCATCGAGGAACACGATGCACGGATCGATCTCTCGAATAGCCGCGAAGGCGGAGCCCGGGTATCGATTCTTTTCACGCGGCTTGCCGTTCAGGTGGACGGCAAGGCGCAAGACAACGATAATGCAGTTGTGAATTAAGAGAGAAGTTTATGGCCAGAATTTTGGTGGTCGATGATGAAATTGGAATTCGCGAACTGCTTTCCGAGATCCTCTACGACGAAGGACATACGGTCGAGCTTGCCGAAAACGCGGCGCAGGCTCGCGCTGCCCGTTTGCGCGGGCGGCCCGATCTCGTGCTGCTCGACATCTGGATGCCGGATACCGATGGTGTGACCCTTCTCAAAGAGTGGGGCTCTCAGGGTCTGCTGGATATGCCTGTGATCATGATGAGCGGTCACGCCACCATTGATACTGCGGTCGAGGCCACGCGCATCGGCGCGATCGATTTCCTGGAAAAGCCCATCACGCTTCAGCGGCTGCTCAAGACGATTGCCGCAGGCCTGACCCGAGCCCGCATGCCGGTCGCCCGACCGGCGGTTGTTTCTGCTCCCCTGGTGTCAGCGACGGCTCCCGAGCAGGTCAGCGAGCCGGATGTGGTGGCTGTCGAGGCAGTGGCGGTTGCGGACCAGAGTCTGCTGGGAAACATTTCACTGGATCTGCCACTTCGCGAAGCACGGGATCAGTTTGAGCGCGTTTACTTCGACTACCACCTCGCCCGCGAGAACAACAGCATGACGCGCGTGTCCGAAAAAACCGGACTTGAGCGAACGCACCTCTATCGCAAACTCAAGCAATTGGGGATCGAATCCCGCAAACGCAGTTCTTAGCGGCTTTTGCGCGGCAATTAATCCTTGTCCGCCTGTTTCCCGCTCGCCCCGACCACACGCTGATCCTCAAATTCGCGGCGCACCGCCACTAGCTCGGCGGCGACGGCCACGGCAATTTCAGCCGGCGTGCGGCTGCCAATAGGCAGGCCCACCGGGCCGCGCAACCGTGCGATTTCATCGTCGGTCAGCTCAAACATCTTCAGGCGTTCGCGCCGTTTGGACTGGTTACGGGTGGATCCCAGTGCGCCCACATAGAACGCACTGGATTTCAATGCCTCAAGCAGCGCCATGTCGTCGAGCTTGGGGTCATGCGTCAGCGCGACGATCGCAGTGCGTTGGTCCGTGTGAATTTCACCGACGGCATCGTCGGGCATCCCGGTCTGAAACGCCACGCCCGGCATGGAAAGGTCAGCGGTGAACTCATCCCGTGGATCACAGATGATCACCTGGAACTCCAGCATGGTCGCGATCTGCGCGAGCGCGCGCGCGGTCTGGTTTGCACCGATGATGAGCAAGCGCCAGTGCGGTCCATAGACAAAGTGACACTGCTGGTCGTTGAGCTCAGGCGCTTCGCCAGGGTGGGCCTCGCGCAAAGTGGATATCCCCGTCGTGAGGTCGAGCCAGCGTCCGATCAACTGCTGTTCGGCGGTGGCCTGGACGACACGGTCCAGCCAGCCCGGCAGCGACAGCGGCTCGATGACCAGCTTGAGGGTTCCGCCGCACGGTAGTCCGAAGCGCGCGGCTTCTTCCTGTGAGACCCCGTAAATGACAAACTGCGGCTTGCCAGGCAAGCGTCCCTCGCGTGCCTGCGCGATCAGATCGTCCTCGATGCATCCACCCGAAACGGAGCCGATCAGACGTCCATCCTGTCGGACCGCAAGCATGGCGCCGGCCTGCCGTGGTGCAGAACCCCAGGTCTTGATGACCGTGGCAAGGTGAACGGTATGCCCTTCGGCGACCCACTGTCGCGCGAGGGTAAGGACTTCGGTGTCAAGAGAGTTCATGCTGCTGGCCGCCTTGATGGTGGGCCCGATGCGGGATGGAACATACCCGTCGGCGTTGTAAGGGATTGCGTTCAGTATACTGAGCGTCATTTTTGCAGTCGAGGACCTCGTCAGCCATGGATCCAGCGTTCTTTGTCGCCCTTGCCCTGTTGGGGTGTGCCACCGGGTTTGCGGCCGGTTTGCTTGGCATTGGCGGTGGCATGATTCTGGTCCCCTTTCTGACGCTGATGCTGACCTGGCAGGGTGTTGATCCGAGCTTGGTCATACACTCGGCCATTGCCACGTCGATGGCGTCAATCCTGTTTACCTCTGTATCGAGCGTGCGTGCGCACAATAAGCGCGGCGCCGTGCGATGGGATCTTGTGTTGCGGCTGACCCCGGGCATTGTTCTGGGCGGATTGCTGGCGGGCGGCGCGGTGTTCGCCGCGCTCAAGACGGGCTGGCTCGCGCTGGTCTTCGCGGTGTTCGTTGCCTATTCGGCTCTGCAGATGTTTCTGGATAAAAAACCCAAGCCTTCGCGCCAGATGCCCGGGGCGGTCGGTTCGAGCGCGGCAGGTGCAGGCATCGGCTTTCTTTCCGGGCTGGTCGGCGCGGGCGGCGGATTTGTATCAGTTCCTTTCATGGCGTGGTGCAATGTGCCGTTGCATCAGGCAGTCGGCACTTCGGCTGCGTTGGGATTTCCGATTGCGCTGGCCAACACGCTGGGTTATGTCTGGTCGGGAATGGGCAAGGCCGGCCTGCCGCCTGAAATGATCGGCTACATCTACTGGCCTGCGTTGCTGGTTCTGGCGTTTTTCAGTGTTCTGGTTGCACCCCTTGGCGCACGGGTTGCGCATCGCCTGCCGGTCAAGTCACTCAAGCGGGTGTTTGCGTTTTTGCTGTTTGGCCTGGCCATTTACATGGCAAGCAAGGCCTACCAGGCCTTCTTCTGACCGCGCGTGCAGTGGGCTCCGCTTTGCAGCGCGAGCCAAGCTCGCTCTCGCTCTCGCTGGGCTGAGGGTATCGCCGGTTGCTTTGAGGTGTCCGGGTCTGCAGCATTTTGTCACCAAAACAAACCCGACTTACATGCTTGCGCCCATAAAATCGGCCTTCCTTATCGGTGACGCACGCGCGTCGCCTGTTTTAATCAGGAGGCCGGTTTGGGTCAGATCACTTTTCATTCATCCACGCCCGGCACGCTCGGCATCGAGCTCGAGCTCCAG
Organism: Burkholderiaceae bacterium; assembly: GCA_020851995.1. Lineage (GTDB taxonomy): Bacteria > Pseudomonadota > Gammaproteobacteria > Burkholderiales > Burkholderiaceae_B > Zwartia. The sequence goes on from JADZBO010000075.1 coordinate 22,671, forward strand.
CTCATCCACCCCGATACCTTTGATCTCACGCCGGTTGCCCCCAGGCTGCTTGACGCGCTCCAGGCCCATCCGCTGCATGGCAGCGTCAAACCCGAAATCACCCGTGCGATGATCGAGATCAACTCGGGCGTGCACGACGAGCCCGGTGAATTACTGACCGAGATGCGTCAGCTGCGCGACGCCGTGTGCGAAGGCGCCTCTGCTGTTCAGGCCCGCATCGCCGGTGGTGGTACCCACCCGTTCATGCGCTGGCAGGATCGCCGTATCTTTGGCTCGCCACGCTTTGAGCAGGTCGCCGGCCGCTTCGGGTACCTGGCCAGCAAGTTCACTGTGTTCGGGCAACATATCCATCTGGGCGCGTCCAGCGGTGACGACGCGATTGCAATGATCCGGCGGCTGATGCCCTATACGCCGCACCTGGTGGCCATGGCGGCGTCATCGCCCTACCAGGACGGCATCGATACCCAATTCGCGAGCAGCCGTCCGCACGCAATGAACGGTTTCCCGCTGGCCGGTCATATGCCTGAGGAAATCTCCGACTGGTACGGATTCGAGGCGCACATGATGACGATGCGCGCCTATGGGCTCATCGACGATCTCAAGGAACTTTACTGGGATATCCGTCCCAAACCAGAGCTTGGCACGGTCGAGATCAGGGTCTGCGATACGCCGCTCTGCGTCGAGCGCGCCTGCCAGATCGCGGCCTTCGCGCAAGCGCTCAGTGCCTGGGTTGCCGATGCCCCCGACCCGAGTCCCCTGGCGTGGCTTGCGTACCGGGTCAATCACTTCGAGGCGTGCCGGTTCGGTCTGCGGGCGGATTATGTCGATACCGACGGCAGCACGGTGAGCCTGCACTCGCACCTGGATCGCCTCTTTGATCAACTGATGCCCTTCGCGCAAGCGCGGGGATCCGGCGAGTTGTTGTCCGATCTGCGATCAAGCCTGACCAGTCAGGGTAACGATGCGCGTTGGCTGCGTTCGTGCCTGCAACAAACCGGCAACCTGCCCGGCGTCGTTGCACAGGCGGCTGATGTTTTTCAGGGCGGGTTGCGCGAGGATGGCTTGCGCTGAATCGCGCTGACGCTGACATGCGTCTCGCCAGGCGCGTGGCGCAACGTGGCCGAGCGCCACGCATGGCCATAGGCGACTTCGAGTGTCAGGTGGATACGCCCGTCTGGTTCGCGACGCGACGCAAGTGCCGACATCAATCGCTCGCGCCAGGCTCTTGCGGCAAGCCCCGCGCGGCGCCCCATTGCCGGGTTGCCTCCAAGCGCACGTACATCCTGCAACAACTTGTCCGGCGATTCATACGTCAGCGTGATCCGTTCCTGATCCATCACCGGATCTGCGAATCCCCGCTCGACCAGCAGGTCGCCAAAGTCGTGCATATCCACAAAGGCAGGCGTCGCGGTTTGCAGGTCTGCCAGTGTGAGCGCTTCGCGCAGTTCACGCAGTGTGTTGGGGCCAAAGCAAGAAAAGAAAACCAGGCCGCCGACACGTAGTACACGCCCCCATTCCTGCAGCACCTGGTGGGGCTTGGGATGCCAGTGCAGCGCAAGGTTGGACCAGACAAGGTCCACCGACTCGGGTGGCAGGCCGGTGGTTGCCAGATCACCCCCGATCCATTGCACCCGCGGTGCCGCGCCGCGCAACCGATCCGCCAGCGTTCGCCAGGTGTTGCGGTGTCGGGAACGCGCCAGCGCCAGAGCGGGCCCACAGTGATCCTGACCGATGTAGCGGGCGACCGGATACCGCTCGTTGAGCAAGTTCAATCGCTGACCGGCACCGCAGCCGGCGTCCAGGATCAATTCGGGCTGAAGACGGATGAGTTTCAGGCGTGACGCCATGCGGCGCGCAATTTCGTCATGGAGAAATTGTGCACCGGCAAGATCACCGCGCCGGGCAAACTGCAGCGCGACGTGGCGGGAATCAATTGGTAGGGTGGGTGGGGTGGACATGAACGACACGGCAAGGGCCTGCGGGCCCGGGAACACTGGCACACTGAGTGCTGACTGATTTGCGGGTAAGGAAATGTACTCCATTCGACGCTTTTGCAGGATGGCGGTCACCACAACTTGTCCACTCTGTGGCCTGCGGTCCCGGGGCGGGGACCTGTGCCCGGGTTGCCTGGCTGATCTGGTTCCCGGTGTGCCGGGCGCGGGTCGCTGTGCGCGCTGTGCGCTGTGGCTCGATGCGAGTTTGTTGGCGCGCTTGCCGGCCACTGACCAGTGTGATGAATGCGTTTCCCTGCGCGCTCCTGAGCGCGGTATCGCGCGCACCCTTGCCGTCATCGATTACGCTTATCCCGGCGATATGCTCATCACCGCACTGAAAGAGCGCGGGCGGATTGAGGTGGCGGCGATGTTGGGGCGCTTGATCGCACAGGCCGTCTGTTCACCGCTTGCCAGCCTGCCGCCACTCGGCGCGATTGTTCCAGTGCCTGCTGCACCCGCGTCGCTGCGGCGCAGAGGGTTCAACCCGGCGGCGGAAATCGCACGCGCGGTTTCAAGCGCCACTGGCGTGCCGCTGCGACGCAACTGGCTGACCAGCGAGCGGGCAACCGCCTCGCAAAAGACGCTGGGTCGCC
>JADZBO010000076.1 GCA_020851995.1 Burkholderiaceae bacterium
AACTGCCGGACCAGGTTGAGGCAAAATACGGACTGCCAAGTTATCGTCATCAGGAAATCCAATGAAAGAAATTCACACCATCGGCATTGCAGGGGCCGGAGCCATGGGGCGGGGAATTGCCCAGATCGCAGCGCAAGCGGGACTCGGCGTGGTGATGTTCGATGTTCAGCCTGCTGCATTGGTCGCCGCGCGGGACAATCTGGATTCAACCTTCAAGACGCTGGTGTCCAAGGGCAAGATTACGCAGGAGACCGCGCAGGCCGCCATGACCGGCATTGCGTTCGCTGAGGATATCAATGCATTCGCCGCCTGCGATCTCGTGATCGAAGCCATTGTCGAACGACTCGATGTCAAACAGCAGTTCTTCCGCCAGCTCGAGACTGTCGTTGCACCGGACTGCATCCTGGTGTCCAACACTTCGTCGCTGTCGATCACCTCGATCGCCGCCGTCTGCGAACGGCCTGCCCGGGTGGCCGGTTATCATTTTTTCAATCCCGTTCCTCTGATGAAGGTCGTTGAGGTCGTCGATGGGTTGCGCAGCGATCCCCGGGTTGGCGACGCTTTGATGGAGTTGTCGCGTCGTATGGGCCATACGCCGGTGCGCGCCAAGGACATGCCGGGGTTCATCGTCAATCATGCCGGCCGGGGCATGAATACGGAGGGGCTGCGTGTGGCGCAGGAATGCGTCGCGTCGTTTCAGACCATCGATGAAATCATGCGCGAGCAGGCGGGATTCCGGATGGGCCCGTTCGAGTTGATGGACCTGACGGGGTTGGACGTCTCTCACCCTGTGATGGAATCGGTCTATCGGCAGTTTTTCGACGAGCCACGCTTCAAGCCCTCGCCGCTTGGTACGGTGCGAGTGGCAGGCGGGCTGTTCGGGCGCAAGTCCAAGGGCGGCTTTTACGATTACGTCGATGGTCAGAAGCAGATCGCGCCTGCCGTGCCGGCGCCCCGGATGGAGGGGGTGACCAAGGTCTGGATCAGTCATCTCCATGAGCAGGGGCATGCGCTGGCGGGGCATCTGCTGCGCGGGCTTGGTGCCGCAATTCAAATGGGCAGTACGCCCGATCCGGACTGCCTGCTGGTGGTCACTCCCTATGGGCAGGATGTATCGACGACCGTGGCGCAACAGGGTCTGGATCCGGCCCGTACGATCGGACTGGATACGTTCAACGGATTTGATCAGACCAAGCGGCGCACACTGATGGTGTCGCCCGCGACGGATCCGCAATGGCGCGACCGCGCCCATGCGCTGTTGAGCCACGATGGCGTACCGGTCAGCGTGATTCAGGACTCACCAGGATTTGTCGCCCAACGTATCGTGGCGATGATCGTGAACATCGCCTGCGACATCGCACAGCAGGGTATCGCAACCCCTCAAGACATTGACAGGGCGGTCAACCTGGGCCTCGGCTATCCGAAAGGACCGCTGACCATGGGCGATGCACTTGGGCCGGCGAAAGTGCTGGAAGTCCTGCGTAACTTGCAGGCCGTCACTGGGGATCCGCGCTATCGCCCGAGCCTTTGGTTGCAGCGCCGCGTGCAGCTGGGGATGTCACTGCTGGCGGTTTCCGCCACGCAACGGGCATAAAACAAAACGCCCTGGCAGTCAGGCAGACTGCCGGGGCGTTGCGCGGCAATGATGTCGCGGGATTTGCAGGCGCAGGATCTGCGCGGAAACTATTTGGCTGGAGCGGCCGGTGCGGGCTCGGCGGGCTCCGGGAATTTGGCACCAGAGCCGTTGGCCAGATAGACCACCGCGCGCGCGACTTCAAAGTCATCGAGCGAAGGGTTGCCGCCCTTGGCTGGCATGGCGTTCTTGCCCTTGATCGCATTGGCGAGCATGGTGTCGTAACCCGTGCCAATCTGTGTGGCCCAGCTTGCGGCATCGCCAAACTTTGGCGCACCCGCAACGCCCGCCTTGTGACAGCTTGCGCACACGGAGTTATAAACCTGCTCGCCGGTTTTGTAGACCTTGGGGCCGCTTGCATCGACAAGTTCAAGCTTCGCGACGGGGGCGATACGCTTGGCGATTGCTTCCGGGGTGAGCGCGTCTGACCCTGCACCAACCTGATTGCCGGACACGACCATATTGACCAACAGGAAAATGATGGTGATTGGCACTACAAACGCCAGCACAACCGTGACGATCAACTGTTTGGGCGTCTTGATCGGCGAAGTATGTTCTTCAGCGTGTTCTTCGTGGTGCTGCGTATTGCTCATGACCAAATCCTGCAGATCGTGACCCTGGCGTGCCAAACGTGTAGAAAATCCACACGGTGCCGGCGACCAGGCATCGGGATTGAAGTGGTTTGACGGATTGCTTACAAACCGACGGATTATAGCGGGATAAGGCGCTCACGGTGCGTTCGGGACCCGACCCGCTCCAACCGGCTATAATCCGCGTCGGGCGCCTGTAGTTCAATGGATAGAATTAGAGTTTCCGAAGCTCTCGATACAGGTTCGATTCCTGTCGGGCGCGCCACACCCTCGCTATTCGCGGGGCGGTTTATTCGATCGCTTCAGATCCCGGTGCCTTCAGCGCGGCCTGAAACCGCGCCACATACTCGTCAAAAGACTCGGTATCGCTCGCTTCCAGGCTGGCTTGCTCTGCGAGTGAGCGCGTCGCCTCTTGCGCTGCCTGTCGTGCCTGGGCTTCGCTCAGGCCGGCATTGCGCAGCGTGTTGGCGTGTTCAGCGCTTTGCCGCAAGGCGAAATCGTGGAATGAGATGCCTTCGGTTCTGAGCGTGTGCAGCAGCCTGGCCGAGGGCGTCGTGTCGGGGTCGCGTACCTTGCCGCGCTGGGCCTCGACGGCATCGACATAGGCGCGTTCGCCCAGTGCGCTGTCGAGCATTCCTGCGCAACGGGAAATTTCGTCGAGCAACGCGTCAGCCCACTGGGCCAGCGGAATTGTCCTGCCTTCCCGGTTGAGTTCCAGCCCCGGTAGCCTGCCTTCCCTGACGACGCGCGAGAAGTTTGCCGCGCTTTCAGTGCAGAACCCGCTATCGGCAAACATCGGGCTTTCTTCGAGGGCGCAGTAAAGCAGAAAGGCGTCCAGAAAACGTGCGGATGCCGGGGAAATCCCGACGGCCTGGTCAGGGTCGATATCCATGCAGCGGACTTCGATGTATTGAATACCGCGCTCCGCCAGCGCGGTGAGCGGGCGCTCGCAGCGACCGGTGGTGCGCTTGGGCCGAATGCTGGAATAGAACTCGTTTTCGATCTGCAACACATTGGTGTTGAGCTGAATCCACTGCCCGTCCCGGTGGGTGCCGATTTCCTGGTAGGCCGGCCATGGCGTCGTGACCGCGTTGTAGAGGCGGGACAGAAAAGTATCGAGGTCGTTGTAACAGAGCTTGAGGCCGGATTGCGCCTTGTTCTGGTAGCCCAGGTCGCTCATGCGCAGGCTGGTCGCATAGGGCAGGAAGAGCGTCTTGTCGTCGAGCGCTTCAAGCCCGTTTGATTCGCCGTCCTGCAGAAAATCCCTGGAAAGCGCCGGCGTGGCGCCGAAAAGGTACATGAGAAGCCAGCTGTAGCGCATGAAGTTGCGGATCAGCGAGATATAGCCTGCCGATCTGCGCGCGCTGGCGTTGCTACCGGGGAAGCCGAGCAGATCCCAGATGCCGTCGTCGAAGGAAAAGTTGTAGTGCAGGCCGGCGATGCACTGCATGGTCTTGCCGTATCGCACGGCGAGACCGCGTCGGTAGACATGCTTGAGCATGCCGGTGTTCGAGGTGCCGTACCAGGCGATCGGAATGTCCGGTTCGGCTGGTAGTGTCGCGGGCATCGAGTGATTCCACATCAGTTCGTCGCCCAGGTTCGCGGCGACGACACGGTGGATTTCGCCGATCTCGGCGATGAGATCGTCAACCTTTCGGTGTGGGGACGTGATGAGTTCGAGCAGTGCCTCGGAGTAGTCGGTCGTGATGCGTGGGTGGGTCAGTGCCGAGCCCAGCGCCACCGGGTGCGGCCGGCGCGACAGACGACCTGCTGAGTCAA
>JADZBO010000077.1 GCA_020851995.1 Burkholderiaceae bacterium
AGCATGCCATTGGCCAGCGCCGCGTCGCGCACGGGCAGGCGCAGATCGCGCCCGACGATGCTGCAGCCTTGCGCATTTGCCGGCGCGCCGATCGTGGCCTCGCTCAGCGTCTGGATGCTGGCCACGGACGTGTCGGCGAAATCGTAGGCGTTGGCCGCCAGGCCGCAACCCAGAGCGTCGAGAATCAGCAACTTGGCCCGCGACAAGACGGCGGCAGGCAAGTGGTCGAACTGCAAGCCCGCAGCAAAGTCTGCAAGTATTGCGGCAGCGGGGCGCGTCGGGTTGCGCGGAGAAGAGTTAGTCATGGTTATCTACCAGTCTGCAGTCTGCAGCGTTAAACAAAAGGTTGATCGGGGTTCCCGCGGGTATGGGCTCGCGGGTATGGGCGCGAACCTGCCTGCCGGCAATGTCCACGAGATGTTCGATGTAGGCGCCAAGAAATACACTCCGGGTGACCACGCCGGCAAGGCGGTTGACGCCGGGTCCGTCAGTTGACGCGCCGACGTTCGGTTCAGTGCGTTCAACCCGAATCGCCTCAGGTCGTACCAGAGCGGACAGAGGGCGGTCGCGGTCGCCCTCGGGCTGTGCGTGCACATGCAGCACAGTGCCGTCGGCGACGAGCCAGCGATCGCCCTGGCGCCGGACGTTCAGGAAATTCGCGCTACCAATGAAATCAGCGACAAAGCGGTTAACCGGGGCGTGGTAGATCGCGTCAGGGGTGCCTTCCTGCATCACATGACCGCTTTCCATCACGATGATGCGGTCAGACATGGAAAGCGCCTCAGTCTGGTCGTGTGTCACGTAGATCGCAGGGACTTTGAGTTCACGCTGGATTCGACTGATTTCGAGCCGTGTACGGTCGCGCAGGCGCGCGTCAAGGTTGGAGAGGGGTTCGTCAAACAGCAGGAGGTCTGGATGCCCGGCGATGGCGCGCGCCAGCGCGACCCGTTGCTGCTGACCGCCTGAGAGTTCGGAAGGACGGCGCTCGGCGAGTGGCCCCATACCGACAATCTCCAGGGCCCACTTCACATCCTCGGCCGTATCTTTGCGCCCTCGCACGGTGAGTGGGAAGGCCACGTTCTGGGCGACCGTCATGTGCGGCCAGACGGCATAGGATTGAAACACCATCCCCAGGTGGCGTTCATTGGGAGCTACGAAGATGTTCCGGGCCGCGTCGGAAACCGTCAGATCGTTGATACGGATCTGACCTTCGCTGATCGTTTCAAGTCCGGCAATGCATCGCAATGTCGTGGTTTTTCCGCACCCACTGGGGCCGAGCAGAGTCACAAATTCTCCTGCCGCTACTTCAAAAGAGATTCCCTTGATGACGGTCGTGTCGTTGTACCTTTTGACCAGATTGCGCACCGATATTGTCATGCTCTGATTCCTTATCTTCTGCGCGCGCCGGGCATCGCCCACATCATGAACGACATGATGGCGACCATCATGACCATGGCAACGATCGACAAGGCGCTTGCCATGCCCCAATCCGCTTGCTCGAAGTAGGACCAGATCGAAACCGAGAGCACGGAGGTCGACGCCGTGAAGATGAGGATGGTCGCCGAGATCTCCCGGAAGAACGCCATGAAGAGCAGAAAATAGCCGCTTTGCAGCGATGGCAGTGAAAGGGGCAGCAAAATGCGCCAGATGCCGCCCTGGCGCGATGCGCCAGCGGTCCAGGCCGCTTCCTCGAGACTGCGGTCGAGCTGGATGAAGCGCGCCCCGGCGGTCTCGCTGGCGTAAGGCAGGAAGCGGGTCACGTAGGCCAGAATAATGAGTGTCATGGTGCCATAGATGGGCAGGGGCAGGTAGGCATACGCCCACAGCAGGCCCAGGCCCAGCACGATACCGGGCACCCCGAATGGCAGCATGACCAGGGCATCGAGGATTCGATAGCCGGTCGGTTTGAGCCGCACCGTGAAGTAGCTGCAGGCGGCGCCAAGCAGCACTCCGACCAGTGCGCCGCCGCCCGACACCAGCAGGGTGTTCCATACAGCCGTGTGCACGCCCTCGGATTCCCAGATGGTGACGTAGTTGCGCAGCGTGTAGGCTGCCTCAAACGGATTCGCCGAGAAAAATTTGAGTACCGATGTGTAGAGCAGGATCAGGGTCGGAAGTACAAGACTCATCGCGATAAACAGGCCGCAGAACAGGTCGACAGGCAGGCGCAGTTTGCCGAGCCGGATTGGCGTAATCCGACCGGCCTTGCCGGTGGTCGCCACGGCTTTGCCCTGATTGCCGAGTCGGCGCTGCAGCAGGATCATCACGGCCGTGATCACAGAAAGTGTCAGGCCGACCGCGGCAGCCAGCCCGAACGCGGTCGGCGGAAACCGGCACAGCAGGTAGATCTGGGTCGCCAGCACGGTCACGCGTCCCGGGATGCCGATCAGCACCGGGATGCCGAACTGTTCGAGGCACATGATGAGGCAGAGCAGGGCGCTTGAGGCCAGTGCGTAAAACAGCATCGGCAATGTGACTTTGAGCAGCATCGTGATCGGCGAGGCACCCGCCGTGCGCGCGGCTTCCTCATAGCTTGGATCCATGCCCAGCACCGGTCCGCGCATGGTCAGGTACACGAAAGGCACCTGATGCAGGATCATCACCAGAATGATTCCCGACACGGAGTAGATGTCTACATCGAGTTCGACATCGAACAGAGCGCGCGCGATGTCGTTGATGAGTCCGCCCGGTGATCCGATCACGATCCACGCCATCGCCAGAATGAACGAAGGAAAGTAAAAGCTCAGGCCAAGCAGGCCCGTCATCGTGTTTGGCCAGCGAAAATCGGTTCGGTGGATCACCAGCGCGAGCGCGGTCCCGATGATCATCGCGACGATGGTGGTGATCAGCGAAATCTGCAACGTCGTGAACAGCGTGTCCACAACGCCCGGCGAGGTCAGGTCAATCCAGTTTTGCAGGGTCCAGTGGCCCTCCTGCCCCGGGGGGGAATCGCGCAGGCTCCCCAGCACCAGTGCCGCGACCGGAATCAGCGACATCAGCCCAACGACTGCCATGACAATGACGTAGGTCGAACCAATGACGTTAAAGCGGCTGTCCGCCCGTTTAGAGGCCGGCGGTTTTGGCGTGGGTCTGTCGGGACGCTGCGGGGCGGATTGCGCGTGCAACGAAGTGGTTGAAGATGCCATCACCGCTACTTGATGCCGAAGGTCTCTCGCCAGGTATTGATTTCCTTGTTCAGGTTCACGCCATACGAGCTCTTGGTCGTGTCAATCACGTTGGATAGCGACGAGGTCGGTGGGATGAATTTGGGGGGCGGCACGCCCGGGCGGGTGACGGGCAAGCCGTCCGTTTCCTGCAGGATGGCCTGTCCTTTGGCTGACATCAGCCAGTTGACGAACACTTTGGCTGCATTGGGATGAGGCGCCTTGGTTGCTACCAGCGCATAGCCGTCAATCACCGCAGTGCCGGATTTTGGATAGACGAAGCCGATCGGTGCGCCATCGACCAGTCCGGGCTCGAGCGGAAGGTCGGCCAGCGTACCGATGAGGGCGTCGCCGCGCAGCACCGCCTGATACACGCCGGCGGATCCTTCAAAAAAGCGGATATCGTTGGCCTTGAGTTTCTGTGCGGCGTCGGGGATTCCGTTTCTGGCCCAGAGCACCATCAGGCCCTGGACCGCATTGGATCGCCACGGAGGATCCATTGCCGCCTTGCCCTTGAACTTGGGGTTCCAGAGGTCTTCCCACTCTTTGGGGGCATCTGCCGGCTTGACGCGTTGCTTGTTATAGATGATGACGTTGCGCGTGGTGTGCAGGGCAAACATGCGGTTGTTGCGGTTTGCCTGCGCCGCGAACGCACCGAGTTCCGGCGGTGTCCACTCGAGCGCCCAGCCATTCTGATCCACACCCTTGAAAAGGACTTCGTCGGGGAAGGTCACCAGGACGTCGGCGAGGTTGCGACCAGCGGAATATTCGGTGCCGAAACGCTCGTTGAGCGCAGCGCTGCCCAGGCGGATGTGTTCAGTTTTGATGCCGGGGTAGTCTTTGCGAAATTCAGACAACAATTTCTCGATGCCCTGGGGTCGGGTGTTGTGATAGAAGGTCAGCATGCCCTCTTTTTTTGCTGCCTCAACGATTGCGCTCCATTGCTCCGGGGACGGTGCCGCGGGTTGCGCCTGCGCGACAGTTGCGAGCGATGTGGTGAGCGCAAAACCCGCGATCGTGCAACGCAGAAATTTTTTTACGGGCGCAAAAAATGCGCCGTACCCGAGCGACTGATGCCCAGAGACCATGTGTCCATCCCCCATGCGCTCACTGGCGCATTCGCAATTTAAGATTTCATTTATTATCGTTTGCCGCGAGGAGTGTGGGAGAAAAAAATAATGCAGTCGATAAGGGTAAACCCTGATTCAGTCACGCGCCAGTTTGTAAAACTTCTATCGGACTGGCCGGCTGACGATCCGGCGCTGCAACTACAGTGTCGCCTGCTGCTGCTTGACGGGATCGCGGTCGCAGTGGCGGGCGCGAGTGAGCCCGGCCCCGGCATTCTGGCTGCGCTGGCGCGGCGCGAATGTCCTGAAGGCCGGGCGCGGGTCATTGGCAAGGGATTTTCGACCGGAGTCGTGCAGGCGGCACGCGTGAACGGTGCCGCAATGCATGTGCTCGATTTCGAACCGATGTGGAATCCGCCGAACCATGCGTTGTCTCCGCTGCTTCCGGCGTTGCTCGCGCTGGCCGAGTCCCGCGAACGGGACGGCGAGCCGGCTCTCGGTGCGCGGATGCTGCAGGCAATCGCCAGAGGCGTCGAAGCCCAGGGGCGACTCAGAATGTCGTCGGGTCAGTTCGAACCGGGCAAGCTGACACTGCATCCGCCCGGAATCGTCGGTCCGCTCGCATCGGCGCTTGCGTGCGCGCAGTTTCTCGGGTTGGATCCTGATCGGACAACGGCTGCGGTCAGCATGGCCGCATCGCGGTCAGGGGCTGTCCTGGCCAATGTCGGCTCAATGACCAAGGCGCTGCATTGCGGAGACGGTGCGGCCAACGGACTCGAGTGTGCCTTGCTCGCCGCTGAAGGATTCACGGCGAACGAGGACGCGATCGGCAGCCCGAGGGGCTGGGGCATCGCCATGTTCGGGCAGACGTTTGACCCGTCCCACCTCACCGCGCCACTGCGGGTTGCGCGCGCGCTGGATCCCGGTCCTTCGTGGAAGCTGTTCCCATCCCAGTTTGCCACGCACTTTGTGATTACGGCGGCCCTTGCCGCGCGCGAGGAAATCGGCGCTTCGGATCTGGCGTCCTGTATCCGGCGCGTTGTGCTGCGCACACCGGTCATGCCCTACATTGACCGCCCGCGACCGGTGAATGGCCTGGACGGCAAGTTTTCGTGGCAATACACCACGGCGGTCGCCCTGCTGGACGGGCGCGTTGATCCCGAATCGTTTGCTGACTCCCGACGCTTCGCTCCAGACGCGGTGACATTGCTTGAGCGCATCGAACTCGTCAACGATCCGTCGATTCCCGGACGTCTGGATCAGATGCACGTGGAGGTTGCGGTCGAGCTTGATTCGGGGCGCACGGTTACGTGTCGCTGCGATGCACCGTTGGGAAGCTGGACGAGACCGGTGCCGCCCGAGCGGATCCGCCAAAAGGCGCGCGGATTGCTCGAGCCCGTTCTGGGGTTGGATATCGCTGCGAACATTGACCGAACCATCCTGGAGGTCGAGAACTTCAGCGTCTGGTCTCTGATGTCCTTTCTGTGACGCCGTCGCGGCGAATTTGGCCAACCCCAGGCGTCGAAAAGCATTGCGCCCAATTGAGCCGATGTCACTTCCGTGAAATCATTGCGATCTCTTGAGCCGATGTACCTTGTTTGAACTACTTGCGATGACGCTCGCCGGGTACGCCGTGACAAGGGCAGTGGTCATGGTGCCTCAAGTCAGGGCGTCTCAAGATAGGCGTCGACGGGTACAGCACCCTCAATGTCCTTCCACGAATCCACATCGAAACGAAATCGCGCCAGGCTGCAGGTTGGCATCGCGCCGAGTTCGTCGCAGAAGCGCTGGGCGAGCTCCGAGAATTCCGGATTGTGTCCGAAGACCATCAGCGAACCGACCTCCGGAGGCGTTTCCATGATGATGCGCAAAAGCGTATCGGGGTCACTCGCGTAAATCCGGTCGTCGATGGCGATGTTTTTTTCCTCCAGAACCAGTTTGTGCGCAACGATACGGGCCGTGGACAAGGCGCGCCGCGCGGGACTGCTGATGATTCGGTCCACATGCACCTTGTCATGGTGCAGGCGCTTGCCGAGCGCTTTGGCATCGTGTTCACCGCGTGTATCCAGAGGGCGATCGCGGTCGCGCATCGAGGGCGCAACCGGCATCGCTTTGGCATGACGTATCAGGTAGAGGGTCTTCATGGGAATTGCCGTTGCGTTCGGCGCAAAGGCTAGTCGCGATTTGCCTGACTGACCGTGAATCGCGCCTTGCTCGGGTTAATCAAGTTTGACGCGGGTGAATCAATCCGGGCTGGCACTTCAATCCGGGCTGCCAGTTCCTGATTGTCGGGCAGATTCAGATGCTCGCCTATCGGGCAATACCCGAGTATCTTTGAAGCGACGGCGGGCCGGCGAACAGGACAATGCGTGAGCCGGTGGTTGATTCAGAGCATGTTGATTGGGATCCGCAGGTAAGAAACCCCATTGCTATCCGGCGCAGGCAGATGGCCGGCCCGAATGTTGACCTGGATCGCGGGCAGGATCAGGACCGGCATTTGCAGTTTTGCATCGCGCGCGCTGCGCATCGCGACGAACTGCGCTTCGGTCACACCGTCGCGGATATGAATGTTATCGGCGCGCTGGTCCGCAATCGTGGTGAAGGCCGAGGCTGACCTGCCGCTCGTTGGGTAATCGTGGCACAGATACAGACGGGTTTGCGGTTCGTGAGCCAGAATCTTGCGGATCGACTGGTACAGGGTGGCGGCATCGCCGCCCGGAAAATCGCAGCGGGCGGTGCCGACATCGGGCATGAACATCGTGTCGCCAAGGAAAATCGCGTCGCCGATCGCGTATGCCATGCACGCTGGCGTGTGGCCCGGCACGGCCATGGCGCGGCAGACCAGGTTGCCGGCGCGGATTTCGTCTCCATCCGCCAGCAGCCGGTCAAACTGAGAGCCGTCGACCGGAAAGTCAGCACCGAGATTGAAAATATCCCTGAACACCGACTGCACTGCGCGGATGTGTTCCCCGATTGCCGTACGGCCGCCGAGCCGGTCTTTCAGGTACTGCGCAGAGCTCAGATGATCGGCGTGGGCGTGTGTTTCAAGAATCCAGTCCACCTTCAGATCGTTGGCGCGCACAAATTCAATTGCCGCGTCGGCGCTGATCGGCCGGGTACGTCCGGATTTCGGGTCGTAATCCAGCACGGGATCAATGATGATGGCCGGGCTGCCCGGGGATTCATAGACAACATGGGTGAATGTGGACGTGACATCGTCAAAAAAGGATTCAACGGACGGATTCATGCGGGATGCTCCCGGAGTCTGCGGATTCGGCTGGAATTCAGACCGTGAAAATATATTATCCTGAAGGCAAGGACTAATCCGATCTCGCAACGCGCATTGTTCAGATCAACAACATGAAGCCTGACTGAAGGAAACGATCGATGTCCACGCAGAACGCCGCCCCCATCCCTGTCACCTTGATTCCCGGCGATGGTATCGGACCGGAAATCATGGAGTCCGCCGTCGAGGTGCTGGCGGCGCTCGGTGCGCCGTTTGTCTGGGACAGGCAGCTGGCAGGTCTTGCCGGGTACGAGGAAAAGGGCGATCCCTTGCCGGAAGAGACTCTCGCGAGCATCCGACGCACCCGCCTTGCGCTCAAAGGACCGCTTTCCACGCCGCTGGCCAAAGGCTACCGCTCGGCGACGGTGCGGATGCGCGAAGAGTTCGATCTTTTTGCCAACGTGCGCCCGGCCCGGACCATCGTGCCCGGCCGCTACGAGGATATCGACATTGTGCTGATTCGCGAGAACCTGGAAGGGTTCTACGTGGCGCATGAACACTACATCCGAATTGGCGACGATCCGCGCGCCGCGGCCATGTCCGGCGGTGTCAATACGCGCGCGGAATGCCGGCGCATTGCCCGTTATGCATTTGAATACGCGTTGCGGAACAACCGCAAGAAGATCACCATTGTGCATAAGGCTAACGTGCTCAAAGTGCTCAGCGGTTTATTCCTGGAAGAAGCGCGCAACGTGGCCAGGCAATACGAGGGACGGGTGCAGGTTGAGGATCGGATTGTCGATGCCTGCGCCATGCAACTGGTGCTCAATCCCTACCAGTTCGATATGCTGCTGTGCACCAACCTGTTTGGCGATATCCTCTCTGACCAGATCGCTGGCCTGGTCGGTGGCCTCGGGTTGGCGCCCGGTGCGAACATGGGCGAGGATGTCGCGATGTTCGAGGCAATCCATGGTTCGGCGCCTGACATCGCCGGCAAGGGCATTGCCAATCCCGTGTCGCTGCTGCTCTCGTCAGCCATGATGCTCGATCACGTGGGTGAATCGCAACTAGCGGATCGTCTGCGTAAGGCGATCGAGCTGACACTGACGGTTGATCAGGTCAGGACAATGGATTTGCGGGGCAAGGCGACAACGCGTGAATTTACCCGTGCGCTGATCGCCCGGCTTGGCTGAGCCCGCGACCCGAGGCGGTTAGCCTCCGCCCAAGAGCACGTCCGGGGAGCGGTCCGGTTGCTTGTACTCCACAGGTGGTGCGGGGTCGACCGTCGCGCCGACAGTCTTGAGTAATCGCTCGAATTCGGGCGATTCCATGATGATCTTGCCGGCTGCAGCGCGAAGTCGATCGACTGCTTCGTCCGGAAGGACGAACGAGGTGGGTTGCTGATTCAGGTAGAAGCGCTCGTCCTCGTCCTTGATCCGCCGGAATGACACATCGATCGCGTAGATTTCGGCATCGGGCGTGCGCAGCAATTTGGCGAGACGAGGGTTTTTCAGGTCTTGTTCGGTCAGAGCCCGCCGTATCGACTGCATCGTGCGCCAGCGGAAGGCCATGTCGTTGAGTTGTTCGACGGTTGCCTGCGAGGAATGGTCAATGGGTGTGCCGGCGGCTCTGAGAAGCACGGTCAGGCTGTTAGGGGGGCGTTCCGATTGGTCCCATCGGTTTTCAGGCTCCGACATTGAATTCACGATGAACACGATCACGCGCCGCACATGGTCCAGTGGGCTGGTGATGTTGGTGTCGTATAGCGCTTCGAGGGTTTCCAGTGCGTCGAGTACGCCACCCATTCCCAAATTGTCCGAAATTCCTCCGTCGACAACGTGAATGAAAGGCCGCCGCTCGCCGTCGCTCAGGGCGAGTTCGGTGGCGACAGTCGTCGCAGCACGCGCAGCAGGACGCGCAACATCCTCTTTGTTGAGCAAAGGTTTCATCCACTCCGTGGGCTCCCAGCCGCACGTGCCGCCGTAATTGTTGAAGGTGACGGGCGAGAGTATGACCGGAACCGCCGAAGACGCAGCTGCCGCACGCGAAAGGGGTACTGCATCGAGATCCGAGCACATCACATTGAAGATGCGCTGGTTGAAGACGAACCGTGAACCTGAGGAGAGGTCCGTGGCGGATGCCACGATAAAGGGCGCGTTCTTGCGCTTCAGATCGGCAAACGTCGCGCCGTTGAACAGGATCTCGTCGTAGTACTGCGCGGCCAGCTCGGAGCGACCCCATCCGGCGGACGACAAACTTGGCCAGAACGTGGGGTTGAGCACCCGGGCAATGATTTCGCCTTGTACGTTGCGCTTCAGAAAGCGCTTTTCATAGCTGGAAAAGAGCTCATCGCCGTAAAGTCCGTAAGAAAGCGCTGTGAAACTGCCGCCCGAAACACCCGTGATCACATCCACTTCATCCAGCAGGCGAATCTTGTCGCCTCTTGGCCCAGTCAGGTGGGTCTTGCGCAGAAATTCGAGCACACCATACGAAAACGCCGCCGCACGTGTGCCTCCGCCAGAGAACGCCAACACCACCAGGTTCTCCTGATCCGTCGCCCGAGAATGCACGGTTTCGAATTGGTAGCCGTTCTCCCGGATGGTCGAACTGATCGGCGGATTGATGGGGCGTGACGCGCATCCGACCAGCATCAGGGCCACGAGCCCGTTTGTTAACAGCTTGATCATCTTCAACGTGTGTTCAGAGGTGTAGCAAACCTCAGCCGTCTAGGCGGGGAGGCATTCGGAAAAAGGCGATCCACCAAACTGTGGAACACAGAATGATCGAATACTACTCCGCAATTCGGGTCGCTGAATCGTCAGGCTGCGACTGACGCATCCGTACGGATCGATCAGGGCGTAAAGCGGTCCAGTGACTGCAGATCCTGGTTGTTCAGCGTCTCGGAAAGGTGCGGCGCGACAAGATTCACGAATGAAATCATGTAGTTGGGCAGGTAGGTGTTGCGCCGGATACCCAGGTAGATAGGGCTCGGCTCGAACAGATTTCTTGCGTCCACCATGGCCAGGCCCGCATCCTGTTCTTCGTTGTACGACAAATGTCCCACCAGGGCGATTCCAAGTCCGGCGCGCACGTAGAGTTTCATCGTATCTTCGTCTGTCGCGGTGAGGACAATATTGGGTTCGACCCGCTTTTTCTGAAAAGCCCTGAGGATCGGAATCCGTGCCGTCACGCCTTGTTCGTAGGTGATGATCGGATAGCTGGCGAGATCGCGCAGCGAGATCGTGCGCTTCTGGGTCAGGGGGTGCCCGGAGGGCGTGAGCGCGACGCGGTAGATCTCGTCGCACTGCAACAAAATAATGTCGCTGATGTTTTCGCTGGGCATCGACGCGATCGCCATATCCGCTTCGCCCGTGGCGAGCCAAACCCAGATTTGCGCATGGGTGCCCTGCCGGAGGTTGAATTTGACCTTCGGGAATGCATCCATGAAGTGGCGAATGAGGGGAGGTAACTTGTACCGGGCCAGGCCATGCGCAACCGCCAGCGTCAGGTCACCGACGTCACCGTTACGGTATTCGCTGACGGCGGCACTGACACCGGCGACCTCATTCTGGATGCGCTTGGCCGCCGCGTAGACTGTCTGACCAATCTGAGTGAGACCAAGGATACGATTACCGTCCCGCAGCAACAATTTGACGCCAAACTCCGCTTCGAGCAACTGCAGGTAACGGCTGATGCCGGGCTGCGACGTCTGCAAAAACCTGGCAGCCCTGGTGATGTTCATGCCCTGGTCGACGATGGCACAGAGGTAACG
>JADZBO010000078.1 GCA_020851995.1 Burkholderiaceae bacterium
AGAGGTCGAATACCAGGAATCCGCACTCTAACCGGCGCGGGCTTCCAGTGCCTCCCAGCGCTCGAATTTAGCGGCAAGGTCCGTCTCGATCGCTGCCAGTCGTTGCTGGATCTGCGCAACCTTTGACGGATCGTCCCGGTAGAGGGCGCTATCGCCTAGCTGCGTAGTGAGCGATTCCTGTTCCTGTTCGAGTGTGCTGATTTGCGCAGGAATCTCTTCAAGTTCGCGCAGCTCCCAGGGGGCCATGCGACCCGCGCGGTTGCGCGTCGGAGCGCCTTGTTGCGCGGTGCCCGGCGAGGCCACTGCGGTTGAGGCTGCCGGTGACGTTGCCGGTATCGCCGGCGCAGCGGCGCTTTGGCCGACCTGGCGGGCGGCTTCAGCGCCTTGCTGTTTGCCGGAACGCGGCGACCCGCTGGCCTCGGAGATCGCGCGTGAAGATCTGGTTTGCTGTTCCCAGTCGGCATAGCCGCCAACGTAGTCCTTCCAGCGTCCCTCACCCTCGCTGACGATGGTCTGCGTGACGACGTTGTCGAGAAAACTGCGGTCGTGGCTGACCAACAGCACCGTGCCGGAATATTCCTGCAGCAACTCTTCAAGCAATTCGAGGGTTTCGATATCGAGATCGTTAGTGGGTTCGTCCAGCACGAGCACATTCGCGGGACGCGCAAAAAGCCTCGCCAGCAGCAACCGCGCGCGCTCGCCGCCGGACAGGCTGCTCACGGGGGATTGTGCCCGCGCCGGCGAGAACAGGAAATCGCCCAGGTAGCTCATGACGTGCTTGCGCGTGCCGCCGATTTCGATCCATTCGCTGCCAGGGTTGATGACGTCGGCAAGCGTTGCGGTTTCGTCGAGTTGGCTTCGCATCTGATCGAAATACGCGACGGCCAGGTTGGTACCCAGGCGCACCGATCCGGAATCCGGCTCGAGTGTGCCGACGATCAGGCGCAGCAGGGTGGACTTTCCGGCACCATTCGGGCCGATCAGTCCGATGCGATCGCCGCGCATGATCGTCGTGGAGTAGTCGCGCACGACACAGTGCTCGCCAAAGGACTTGCTGACATGATCGAGTTCGGCGACGAGTTTGCCTGAGCGCTGGCCTGTGTCGATGGCCAGATTGACGTTGCCCAATCGATCCCGGCGTGAGGATCGCTCGCGCCGAAGCGCCTCCAGGCGACGCACTCGCCCTTCATTGCGCGTGCGCCTGGCTTCGACGCCCTTGCGGATCCAGACCTCTTCTTGTGCGAGTAATTTGTCGAACCGCGCGTTCTCCATGCGTTCGGATTCAAGCCACTGGGCTTTGCGCGTCTGCCAGTCAGAGAAGTTGCCCGGGAAGCTCAGCAGGCGTCCCCGGTCCAGTTCGACAATCCGGGTGGCAACCGAATCGAGAAAGCGGCGGTCGTGCGTAATGATGATCGCGCTGCCGGGCCACTGACGCAATGCTCCTTCGAGCCAGAGAATGCCGTCAAGATCGAGGTGATTGGTCGGTTCGTCCAGCAGCAGCAGATTGGGTTCGGCTGCAAGTGCCCGGGCCAGCGCCACGCGCTTGCGCATGCCGCCCGAGAGTGCGCCGACGTTTGCATCCGGGGGTAAATCCAGTTTGTCGACAAGTGCCCGGGCGCGGGACGCGCGTGCCCAGTCCTCATGGTAGGGATCCTGATCGCCCAGCACGCATTCGATGACCGTGAGTGTTTCGTCCAGCGCCGGCTCCTGCTCGACGGTGGCGACTTGCACCTGGCCTGAGGTCACGACCTCGCCATCGTCGGGTTGCGTACGCCCGTCCAGAAGGCGGAGCAGCGAGGACTTGCCTGCGCCGTTGCGTCCGATCAGGCCGATGCGTTCGCCGGACTGGATGGACATGTCCGCGCCATCGAGCAGGGGATGGTGACCGTAGGCAAGATGGACCTGATTGAGCGTGATGAGGGCTTGGCTGGACATTGGCAGTGGCGGATACAGGCCGCGCCTGGAAATTTGGCGGCAAGTCGCTATTGTCGCAGAGGAGCGTGCGGTGTTGTATCAAGGCGTGCGCAAGTCGCTTTTGTGGCAGGTGCGGGCTCGGCGCCGAATTCACCCGTACAATTCGGGGGCAGGGCAGACTGGGCGATCGCGGTGCTTACGGCATCGAGGAAGGTCCGGACTCCACAGGGCAGGGTAGCGGCTAACGGCCGTCCGGTCGGTCAGCGCTCACGCGCTGCTCCGGCTGAGGAACAGGGCCACAGAGACGAGTCTGCAGCGAGGGTGCGTCCAGTCGGGCGCACACCGCCACGGTTTGACCGTGGTGTGCGCGTCGCCTATGGCGAAGCGGGCGCTGCAGGGTGAAACGCGGCAACCTCTACCCGGAGCAACACCAAATAGGCATGCGTGCGGTTTCGACCGCGAAGGGCGGCTCGTTCAAGCATGCGGGTAGGTGGCTAGAGCATCCAGGCAACGGGATGCCCAGAGGAATGATCGCCGGCCGACGAAAGCCGGTCTACAGAATCCGGCCTATAGGTCTGCCTTGCACTCTCTTCTTGACGAACGACTTTGAATAGTTGCGCCAATCACCTGATTTATCTAGGGATTTCTCTTCAATAGTTCCTCGAAAGTTCCCCTAAGTCCTTGTCGCGATTGAAAAAATCACAATTTGCGCTTGACCGCGTTCGCCCTTTCCCTTAGAGTGGGGAAAAGTAGGTTTTTGTGCATATTTGTGGGGTAAATCAGGTGTTCCAGGGAAGTAGCGCGCTGACGCTCGATGCGAAGGGCCGGATTAACGTTCCGACCCGGCATCGTGACGCCTTCCTTGAGCAGGCCAAGGGCTGCCTCACGCTGACCCGTCACCCTGACGGATGCCTTCTGGTGTATCCCCGCCCTGTCTGGGAGGTCAAGCGCGAACAGATCGCCGCCTTCCCGATGCAGGCTCGCGCTTTGCAGCGTTTGCTGCTTGGCAATGCGCAAGATGTCGAAATCGACGGTTCAGGACGCATTCTGGTCGCGCCGGAGTTGCGCGCCGCTGCGGGCATGACGCGCGACGTCATGCTGCTGGGCATGGGTGCGCACTTCGAGCTTTGGGATGCCGCATCCCTGGCACGCCGTGAGGCTGAGGATCTCCAGCAGGGCATGGGAGATGTCCTGAACCAGTTTTCTTTTTAAGTTGTGACTGACTTTTCCCATCGGCCGGTACTCCTGGAGCCGACTATTGATGCGCTGACCCTGCCACGCTTTGGCAAACGGTCAAAAGACCTGCCGGATACGGATGAACGGGATGCGCAGCGGTTGTCGGGGATTTATGTGGATGGGACGTTTGGTCGCGGAGGGCATTCGCGCGCGTTGCTGGCGCGGCTTGGGCCGGATGCGCGTCTGGTTGTGTTCGACAAGGATCCCGAGGCGATTGCCGAGGCGCGCAGGCTGGCTCAAGCCGATGTGCGTGTGACGGTGGTGCATGAGGCGTTTGGCACGATGCGCGACACCTTGTCCGGCCTGGGTATCGGGTTGGTCGACGGGGTCATGCTGGATCTCGGGGTTTCCTCACCGCAGATCGACGATGCGCGGCGAGGGTTTTCGTTCATGCGGGATGGCCCGCTGGACATGAGGATGGACACCACGCGCGGCGAAACCGCCGCGCAGTGGCTGGCTCGGGCCAGTGTGGATGAAATGCGGGAGGTCATAGTCCGATATGGCGAAGAACGGTTTGCTCTTCAGGTTGCAAAGGCGATTGCTTCTCGCCGGGCAGAACGGCCCATCCTTACCACGCTCGACCTCGCCGAGCTCGTGTCAGGCACCGTCCGCACGCGCGAAAAGGGCCAACACCCGGCAACTCGCACCTTTCAGGCTCTACGGATTTACGTCAATCGGGAGCTCGAAGAACTCGAGAGCGCCCTCGCGGCAGCTCTGACATTGTTGAAAGCAGGCGGACGCATGGGCGTGATCAGTTTTCACTCGCTGGAAGATCGCGTGGTCAAGCAGTTCATTGCGGCGGCCTCGCGTCCGCAGGCTGCTTACGCCCGTTTGCCGCTGCGTGAATCGGAAATGCCACAGCCGCTCTTGCACTCGCTCGGGCGAGTCTTGCCCGAACCGACGGAAATCGAAGTTAACCCGAGGGCGCGTTCGGCTGTGCTGCGGGTCGCGCAGCGAACCGCGACGTCGCTTGGGCCGCTGGGCGCTGATGCCTTTTTGCCCGTTGCCAGCGAATCCCGCCGCCGCGTGAAAGGAGCACGGTGATGGGCCGGCTCAACCTCTTCGTGTCCGTGCTGCTGATGTTGTCGGCGATTTCGCTGGTCACTGCGCGCTACCAGGCCCGACAGTTGTTCATCGAACTTGATCGATCCCGTGCGCAGGCCCGCGAACTCGACATCCGCTGGCGGCAACTGCAACTTGATCGTGCAGAGCTCGCCCGTAACGCCCACGTGGACCACGTGGCCCGCGAGGAGCTGCGCATGCAATCCATCGTGCCCGATCGCACGATCTACCTCAATCAGGCGGTTGTGCCGGCCGCGGGCGCACCAGGGGGCAGCCGATGAAGCGCATGCCCTTTTTCAGCAGTCCTGTGCTGCGGGTTCAGTTCCCGATGTGGCGCGGACGGCTCGTGTTGATCCTGATCGGGCTGGCGTTCCTGGCCTTGGCGCTGCGCGCCGGGTATCTGCAGGTCCTGTCGACCGAGTTCCTTGTGACGGAGGGCGCGCGCCGCTATGAGCGCACGCTGACGTTGCCCGCGAGCCGCGGAAAGATCACTGACCGCAACGGCGTTGTATTGGCCGCCAGCATTCCCGCGCGGGCGGTCTGGGCCATCCCGGAAGACGCCAACGAAGCGCCCCCGGCGAAACTGGAGCAACTCGCCAAGCTCCTTGAGATGACCCCGGCCGAACTTCGCAAGAAACTCGCCGATGAGGACAAGACCTTCGTTTATCTCAAGCGCCAGGTGCCTCTCGAGGCCGCAGCCAAAATCTCGGAATTGCGCATACCTGGTGTTCATCAGCAACCGGAGACGCGACGCTACTACCCGGAAGGCGAGGTGACCGCCAATATTGTCGGCTTCAATAACGTCGAGGATCAGGGGCAGGAGGGTGTCGAGCTGGCGTTCAACGAGGCACTTTCGGGGCGCCCCGGCAGTCGCCGGGTCATCAAGGATCGCCTGGGCCGGGTGATCGAGGATGTGCGCGCGGTCAACCTGCCGGTGGATGGCCACGATATCCGTCTGTCGATCGACACTCGAATCCAGTTCGTTGTCTATAAAGCGCTGCAGGAGGCCATGACCGTCAATAAGGCCAAGGGGGCGGCGGCCGTGGTCATTGACGCCCAGACAGGCGAGATTCTCGCCCTCGGCAATATGCCTACGTACAACCCTAATCGTCGCGAATCCTTCCGCGGTGGCAATCTGCGCAACCAGGCATTAACCGACACATTCGAGCCCGGCTCGATCATGAAGCCCTTCACCGTGGCACTCGCGCTGGAGCTAAAACGCATTACGACCAGTACCCAGTTTAATACCGGCGGCGGAAAATTCTTCTATCAGGGCGCGACGATCAGCGATGTCAGCAAGAACGGTGTGCTGGATCCGGCGGGTGTGCTGCTGAAATCAAGCAACATCGGGATGACGATGATCTCTGAACGGCTTGAGTCCAAGGAGATGTGGAGCCGCTTTACCGAGCTGGGTTTCGGGCAGGCGCCGCAAACCGGCTTTCCGGGCGCGGCCGCCGGGCGTCTGCGTCCCTGGGAACGCTGGCGCCTGATCGAAAAGGCGACGATGGCCTACGGCTACGGGCTATCCGTATCGTTGCTGCAGATGGCCCGTGCCTATACGGTGTTTGCACGCAACGGCGACATGGTCGGACTGACGCTGATCAAGCGCGATCACGAGCCCACCACCACCCGGGTCTACAGCCCGGAAATTGCGCAGAAGATTCGAGGCATGCTCGAGGCCGCCGCAGGCCCTGACGGTGCCAAGGCGGCGATGGTGCAGGGCTATCGTGTGGCCGGCAAAAGCGGCACGGCCCGCAAGATCGTTGACCGACGCTACAGCACCAGCCGCTATCGCGGGTCATTTGTCGGTATCTCCCCGGTGTCGAACCCGCGCATCGTCGTGGCGGTCACCATTGACGAACCTCAGGCGGGCGTCTATTACGGCGGCAAGGTCGCCGCCCCGGTCTTTGCGAACATCGTGGGCGGTACGCTGCGCATCCTGGGTGTCAAGCCTGACGCACCGTTTGAGTCAGCGGTTGTGGCGAGTGCACCGGGAGTTCTCCGATGACCCTGCCCGTTGCGATTTCTGCTGACGTGACCGACGCGCAACTCGTCGCACACGTGCGCGGCCTGGCGCCGGGTCATGCGAATCTTCGGCTCGACTCGCGCGAGATCCGGGCCGGAGACATCTTCATCGCCTGCCCCGGGCTTGTCGGCGACGGACGCGATCACATTGCGAACGCTATCGCTGCCGGGGCTGTTGCCGTGCTGACGCACCTTGACACTGACGAGTCGCCGTCCGATGCGCGATGGGCGGTTCCCGTCGTTGGCGTCTCCGGACTGCGGGCGCGGCTCGGAGGTTTCGCCAGCGAATGGTACGGACAGCCGTCCGCAACGCTGCAAGTCATCGCAATCACGGGAACCAACGGCAAGACCTCCTGCGCGCAGTGGATCGCCCAGGCGCTCAGAGGTGCCGGAATCCCGGCCGGGGTAATCGGCACGCTTGGCTTGACGCTGCCGGATGGTCGCCCTGAGGCGGGTTCCCTGACCACACCGGATGTGGTGAGTGTGCACCGAACGCTCGCGCGACTGCGCGATCTCGGCGCGCAATGCGTCATCATGGAAGCCTCCTCGATCGGACTGGACCAGGGGCGTCTGGACGGCGTTGCTGTCGCAGTTGCGGCGTTTACTAATCTGACGCGCGACCACATTGACTACCACGGCGACATGCAGGTCTACGAGCAGGCCAAGGCACGCCTTTTTACGTGGCCTGGTCTTACCCACGCGGTGATCAATGCCGACGACCCCGCAGGGCTGCGCATGGCGCAAATCTGCCGCGCGCCGGTCGTGCGTTACGGTATCGACTTTGCACCGGAGTCCGGCGACGTTGCGGCGCGCGAGGTGCGCGCGGTTCCCGACGGCATCCATTTTGATCTCTGCGTCGGCCAGTACAACGGCCGCGTGGAGTCGTGCATGGCTGGCATGCACAATGTGTCGAATTTTCTGTGTGTCGCGGGTGTGCTGGCAACGCAGGGCTGGAAAGCCAAACAAATCGCCGCCGCGTTGTCATCGCTGCAGTCCGTTGACGGGCGGTTGGAGCAAGTGGTCAATCCGCTGTCCGAAAAGGCCGTTGCGCAGGTGGTCGTGGACTACGCGCATACGCCAGATGCGCTCGAACGAGCGCTGCAGGCGTTACGCCCGCAGGCCCTGGCGCGTGCAGGGCGAATCTGGTGCGTGTTCGGCTGCGGCGGCAACCGGGATGCGGGCAAGCGTCCGATCATGGGTGAGATCGCCGCGCGCCTCGCTGATCGCGTGGTGGTGACCAGCGACAATCCGCGCAGCGAAAATCCGGACGCGATCATTGCGCAGATCGTCGCCGGCCTGCCGGCTGACACGACGCATATTCTGATTGAACCGGATCGCGCACAGGCCATCTTGCACGCGGTCATGTCTGCAGATCCTGCGGATATTGTTCTGCTTGCTGGCAAAGGGCACGAAACCTATCAGGAAGTCGCGGGCCGGCGCCAGGTATTCGACGACCGGCAATGGGCTGGGGCCGCGATGCTCTTGCTGCAGGGTCGGCCACTGCAGTCCGACTCACGCAAGATTACGTCCGGCGCTGTGTTCCTGGCGTTGCGAGGGGACAAGTTCGACGGGCATGACTATCTGGCGCAGGTTTCGGCTGCTGGGGCCTGTGCGGCAATTGTGGAGCACTCAGTAGCCGGCGAGCCGATCACGCAAATCGTGTTGGGCGACACGCGGGCAGCGCTGCTGCAACTCGGGCTGGCCTGGCGCCGGCGTTTTGCGATCCCGCTGATCGCCGTGACCGGAAGCAATGGCAAAACGACCACGAAGGAAATGATTGCCGCGATTCTGGCGGCCTGGCAGGGCGAAGACGGACGACTGGCTACCGCAGGCAATCTCAACAACGAACTCGGGGTGCCCTTGACGTTGCTGCGTTTGACGGCGGCCCATAAGGTCGCGGTCATTGAGATGGGCATGAACCATCCGGGCGAGATCGCGGTGCTGGCGCATGCCACCCGTCCGACCGTCGCGCTGGTCAACAACGCGCAGCGCGAGCACCAGGAGTTCATGGCGACGGTCGAGGCAGTGGCGCGTGAAAACGCGCAGGTCTGGCAGGCGCTGTCTGTCAACGGCGTGGCCATTTACCCATCCGATGACGAGTTCACCGCGCTCTGGGACGAACTCTCGGCGGGGCATCCGCGTCAACGCTTTGGTGACGCAGGGCGCGACGCCGACGTCTGGGCAAGCGAAATCACTGCCGATGCCCTGGGTTCAACCTTTCTGATGCACACCCCGGCGGGAACGCGCCGGATCGCTCTGCCCGTGCCCGGCGCTCACAATGTGCGTAATGCCCTGGCCGCTGCGGCATGCACGCTGTCAGTTGGCGTGCCGGTCGCGTGCGTCGAGGCTGGACTCGCGGGTTTCCGGGCCGCCGCAGGCCGTATGCAGCCGCACCGGCTGCCAGGCGGCGTGGTGTTGATCGATGACACTTACAATGCGAACCCGGATTCAGTGCGTGCCGCGGTTGACGTGCTTGCCAGCCTGCCGAAACCTCAGGTGCTGGTGCTTGGGGACATGGGCGAAGTCGGTGACAACGGCCCGGCGATGCATCGCGAGGTTGGCGCCTATGCGCGCGAAATGGGCATCGACCGCCTGTTCACGCTGGGCCACGCCACGCGCGAAAGCCTTTTGGCCTTCGGGGCTGGCGCAGTGGCATTTGAAGCCGAAGGGCAGGTTTGCGAGGCGTTGAGGGCGATTGCGCCGGCCAGCATACTGGTCAAGGGGTCGCGCTTCATGCGCATGGAAAGGATCGTGAAGGACTACATGGATTTGAACGGGGTTGCACCCGGGGAAGTGGTGAGCCATGCTGTATGAGCTCTTCGGATGGCTGGCTGACAATCACCTCAGGGGTTTCGGGGTGTTTGAATACATCACGCTGCGCGCCGTGCTCGCGTGCGCCACCGCGCTGGTGATCGGATTGATTGCCGGTCCGTTCGTCATCCGGCGTCTGACGGCGCTGAAGATCGGGCAGGCAGTTCGCAGCTACGGGCCAGAGTCGCACTTGATCAAGACCGGCACTCCCACCATGGGTGGCGCGCTGATCCTGATTGCCATCGGCATTAGCACGCTGCTGTGGGCCGATCTCACCAACCGGTTCGTCTGGGCCGTGTTGCTGGTGACGTTTGGATTCGGCTGGATTGGCTGGGTCGATGACTACCGCAAGGTGGTTCGCCGCGATCCAGAGGGGATGCCCGCCCGGCAGAAGTTCTTCTGGCAGGCGCTGATCGGTCTGGTCGCCTCGGTCTACCTCACCTTTGCGATTTCAGCGCCGGCGACTGCCAACGTGTGGCCGTTAATCCGCGACTGGGTTGCCAGCGGTTTCACGATGCCCCTGCCAACCCGCGCCGACTTGATCGTGCCGTTCTTCAAGTCTGTCAGCTACCCGCTCGGTGTATTCGGGTTCGTCGCGCTGACCTGGATCGTCATCGTCGGAACCAGCAACGCGGTCAACCTGACCGATGGTCTGGATGGGCTCGCCATCATGCCAACCGTCATGGTGGGCGCGGCTTTGGGCGTGTTTGCCTATGTGATCGGGCGGACCGACTACTCGCGTTACCTGCTTTTTCCTTATATCCCTGGTTCAGGGGAACTGATGGTGCTTTGCGCAGCGCTTGCTGGCGCGGGGCTCGCGTTCCTCTGGTTCAACGCCTATCCGGCGCAGGTCTTCATGGGCGACGTCGGCGCGCTGGCGCTTGGCGGGATGCTGGGAACCATCGCCGTGGTGGTTCGCCAGGAAATCGTCCTCTTCATCATGGGCGGCGTGTTTGTGGCCGAGACCCTGTCGGTGATGGTCCAGGTGACCTGGTTCAAATACACCAAGCGAAAATACGGCCAGGGACGCCGCATCCTGCGCATGGCGCCATTGCACCACCATTTCGAAGTCGGCGGCTGGAAGGAGACTCAGGTCGTCGTGCGCTTCTGGATCATCAGCATGATGCTGGTGCTGATCGGACTCTCTTCGCTCAAAATTCGATGATCGCATCCACCGCCCAGGTTGACCCCGCCTCCCCGATCCTGATTGTCGGACTGGGCGAGACGGGTGTTGCCGCCGCGCGCTGGTGCGCAAGGCAGGGGCGGCCACTGCGCATCGCCGATACGCGGGTGAACCCGGCGGGTTTGGATGCGCTGCGCGAATCGATCGGTGACCATGCTGCCGACTATCACCTTGGCTGCGATACGTTTGCGTCATCGCTGCTCGATGGTGTGCGGCAACTGGTGCTTAGCCCTGGCCTTTCACCGCTGTTATCGCCGGTCAAGGAGCTGCTGGATGAGGCCGCCGCTGCCGGCATCGAAGTCGTCGGTGAGACCGAACTCTTCGCGCGTGCGCTGATTCAGTTGGCCGAATCGCGGGAGTACCGCCCGCAGGTCGTTGGCATCACCGGAACCAATGGAAAAACCACGGTGACCGCGCTCACGCGGCATCTGCTGGAGGCGGCGGGCATCCGTGCCCGCGTTGCCGGTAACATCAGTCCCTGCGGTCTTCATGCACTCATGGATGCGCTCGATGCAGACAATCTGCCTGCCGCGTGGGTTCTGGAACTTTCAAGCTTTCAGCTTGAAACGACCACCAGCCTTCGTCTTGATGCGGCCGCGGTGCTTAATGTCACGCAGGATCATCTCGACTGGCACGGATCCATGCAAGCCTACGCAGCCGCGAAGGCTCGTATCCTGGGCATGGCGCAAGTGTGTGTTGTCAATCGCGATGACCCGGTGGTCATGGGGATGGTGCCGTCGATTGCCGTGGCCAATGTGCGCAGTTTCGGTCGCGATACGCCAATGCTCTGCGCCGATCTTGGCATTGAGAGCAGCCACGAAGTGAACTGGCTGGTCAGCGCCGAACCTCTGGATTTCGAGGAT
>JADZBO010000079.1 GCA_020851995.1 Burkholderiaceae bacterium
GCCAGCGCCGTAGCCGCGGAGATGGGAGCCTTCAGGTCGAGCCCGATGACTTGCGCGCCGAGCGCAGAGGACAACGGTACGAGCTTAAATCCTGACATGCGGTTCTCCGGTCACTGGCGTCGAACACCACACTCACTAGCGTCGAACACTACACTCACTAGCGTCGAACTGCACTAAACGACGGGTATCTTCGATTGCTCGGTCCAGAACAGCAGCCGCCGCTGGATGGCACCCATGACGACATGAAGCGCAATTCCGATACTCGACAGCACAAAGAGCGAGGCGAACACGCCCGCGGTGTCCAGATTGACGTTCATCTGCATGATGGCGTTGCCCAGACCCTGACGCGAGCCCAGAAACTCCCCCACGATCGCACCAAGCAGGCTGAAGATCACGGCGATGTTCAACCCGGCGAAGATCACTGGAAGCGCACTTGGAAACATCACCATCCGGAACGTCTGCCATCGCGTCGCGCGCAGCGACCGCATCAGCTCGATTCGTTCGGGATCGGTGGATTTGAGGCCGCTGATCACGTTGACCAACACCGGAAAGAAAGCGACTGTGGCCGCGATCACCACTTTGGACGTCATGCCAAAGCCGAACCAGATGATGAACAACGGCGCGATCGCCACCTTCGGCGTCGTCTGGATCGCGATCAGGTAGGGGTAGAGTGTCTTGTCGACCAGCGGGAACTGGGCAATCAGCCCGCCCAGCACGATGCCCGCGACGGCCGCCAGACCGAACCCCATCATCGCTTCCGATAACGTGAAGAGTGCGTTGTCCAGATACTTGCCATTGATCAGCGCTCGGGCGACCGCCGACGGGGCGGGGGCCACATACTCGGGTACGGCAAAATGGGCAATCGCCCATTCCCAGACGGCGGTGACGACAATGAACACCAGCGGAATCAGCACAAGCTCTGGCCTGGCGCGCAGCCGCGCGGCAAGACTGCGCTTGTGCGCGCGTGGCCGGGCAACCGGCGAAGACGATACGGGTGAGTTCATCAGAGCAGCCCCTGGCTGTTGAATTGACTACGGATGCGGCTGGCAAAGACGCCGAAGGCATCGGTCGACATGATGTCGAGCGTCCGACTCCCGGGCAGATCGATATCGACCATGTCGGCGATGCGCCCAGGGCGATTCGACAGCACCATGACTTGCGTCGCCAGGAACACCGCCTCCGGGATCGAGTGCGTGACAAAGACAATCGTTTTGCCCGCTTCATGCCAGATCCGCAGCAACTCGACGTTCATCAGTTCGCGTGTCATCGCATCGAGCGCGCCGAACGGCTCGTCCATCATCAGGATCGACGGATCGTGGATCAGCGCGCGGGCAATCGCCACACGTTGCTGCATGCCGCCGGAAAGCTCCTTGGGATACTTGTCCGCGAAATCCTGCAGCCCCACCATCGCCAGCAGTTTCAGCGCGCGCTCGCGGGACTGCGCCATGTCCAGCCCCAACACGCGCGCGGGCAGGAGCACGTTTTCGATGGCGGTCTTCCAGGGCAGCAGCACCGGGCTCTGGAACACCATGCCGATATCCGGATGGGGCGCGGTGACTTCGGTGCCCGACACCCGGATCGATCCGGACGATTTCGGAATCAGCCCGGCAAGCAGCTTGAGCAGGGTCGATTTGCCGCACCCGGAGGGGCCGACGATGGTCATGAAACCGCCGCTTGGCACCTCGACCGAGATGGGGCCGAGCGCCTGCAGCATCGTACCGTCATGCGTGGCGTAGGTCTTGACCAGATCCCTGACTTCGATCGCGTTGGACATGCCTCAGCCTCCGCGTTGTGCCAGTTGCCGCCGGCCGTGCTCGAGGCCGCCGCCGGCATCCACGATTTCCTGCAGGAAGGGCGATAGCCGCTCGGCCTGGTGGCGCATTCCCGTCGCCTCGCTGGTGATGACCCCGGTCGCGAAATCCACGTCGATCCGGTCGCCATCCGCGATGGACTGCAGCACGTCGTCGCCAACGATCAGGAAGGGGATGCCAAAAAAGATGGCCAGCCGGAAGGGGCCGCGCGACAGCGAGCGCGTCAGCAATCCGAGCCCCAGCGCTTTCATCGCGATGAACGGGTGGCTGTGATTGCTGCCGTGCGCGAAGGCGCCCGCGCAGACGAGCAGGTCGCCCGGCTGTGCGTCGCGGGCGACTTCGGGCCTGACTTCCTCGAGCAAATGCTTGCGCAGCATTTTTTCGTCGAATTCGAACACGTGTCGCGCCGAGATGAGCTCGTCGCTTGATAGGTCGCCATCGAACTTCCAGGCGCGTCCCTGACTGACTGTCATGATGCGATGGCTCCGGTCAGTGTGCGGGGATCGGTAATGTGCCCCGTGATGGCCGAGGCGGCCACGGTGAGCGCGCTCGCCAGGTAAATCTGTGCTTTCGCACTGCCCATGCGGCCCGGATCGTTGCGCGTGCTGGTGCTGATGCGCCGCTCGCCCTCGGCCAGTTGCGCCAGGCCACCGAAGCACGGTCCGCAGGTCGAAGGCGAAACCTGCGCGCCGGCGGCGGCGAGTGTGTCGAGCAGCCCTTCGGCGAGTGCCTGGGTGAACACGCGCCGTGTGGCGGGGATCACCAGCAATTGCACATCGGCGTGCACGCGCCGGCCTTTGAGCAACCCCGCTGCGGCGCGCAGGTCCTCGATCGAACCGGACACGCACGAGCCGATGTAGGCGTGCTGGATGGTGATGTCCTGCAGTGATTCCGCGCGGCGCACGTGGGACGGCGAGGGCGGAATCGACACCCGGGGCGCGAGGGTCGCAAGATCGATGTCGAGCGTCAGGGCATAGTGCGCATCGGCGTCACTGCGCAGGCGTTGCGCATCAGAAATACCGCGTTCGGCCAGGTAGGCGAGGCAGGCATCGTCCACTTCGGCAATGCCGGATTTTGCACCGGCGTCCACCGTCAGGCCGCACAGCGTCATGCGCTCGGGGATCGAGAACGATGCCAGACCCGCGCCCTGGTATTCGATGACCCGGTAGCTCGCGGTTTCACCGTCAATCGATTCCATCACCGCAAGCACGACGTCGCGGGCGCAGACGCCGGGCGCGCAACTGCCGTGCAGGCGCACGCGGATCGTCTCCGGCACTTTCATCCAGATCTGTCCCGTGGCCAGAACCATGGCGACCTCGAAGCCAAACGGAACCGACAGCGCGCCGACCGCGCCCAACCCGGGCGCATGCGTGTCGGCACCTGCCACCAGCATGCCGGGCCCGCACAGGCCGCGTTCGACCATCAGCGGATGGGTGATCCCCTCGCCATCGAAAAAGTGCCTGACCGACCAGTCCCGCACCAGTTTGCGCGTCAGGATGTTGCGCTCCGCGCCGGCCTGGCTGTGTACCGGCACCTCGTGGTCGATCACCACGGCGACCCGGTCCGGATGCGCGAGGCGCGTCGCACCGATTTCGCGGATACGGCGAATGTAGGCCGAAAACGAGACCTCGGGTGCAGTGACCAGATCGGGGCTCGCCCAGACGATATCGCCGGGCGCGACCGCTGGCTGCCCGCTCGCACGCGCGAGGATTTTCTGGCTCATGGTGGCGCCCATGCTCATGCGTCTCCGGCTTGATTGAGATCGGCGTCGAACTGCGCC
>JADZBO010000080.1 GCA_020851995.1 Burkholderiaceae bacterium
AGCCCCTAAAAGACGGGGGTAAGCCCCTAAAAGACAAGGGTGAGCCCCTAAAAAAGTGCGCCCACCTCAGGATGCAAACCCGCTCGACCGCTTCGCAGGTGCAGGTGCAGGTGCAGGTGCAGGTGCAGGTGCAATGATACCAGTGGGCATATTACCCGCCAGGCGCCCGCACGCGATCCACAGAGGCACTGTGGGCGACCGGAACTCGACGTTCATGGTCGCCCTCGGTGCGCTTACTGCAAGGTTCGCGTGAAAACGAACTTGCCATCACGCCAGTCGACAGGCACCACATCCTTGGGCCCGAATTTGCCCTCGAGAATCTGCTTGGCGATCGGATTCTCGAGTTGCTGCTGAATCGCGCGCTTGAGCGGTCGGGCACCGAATACCGGGTCAAACCCGCTGCGGGCGAGTTCGGCCACGGCAGCGTCCGAGACTTCAAGCTGCATTTCATGCTGCGCCATGCGCTGCGCAAGCCGCTTGATCTGTATCAGCGCGATTTTTTCGATGTGCTGGGCCTGCAAAGCGTGAAACACGACAATCTCGTCGATCCGGTTCAGGAACTCGGGTCTGAAGTGAAGTTTGACCTCGTCCCAGACCACCTCCTTCACCGCTTCGTAGGGCTTGCCCACCATGCTCTGGATATGTTGCGAGCCCAGGTTCGACGTCATGACGATGACCGTGTTGCGAAAATCCACGGTTCGACCCTGTCCGTCAGTCAGACGGCCATCATCAAGCACCTGTAACAGTACGTTGAACACATCCGGGTGCGCTTTTTCCACCTCGTCGAGCAGAATGACGCTGTAAGGTTTGCGGCGCACAGCTTCGGTCAGGTAACCGCCCTCTTCATACCCCACGTATCCCGGGGGGGCGCCGATCAGGCGTGCCACCGAGTGCTTTTCCATGAACTCGCTCATATCGATGCGGATCATGTGCTCGTCGGAATCGAACAGGAAGTCTGCAAGTGCCCGGGTCAGCTCGGTCTTGCCCACGCCGGTCGGGCCGAGGAACAGGAAGGAGCCCGTTGGACGCGAAGGATCGGACAACCCCGCGCGCGCGCGCCGGATCGCATCCGCCACCAACCCGACAGCCTCGTCCTGACCGACCACGCGGCTGTGCAACCGCTCTTCCATGTGGATGAGTTTTTCACGTTCACCGCTCATCATCTTGGAGACCGGGATGCCGGTCGCGCGCGAGACCACCTCGGCGATTTCCTCGGCACCCACCTGGGTGCGCAGCAGGCGTGGCTTCTCGGTAGCCACATCGCCGGAAACCTCCGCGGCTTTCAGGCGCGCTTCGAGCTCGGGCAATTTGCCGTATTGCAGTTCGGCAAGCTTGTCGAACTGCCCCTTGCGCTGAAGTTCGGCCATTTCCGCACGCACGCGGTCGATTTCCTCTTTGATCGACGCGGTGCCCTGCACCGCGGCCTTTTCGCTTTTCCAGATGACTTCGAAGTCGTTGTACTCACGCTGCAGCTTTTCAAGTTCTTCCTCGATGATCTGCAAACGACGCAGGGACGCCTCGTCGGTCTCTTTCTTGACGGCTTCGCGCTCGATCTTGAGCTGGATGATGCGACGGTCGAGCTTATCCATCACTTCCGGCTTGGAGTCGATCTCCATGCGGATGCGCGCCGCCGCCTCGTCGATCAGGTCAATGGCCTTATCCGGCAGGAAGCGGTCGGTGATGTAGCGGTTGGAAAGCTCGGCCGCGGCAACGATTGCCGGGTCGGTGATTTCAACGCCATGGTGCAGTTCGTAACGCTCCTGCAAACCGCGCAGAATCGCAATGGTCGACTCGACGTTGGGCTCATTGACCATGACCTTCTGGAACCGGCGCTCAAGCGCGGCATCTTTTTCGATGTATTTGCGGTACTCGTCCAGTGTCGTCGCACCGATGCAGTGCAGCTCGCCGCGCGCCAGCGCCGGTTTGAGCATGTTGCCGGCATCCATGGCACCTTCG
This sequence comes from Burkholderiaceae bacterium, assembly GCA_020851995.1. GTDB lineage: Bacteria > Pseudomonadota > Gammaproteobacteria > Burkholderiales > Burkholderiaceae_B > Zwartia. Next base: position 1,957 of record JADZBO010000080.1, read on the forward strand.
GCCTTGCCAGCCCCGACCATGGTGTGCAGTTCATCGATGAAAACGATGTTGCTGCCATCGTCCTGCGCCAACTCCTTCAGCACGGACTTCAACCGCTCCTCGAACTCGCCGCGGAACTTGGCGCCGGCCAGCAAGCTGGCGAGGTCAAGTGACAGCACACGCTTGCCACGCAGGGATTCCGGCACTTCGTCATTGACGATACGCTGTGCGAGCCCCTCGACAATCGCAGTTTTTCCGACGCCGGGTTCGCCAATCAGCACCGGATTATTCTTGGTCCGACGTTGCAGAATCTGAATGGCCCGGCGAATCTCGTCGTCGCGACCGATGACCGGATCGAGCTTGCCCTGACGGGCACGTTCGGTCAGATCCATTGTGTACTTGGCGAGCGCTTCGCGGTTGGATTCGCCCTCCTGATCGGCGACAGGCGCACCTCCGCGCACGGCGTCAATGGCGGCCTCAAGCGCCTTGCGCTGCAGTCCGTTTTCTGCAAGCGCGCGACCTGCCGCGCCTTTGTCATCGGCCAGTGCAAGCAGGAAAAGTTCGCTGGGAATGTAGGTGTCACCGCGCTTGGCGGCCTCCTTGTCGGTTCGGGTGAAGACCGTCTGCAGGTCACGGCTGACCTGGATATTGCCTTCCGATCCCTGAACCTGCGGCAGGCTCTTGATGGCGCTGTCGAGCGCGGGCAGCAGGCGGTTGACCGCCACGCCGGCACGCGAAAGGAGACTGCCGGCGCCGCTTTCGGCATCGGCAATAAGCGCCGAAAGCACATGCACCGGCTCAATGTACGGGTTGTCGTTGCGTGCAGCGAGACTCTGAGCGTCGCCGAGCGCCTGCTGGAACTTCGTGGTCAGTTTGTCAAATCGCATGATGTCATCCGTTCTGGTTGGCTTTTGGCCGTTCGATATAATCTTGCACTCTATGTATGGGCTAACCACGTTTTTTCAATAGTGACGCCGCAGCTCTGCGCTGCGAAAGCGTCAGCGCTCCTGTCATCCCGAGGCGGTCACTCAGCCACCGCCTGGCCACCTTGATTGGCGACCAGACGGGCAATTCCTGTAAAATTTGTACAGTACTTTTGATTTCGATCATTTTTTTGTTACTCTTCTAGCGCAAACCCTCGGCGGAATCGTGTAGGTGCAACTCGCTTGGCCACAGCCATTCGCTCACATCGTCGATGCCGTCCGCATAATTAATTCCCACAGTTTGGGATATTAGGTAAATATCATTCATGCATAAACGCGTACCGGTCAGCATCGAGTCAGCACACTGCTCGACTTGCATGATGGGTCACGTCTGCCTGCCGGTAGGCATGCCTTCTCAGGAAGTCGAGCAACTTGACGCTCTGGTCAAAGAGCGTGTGCGCCTGGAAAAAGGCGACGTACTGTTCCGCCATGGCGAGACACTCAACGCGCTGTTCGGCTTGCGCCTCGGATCCGTCAAGACCCAGCTTGAGGAGCAAAGCGGTCAGGTTCAGATCACGGGGTTTTACCTTCCCGGCGAAATCATCGGACTCGACGGCATGGCAGAGGGGCAACACAGTTCGACCGCCATTGCCATGGAAGATTCCGAAGTCTGCGTGGTGCGGATGCAGGATGTCGACGAAATAAGCCGTTACGTACCGTCGCTTCAGCATCAGATCCGCCGGATCATGAGCAAGGAAATCGCCCGATCACACCAGGTATTGCTGGCTCTCGGCTCAATGCGCTCGGAGCAACGACTTGCAGCCTTTCTGCTGAATCTCTCTCAGCGATTAGCAGCGCTTGGCTACTCGTCAACCGACTTCATCATGCGCATGAGTCGGGAAGAGATTGGCAATTATCTCGGATTGACCCTTGAAACCGTCAGCCGACTGTTCTCCCGGTTTGCCCGCGAAGGGTTGATCCGCGTGAGCCAGCGCGAGGTTCGCATTCTTGACATGATTGCGCTCCACGAGCTGGTCGGAAAGCCCGGTTAAGGCAGAGATTTCGCCTCCCTCGGGTTAAGGCAGAGATTTCATCATCCTCGGGTTAAGGCAGAAGTTTCGTCTTCCTCAGAGAACCGGTTCGCCAAACAGCTGGCCGCGAATAAAGTCGACTGCAGACTGACCCGAGTCCAGGGCCGCTTGGCCGAGTTGCTGTGACCAGTAGCCTGCACCGCCTCCGGTGCGCGACCACTCGCTGAGCCTGCGGGTATACAACTGAAGGTCGTACTCGTGCGTCACGCCGATGGCGCCATGCACCGCGTGCGCCACGGCAACGATACGTCCCACGCCCTGGCTGGCGCGGGCTTTCGCCAACTGGGCCAGAGCGGACGAGGGACTGCGCGCCCCGCCCTGGCAAGCCATTTGCGAGGCCATGCGCGCCGCAAAGACCAGCTCAGCCATCTCGCTGATTTGCTGTTGCAATGCCTGAAACTTACCAATCGGCTTGCCGAACTGCACTCGCTGGTTCGCATAGTCCAGGGTCATCTCCAGCACCCGGTCCGCAGCGCCCGCGATCAGTGCCGCAAGTGAAAATGCCTGCAATTCCGATATCGCTGCGGCAGCGCGGCGAGCCAGAGCGCCACGCCCAGCGACCTGCTGGCTCCAGGTCAGATCCGCATCCAGGCTGCCATGGCCTGCGCAAGAGTCGACACGCGCCTCGTCCGTGGGCAGTAACCAGGCGGCATCGCCGCTTGTGGCCAGCACCCAGGAGGCCACTTGACCGAAATGCACACCCCGGGCGATCAGGTGATCGCCCTCTTGCCGCACCCGAAACGGTGCGAATGTGACCGAGCCATGGTCAAGCGGACGGCCTGCCTCGTGCAGCCAGGCGCGCGCCAGCATTGTCTGCGCGAACGGAAGCGGCACAGCATGGCGACCGGCACTGAACATCACCGGCCAGACGTCCTCCAGAGCAAGCCCAGCACCGCCGGCATCCTCCGACAGTAGCGCCTGAACGAACCCGGATTGCTCCAGCGCATTCCACAGCGGGATCGATTCGCCACCGGCCTCAATCGCGCGAACCGCCTCGGGGGTGCACAATCCCGCGAATAAGCGTTCCGCGTTGTCAAAAAGCGTGTTGTCCATGATCTTTACCTCAATCCAAGCCCGCGTGCGATGATGCCACGCAGGATTTCGCGGGTGCCGCCGCGCAGCGAAAAAGTCGCGCCCATCTGTTCCAGGTAGGCCAGCGTGCGGAGCAGTGCCCCGGAAACCTCGACATCCGGATGGGCACCGAGCCACTCACCAATCTGGCGGATCAGGCGTTGCTCGAAATCGGTTCCGAAGTCCTTGACGACAGACGCTTCGACGGCCGGACTTTCGCCGTCAACAAGTTTGCGGGTCACAGCCAGCGAAAGGGCGCGCAGTACTGCGATCTCGCCCACCAGGGTGCCGACCAGCTCCGTGGTGGACGGGTCGTTGATCCCGTGCCCACGCACCAGTTGCAACCAGCAGTCGAGCAGCGCAATGCTGGAGTAGATTCGCTCCGGCCCGCTTCGCTCGAAAGCGAGTTCGGCATTGACCTGATCCCAACCCTGCCCCTCGACGCCAACCAGCGCATCGGGTACGAGCTGGACATTGTCGAAAAACACTTCCGAAAAATGTGCATCACCGGCCATGTCGACAATCGGGCGAACCGTGACGCCCGGCAGCGACAGATCGATGATCACCTGCGAAAGCCCCTTCTGACGGTCCGAAGCTTCGCCGGAAGTGCGAACCAGGGCGATCATGTAGTGGCACTGATGCGCGTTGGTCGTCCAGATCTTGCTGCCCTGGAGCAACCAGCCCTGTTCATTGCGCTGAGCACGCGTGCGGATGCTGGCGAGGTCCGAGCCTGAGTTCGGTTCGCTCATTCCGATGCAGAAAAACGCCTGCGCACTGCAGATGCGGGGGATGTAGAACTCGCGCTGTGCCTGAGTGCCAAAGCGCAGAATCAGGGGCGCACTCTGTCGGTCGGCGATCCAGTGCGCCGCGACCGGTGCACCGGCGGCGAGCAATTCCTCGGATAAAACAAAGCGCGAAAAAAATCCTTTGGCTGAACCGCCGTATTCGACTGGAATGGTCAGGCCGAGCCACCCCCGGGCGGCGAGTGCGCGGCTGAATTCCGGACTCGAGCCCATCCAGGAGCGAGCTCGCAAATGCGGTGGGTAATCAGGAAGCGTGGAATTCAGAAACTCGCGGATGTCGCTCCGAAACGCCTGCTCCTCAAGCGGAACCTGCGTGAATTCAAGTGCGGTGAGCATGTTAATTCCAATCCCCCGGTGTCGCCGCGTCACGCCTGGCGTGACACTTGCCATTCATGTTTTATGCCGCGCCGTAACCCTTTTGTGCCGTGTTGTAACCCAGCAGGGTGCGCAGTCTAATATTATTTGATTTTAAGGTTCCATTTTTCAGGTTCCATTTCTAAAGAAGAGACGTTGGAGACATCGATGAGACGACTGGTTTTGAAGACTGCGATTGGAATGATGATCGCCGGTACAGGCATTTGCGTCACCCAGGTACAGGCGCAAACCGGAACGCAGGGCCAGGCACCTTCGGATTGGCCCAACCGACCCGTGACGCTGGTAGTACCCTTCCCGCCTGGCGGCCCGACTGACCTTATTGCGCGCGTGCTGGCGAAGCAATTGACCGATCAGCTCGGACAATCGTTTGTGGTGGAGAACAAGGGCGGCGCCAACGGCAACATCGGAGGCCAGGCTGTTGCAGCCGCAAAACCGGACGGTTACACCGCTCTCTACAACACGTCATCGCTGGCGCTCAGCCCTTCGCTCTACAAGGACATGGCGTTTGACCCGAAAAAGGACTTCATCCCGGTGTCGAGCACGGCAGTGGTTCCTTTGGTCCTGGTCGTCAACAACAAGTTGCCGGTCAACACCCTTGCCGAATTCGTGGCTTACGCGAGGAAAAATCCTGGAAAGCTGTCCTATGCATCTTCGGGCAACGGCAATATTACCCATCTCGGGGCGTTTCTTCTGAATCAAGCCACCGGGATCGATGCGGTGCACGTTCCGTATCGGGGCAGCGCCCCTGCAATGACTGACCTGGTTGGTGGCCAGGTTCAATACGACACCAATACGCTGAACGACACGATGCCCTTCATCCGCGACAAGCGTGTCAAGGCGCTCGCCGTGACGAGCGCTCAGCGCAGTCCGTTGCTGCCGGATGTGCCCACGGTTTCGGAAACAGTGCTGCCGGGATTTGAAATGGGGGCCTGGCAGGGGATCGTTTTGCCGAAAGGGACAGATCCGAAAATCGTGGAAAAATTGAATACTGAAATCCTCAAGGCGCTCAAGAATCCGGCAGTACTCAAGCAACTTGAAGATCAGGGGGCTCAGCCTCTGGGTTCGACTCCGGCGGAGTACAAGAAATATCTCGACAGTGAAATCTTGCGATTCGGGAAGATTGTCAAGGATGCGGGGATTACGCTGAATTGATCGAGGGGGTTGATCCGCGCAGTGTATGGGAACTCGCAGTGTGCCAGGGGGCGTCTGCCGGGAAAACGTGGCACAAGCGCGAAGGAAAGGCGCTGCGGGGCGAAGCTCCATGGGCTGCCCTGTAGCGTGAACTTTCCGGGATGAGGTGGAGGCGTTGGTGGAGGCGTTGGTGGTGGCGTTGATGGAGAGCGTGACGCTCGAAGTTAACGCTTGGAAGCGCCGCTAAAAGCTGATGTCGTTCTCGTTGGACTCACCCGGTTTGGGGAAGATGTAGATCGACAACAGACTGGACATCGATCCGATAAACCAAAAGAAGAAAAAGCCGGCCGCGTACAGCGCCTCGCGTTCAAGCTGGATATAACCGAAGATAGCCACATCAAGCGGATCGATCAGCGCGAAAACAAAGGCGCTGCCAACACCGGCCATCAGAAAAGACGGCCACAGAATCCACATCAGCGAACGCAATTTCATGGGCGCCCCGCGCTCAACGCGACTCTGAAGTCGGAGGTTTGGCGGGCTTCTCGATCACCAGACCGCGCTTGACGGCGCCATCATTGATAGGCTGATCAGAGAAGTTGCGAAATGCGAGCGAAATCGTGATGATGCAACCAATAATCGCGAGAAAAGGACCGGCCATCAGGATCCAGGGCCAGGGCTCACGCCACCACGGTCCCGAACGTGTCGAGTCTGTCATCTCATCTCCTCATCGCGGAAAAATAAAACTGGATTTTTCGACCACTTCATTCTGTGTGTTGCCATCCGCAGTGGTCGATCTTGCCACAAATTTAATCGGGTAGGTGCCCGGTTCCGAAGCCCCTCCCGGCGCCCGAACCACCACCGCAATCATCCGGTTGGTTGCTGGCGGAACATCAATATGTGAGGCATCCTGCGGCTTTGCGGCCTGTCCGATCTTCGACGAAAGCGGATCGGCCACCTGAACTTGCATCCCCGCTATACCTTCTGCGGTCAGGGATAACACCAACGCGTCTTCGGACGAATTGATGATCTGCATTTTGTAGACGTTTTCAATCTGACCGCCGGCGACCTCGCGTCCGAGCATGCCGCGATCCCGGATGACGTCAACACGCAGGGTCGTGCGGTGGAGCAACGACACAAAAAATACTGAGACAATCACGAGCATCAGCGTCGAATAAATCAGCACGCGAGGTCGCAGCAAGTGTTTGCGGATATCGCGCTTGGTCAGACGTTCGAGCATTCCGCGCTCGGATGTGTAACGGATCAGGTCAGGCGGATACTCGAGTTTTTCCATCACGGCATTGCAGGCATCGACACACGCACCACAGCCGATGCACATATATTGCAACCCGTTGCGGATATCAATACCGGTCGGGCAAACCTGTACGCAAATGCTGCAATCGACGCACTCGCCGAGGCCCTTGGCTTTGTAATCCACCTTCTTGGAACGCGCACCGCGCGGCTCGCCCCGGATTTTGTCGTAGGTGACGATCAGGGTGTCGCGATCCACCATCACACTTTGGAATCGCGCGTAAGGACACATGTACTTGCAGACCTGCTCGCGCATGAAACCCGCGTTGCCCCAGGTGGCAAAGCTGTAGAAGAGCAGCCAGAACCATTGCCACGCGCCGAGATTGAACGCCAGGATGTCAGCACCCAACTCGCGAATGGGGGCAAAGAATCCGATAAATGTAAAACCGGTCCAGAGACCGACAACGATCCAGAGAAAATGCTTGGTGGCCTTCAGACGCAGTTTGCGTGCCGAAAGAGGCTCTTCATCAAGACGGATTCGCGCCACACGGTCACCTTCGACCTTGCGTTCGATCCACATGAAGATTTCGGTGTATACCGTCTGCGGACAGGCGTAGCCGCAAAACAGGCGGCCAGCGATCGCAGTGAACAGAAAAAGGCCCAGCGCCGAAATGATGAGCAGCAGGGTGAGATAGATGACGTCCTGCGGCCAAAGCACCATGCCGAAGATGTAAAACTTACGAGCGCCCAGGTCGAACAGGACAGCCTGCCGGCCGCCCCAGTTAACCCAGGGCAACCCGTAGAAAAGCAACTGCGTGACAGCAACTAACGTCCAGCGCCACTGGTTGAACCACCCTTTGACCGAACGGGCGTAAATCCGCTGCCGGAGATCGATGATCTCCTGTTCGGCAGGGATCGCGTCTGCTGACAACGTCTTTGCCCCTGCTGGCCGCCAGGGTGGGGGCTGTTCAGCTGAAGGTTCAGTGGCAGGGGCAGGATGGTGTTCAACAGACATTCAGAGACTCACAACAACGGCTTACTTCGGTGCAGCGCTATTCAGAACGGATGAGGTGACATCCTTGCCGCCCGAAAGGCTCCACACGAAAGCGGCGACCATCCGGATCTGCTCAGGCGTCAGAATACCAGCCTGCGCGGGCATACGATTGTTACGTCCGTTAAGAATACCTTCAACAATCGTGGCCTCGGAGCTGCCGTAAAGCCAGACGTCGTCGGTCAGGTTGGGGGCGCCCAGCGCTTTATTGCCCTTGCCTTCCGGACCGTGGCAAGCGGCGCAGGTGTTCATGTACTCGCGCTTGCCGTTGACGATACGGATCTGATCGGCGGCGAGGCCAGACATCGAACGCACGTACTGAGCGATATCTCCGGCCGTCTTGGCATCGATTGCGCCCTTGAACGGAGGCATGATGCCGTTACGTCCAGCCGTGATCGTCGCAATGATCGCTTCTGGGTCACGACCGTAGATCGAATCGCCCTCGATCAGGTTGGGGAAGCTCGGAGCACCCTTCGCATCTGAGCCGTGACACTGGGCACAGTTGTTCAGGAACAACCGCTGGCCAATCACGCGCGCAGCGGGATCCGCCGCGATTTCCGGAATGCTCATCTTGGCGTATTTCGCATAGATGGGCGCAACGGCGGCCTCCTGCGCCTCCTGCTCCTGTTTGACTTCTACTCTTGAGTTGGTTCCAAGCAGGCCGGGCCAGGTACCGAGCCCAGGATAGAGGATCAGGTAGATCACGCCAAAGGCGCAGCAGCCGACGAACATGATCGTCCACCACCTCGGCACGGGATGGTTGAGCTCCCGCAGGTTGCCGTCCCAGACATGGCCCGTGTCATCAACCTTCAGGGTAGCCTTGCCCAGATATTTACGCTGAACCCAAAGCAGCCAAAGGCAGAAGACGATGCCAAGCACCGAAATGGTACCGATGTAATAACCCCAGAAGCCGCTTACAAAATCGTTCATGGCCGATTTACCTCTTTTTTGTTCGATTGCGCTTCGTCCGGGATGGCAAACGGCAAGTTAGCCGCCTCCTCATTAGCCTGCTTCCGATGTTTGGAAAAGGCCCACCAGACGATGCCGAAAAATACCGCCATCGCAAATACCGTGGAAAGTGCGTTCAGGTAGGCAAGCATCACTTGCCTCCGGACGCAGCCTTCAACTGCGCATTGCGCACGCCCACACCCAGGCCTTGCAGGTAGGCGACGAGCGCGTCCTCTTCGGTCTTGCCCTTGAGCGCGTCCGGTGCGGCCTTGATCTGCTCATCCGTGTACGGTACGCCCACGATGCGCAGTGCACGCATGCGGTCGCCGATGTCGTTCGTGGGCAGGGCGGTCTTGGCAAGCCAGGGATAGCCGGGCATGTTCGATTCCGGAACGACGTCGCGGGGGTTGCGCAGGTGAAGGCGTTGCCATTCGTCGGAATAACGCTGTCCGATCCGGGCCAGATCGGGGCCCGTACGCTTCGAACCCCACAGGAATGGGTGGTCGTACACTGATTCGCCGGCGACCGAGTAGGGACCGTAGCGCTGGACTTCGGCACGCAACGTACGGACTTGCTGTGAGTGGCAACCGTTGCAACCCTCGCGGATGTAGATATCGCGCCCCATCTGGCTCAGCGGCTCAAGCGGCGTGACGCCGGCTGCGGGTTCGGTGGTGGAGTGCTGGAAGAAGAGCGGCACAATTTGCACCAACCCGGCAAAAAGCACCGCCACCAGGCTCATGACGATCATCCAGCCGATGTTTTTTTCAAGGGTCTGGTGCGAAAAGAAACTCGTTTGTTCTTGGGCCATGACGTCCTCTCAGGCTTTAGCAGGCGCGGAGACCAGGTTCTGAGCGGTCAATGACTCGCCAGCGACCGGGACAACCGGATTCACGGGTTGTTGACCCACGACCGTCTTGAAGACGTTGTAAGCCATGATCAGCATGCCGATCAGGTAGACAAGGCCTCCGACCAGACGGATCAGGTAAAACGGCTTGGTTGCCTTGACAGACTCGACGAACGAGTAGGTCAGCGAGCCGTCGAGCTCGGTGGCACGCCACATCAGACCCTGCATCACCCCGGCAATCCACATTGCAGCGATGTAGAGCACAACGCCGATGGTGGCGGTCCAGAAGTGCACCTCGACCAGTTTCATGCTGTACATCTTGTCGCGGCCCCAGAGACGCGGGATCGTGTAATAGAGCATGCCGAAGGTGATCATCGCGACCCAGCCGAGCGCGCCGGAGTGAACGTGACCGATCGTCCAGTCGGTGTAGTGCGACAGCGCGTTCACGGTGCGAATCGACATCATCGAACCTTCAAAGGTCGACATACCGTAGAAGGACAGCGACACAACCAGAAACTTGAGGATCGGATCAGTACGCAGTTTGTGCCACGCACCCGACAGCGTCATGACGCCGTTGATCATGCCACCCCAGGAAGGAGCCAGAAGGATCAGCGAGAACACCATGCCGAGGGATTGAGCCCAGTCAGGCAGTGCGGTAAATGCCAGATGGTGCGGACCCGCCCACATGTAGGTGAAGATCAGCGCCCAGAAGTGGACAATCGACAGACGGTACGAGTAAACGGGGCGCTCGGCCTGTTTCGGAATGTAGTAATACATCATGCCGAGGAAGCTGGTGGTCAGGAAAAAACCCACCGCGTTGTGGCCGTACCACCACTGGATCATTGCGTCCTGCACACCCGCGTAGGCGGAGTAGGACTTGACCATCGAGAACGGGATTTCGGCGCTGTTGACCAGGTGAAGCACGGCAACCGTCAGGATGAAGGATCCGAAGAACCAGTTCGCCACGTAAATGTGCTTGACGCGACGCTTGACGATCGTGCCGAAGAAGACGATCGCATAGACCACCCAGACGACGGTGATCAGGATGTCGATCGGCCACTCAAGCTCGGCGTACTCCTTGCCGCTGGTGAAACCCAGGGGCAGCGAGACCGCGGCCAGCACGATGACCAGCTGCCAGGCCCAGAACGTAAACGAAGCCAGGGCACCGGCGAAGAGGCGCGTCTGGCAGGTGCGCTGGACAACGTAGTAGGAGGAAGCAAAAAGCGCACAGCCACCAAATGCAAAAATCACCGCGTTGGTGTGAAGCGGACGCAACCGCCCGTAGGTCAGGAACGGGATATCCAGGTTGAGCTGAGGCCACAGCAACTGCGCTGCGATCAGGACCCCCACGAGCATGCCGACAACCCCCCAAACGACGGTCATGATGGCAAATTGCCGCACGATCGTGTAGTTGAAGGTTTCGGCAGTTGCAGAATGCGAACTAGCCATGATGTGCTTTCCTCTTTTTTATGAAAGGCGGTTCTACGTAAACGTAATGATCCACTACCGTCCGACGGCCTAGGTTGATCTGCATCAACCCCTCAGCCATCTGACCTAGAACTTATGACCTGTCTTTGATGCGCTGCGGCAAACGCGCAACATCCTCGTGCGTGCTGGCGGCGACGGTGCTGTCGTCATCCGCAATGATCGCGCGCGCGGCCTCATCCGGATCGTCGTACTGACCGGAAAAGACCGCCCACCACAGCAGCGCGGCGGTCATGCCGACGACAACCAGAGACAGGGGCAACAGCAAGTAAAGGGATTCCATGGCTCAATACGGGTCGATCAGGCGGCACCGGGTTGCACATCAGCGCCTGCGGGGTCGGCATCGCCGGGCTCCCGGTACAGGCGCCAGGCATTGCAGATCACTGCACCGGAAGAAATCAGCATTGCAAGCGCGGCAACCCACGGTGTGACCAGACCCACCGCGGCCAGGGGCATCGTCAGGACATGCCAGGCGAGCGATCCGTTGAGGTTCTGGCGCGCTATACGGCGGGTCGAATCAAACAGAGACTGTTTTTGAGACGCGCTCATCAGCGGGAATGCCGCGAGGGTTGCGTGCGCGGCGGCCAATGAGGCGGGTGCGGCCAGGGAGAGCGCGCAGGGGCAACTCATGACCAGCAGGGAAACGGTGACCGGCATGGCATGATCCGGGTCGACGACCCACCAGACGCTGGCGACCACCAGCGCAATGGCCAGCTGTACCAGCACGAACATCGTCGCAACACGGTCGGAATGCCGGATAAGCGGATCGCAGAGCGCGTCCAGACCGAGGTTGCCCTCGCTGACGTCAACCGCCTGGCGCGCACGGATTTCAAAATAGCGGGCGGTCAGCAGAAAGGCAATGAACATGGTGACCGAATCGAAATAGACCTCGCCGTGGCCAGCCACGGTCGCAATCGCGCTCGGCACGAAAGCTGTCACGATGCTGATGGCAACCGGAACGTCCATTGTCACCCGGCGTTCGCGAAGGGCCTGTGCAAATCCGGTCCATACAGGCCAGGCAGAATACAGCACGACCGGCACCGTCATGACAAAGCTTGCCCAGTTCATCAGGAAGATCGCCCAATGATAGACCTCGGCACTGTCGTCGGGCCCGACCTGGATATCGAGGTAGCCCGGCAATGCAAACATCCCGACTTGCATCATCGCCAGCCAGGCCAGGCCGAGACGCACAAGTCCGCGCCGGCGCGCAACGAGTTCGTCCACCGTCAGCGGTCGGTTGAGGGCAAAAATCGATTTAGCCATTGGCGGATTTTAGTGCCTGACCACATCAGATTGGTTGATTTAAGTCAATGCTTTTGGGGTAAACCCGAACGATACGCCATTTCATCAAAAAGGGCGACCCGAGGGTCGCCCTGAAAGGTCAATTCATCATGACCGTTGATTTTTCCCGCCATTAGCCGATCAGGCGTGGGCGGTTTCTGTTTCCTCGTGCGAATCAAACTGGGCTTGCTCGGTCGAGCCGTGCAGCGCGGTGGTGGAGGACTTGCCGCCTTCGATGGTCTGCGTGACCGAGTCGAAGTAGCCAGTACCCACTTCGCGCTGGTGCTTGACGGCCGTGAAGCCCATATCGGCAGCAGCGAATTCCTTCTGCTGCAGTTCAACGAAGGCGCTCATGTTGCGGCGGGCATAGCCGTGCGCCAACTCGAACATGCCGTAGTTCAGGGCATGGAAGCCGGCCAGCGTGATGAACTGGAACTTGTAGCCCATTGCACCAAGCTCGCGCTGGAACTTGGCGATGGTGGCATCGTCAAGGTTCTTCTTCCAGTTGAAGGACGGCGAGCAGTTATAGGCCAGCAGCTTGCCGGGGAACTGGCGGTGAATCGCGTCGGCAAACTTGCGGGCATACTCCAGGTTCGGCGTTGCGGTTTCGCACCAGATCAGGTCGGCATACGGTGCGTAGGCCAGGCCGCGGGAAATGCCCTGATCGATACCGGCGCGGGCGCGGAAGAAACCCTCCACAGTGCGCTCTCCGGTCAGGAATGGGCGATCGTTCTCGTCGATATCGCTGGTGACGAGATCGGCAGCGTCGGCGTCGGTGCGCGCCAGCAGGATCGTCGGGGTACCCATCACGTCGGCAGCAAGACGCGCCGCAGTGAGCTTGCTAACCGCTTCACGGGTCGGCACGAGCACTTTGCCACCCATGTGTCCGCACTTCTTGACCGAGGCGAGCTGGTCTTCAAAGTGCACGCCAGCGGCGCCGGCGTCAATCATGGACTTCATCAGCTCAAACGCGTTGAGCACGCCACCAAAGCCAGCCTCAGCATCGGCGATGATGGGCGCAAAGTAATCAACATAGTCCTTTTCGCTGGGATTCTTGCCTTCCATCCACTGGATCTGGTCGCAACGGGTCAGCGCATTATTGATGCGCCGAACCACCTGAGGGACCGAATTGACGGGGTACAGGGATTGATCCGGGTACATTTCGCCGGCGATGTTGGCATCGCCCGCCACCTGCCAGCCGGAAAGGTAAATGGCCTTGAGACCGGCCTTGACCTGCTGCATGGCCTGGTTGCCGGTCATGGCGCCGAGCGTGTTGACGAAGGGTTCGCTGTGCAGCAGGCTCCAGAGCTTCTCCGATCCACGACGCGCCAGCGTATGCTCGACGACCAGAGATCCGCGCAGGCGAACGACGTCCTCGGCGCTGTAGTCGCGTTTGATCCCCTGCCAGCGGGGGTTTTCAGCCCAGTCTTTCTGCAATTGACGGACGGCTTGTTCACGGATAGTCATGGCGGTGCTCCTGAAAAGGATGAATTAAGTAAGAAAAACTGCGATGGCTGGGTTGCTGAAATTCTGTGCTGCCATGAGAAACAGTTTAGAGATATGTCGCGCCGCACGATACTGTGATGTCTTATAGAAGACAAAAAATGTTTTTCATTTAAATCATGCACTTACATTTATGATTTTGTATTATGAAACGACATTGGAATCTATGAAATGCAATCATGCGGCGATGCAGCACCGATTTTCATCTGGCGATATTCGGATTTCACATGATGAAAAATGGACTGGTTCGCACGATGCCCTCGGGTTGACGGTCAGACGCTGAGACCGACGTTCCGTTAAAATTCGCTTCCCAAATCACCGGACACCGCTCCGGCATCAGGCATTTGAATCATGGACAAAATTGGCCGGGAGTTACCGCTCGGCAGGGCCGTCACCTATCCCGCGCACTACGATGCAGCGCTGCTGTTTCCCATTGAGCGTTCCGAAGCGCGCCAATTGATCGGACACCGTGGCCACACCATGCCCTTTATCGGCTGGGATCTCTGGAACGCCTACGAAATGTCATGGCTGAATGCCGGCGGGCTGCCGCGCGTAGCGATTCTGCGCGTGCGCGTTCCCTGCCAAAGCGCGCGTATTATCGAATCAAAGTCTTTCAAGCTGTACCTCAATGGATTCAACCAGACGCGGTTCAACTCCGCCAATGAGGTGCTGGCGCGGCTTCGGGAGGATCTGGGGCAGGCGGCCGGCATCCCGGTGGACGTCGAACTCGTGACCGCG
>JADZBO010000081.1 GCA_020851995.1 Burkholderiaceae bacterium
GTCTGCGACACGCTGATATCCTGATCCAGCGTCAGGCGCTTCTGCTTGAGCGCGTTGAAGGCGACGTAGGCCGACATGATCTTGGTGAGCGATGCCGGCTCGATCTTCATATCCGGGTTGTAGGACGCAACCACCTGCCCTGTGACCGCATCGATCGAGATCCACGCCCGGGCGGCGATGGCCGGGACTGGAATCGTGGACAGCTCTGCGACCTGAACAGGCCCGGACGTCGTCGGTGTCATTGTGCCGGCAGGCGCTGACGCTGGCTCGCTGGTGGCGGGCCTGGCTTGGCCAGGCTTGCCCTGCTGGGCCTTCTGGGCCTGCGCTGGTACAACCATCGCGCACGAAAAAGCCAACAGGACGGCCAGCAGGCCGGGTACAGCCTTGCCGCGCGCGCGTGCGGCAAGAGGACGATCGGGGAGTGTTCGGGGTGCAGCGGTCATAGTCAATCCGTTCAAAAGCCGATTATAGGCAAGCGGGAGCGCCTGGCAGTGACAGCGCGAACCCGAAAGCCAGCGGGGCAAGAAGCCCCACGCTCACAAAGGACTACAGCGCCTTGAGCCGTGTATGGACCAGGTGCCGCAGTACCAGCAGCTTTCCGTGAAAGAAATGCCCGGCCTCAGGGATTACGACCACCGGCATGCCGATCGATCGCGCCCAGTCCATGACTTCAGACAAGGGAACAACTTCATCGTTCTCGCCATGGACGACCAGGGCGTCGGCGGGCGCCAGGGCATCGCCGTGCCGGAAGCGCAGCGCGGCGGATCCGGCGAGCACCACCAGATCCGGCAGGCGCATCTTGGCCTCCGTCCACCGGGCATAGAGTTGCACGCCGATCGCCGTGCCGAACGAGAACCCGCCCAGCACCCAGGGATGGGCCGCCACATCCGGGTAGCGCACGCGAAACTGCTCCACCAGCGCCGCCATGTCCTGCAACTCCCCCTTACCGTGGTCAAACGAGCCGGCTGACTGCCCGATTCCGCGGAAATTAGGGCGCAGCGCGACAAAGCCATGCTGCACGCAGGCGCGCGCGATCGTGGTGACCACCTTGTTGTCCCGGGTTCCGCCCTGGGCGGGATTGGGATGCAGGATCAGCGCCCAGCCTTTGGGTGACCCTTCGGGCCAGTCCAGCGCGCAGTCGATAATGCCCGCCAGGCCGTCAAACGTGGTATGTTCAGTGTGTGCTGGCATGGGGAATCATTTTGCGAGCTGTTTGGAAAGCCATTGCGCAATCTGGTCCGCGGCTTGCTCTGTGGCTGTACGCAAAGCAACCGCGCCTCCGGGCGCGTCCTGGGTTGTGGCCGGCACCTGCAGATCGATCAGGAGCTGATCGGAGACCCTGCTGCCCCGCACCAGCACGACCTGCATGGTCAGTTGCCCCTTGCTTGTCGCGCCATCGGCCGAAAACGTCTGTTCGAAGCGCTGCAGATTCATCCGCAGCTGAGGCAGTTCACCGCCCACGTTCTGCGGCAATACGGCGCCCTGAAGCGCCAGCCGGTCAATGATGCGCTGCGTGACCAGATGCGCGGGCGGCGCAACCCACTGGAAAGTGGCGTAGGCCTGCGGTTGTCCCTGATCCCCTACGCGCCAGATCACCCTGACCTCATTGAGCAGTGCGGCTCCGGAAGCGACCGGTACGGCGATCGCCGGGTTGGCGGGCAATGCGGCCTTGGGCGTTGCCACGCCGGCGCCGAGATCCAGTTGCGTCGGGGCGGCCCCGCGATTGGCCGAGCAACCGCCCAGCGAAAGCGCTGCAAGCAGCGCCAGGCCAGACAGCGCCAGAGCGCGTCCGAATCCGCGCGCGGAATGTGTCAGTATGTGCATGATGTCCGATGCCTCCGTTTGGCGCTACCGCGCCGCGAATCCTGCAAACCCGGCCTCGCCGGGTCCGGCCGCCACCGGGGGCGGGCCAAAAATCAGCGATTGCGGCGCTTGCCGCAAATCACGCGCTGTGTAGCTGAACGAACGCGCGGCGTCCGTGACGCTTAGTGACAGCGCACTCAAATCCGGCAGTGTCGAAGTGCGAACCTGCGCCGCCGTCGCCTGGATGCTTTCCAGACTTTGCCCCGCCAGGCGCAGCGGGCCGCCCGGCGCGTTCAGATAGGCGACGGTTTCCTGTGCCGACTTGGCAAGAAGCGTGATCTCGGCCGCAGCGACTTCCGCCCGCTTCGCGGTACCGGTCAGGGCATCGACCATGACCGGAATCTGTTTGATCGCTGGCTCCATCTGCTTGACGGCGCTGTCAAGGCGCGCAGTCAGGTTTGCCGAATTCTGCAGGGTTTGTTCGAGCGATGCAGCGTTCTCCGCCGACGTGAACTTCTCGACCTGATCCATAATGCGCTCGAGCGTTCCCAGCATCCCCCCGCCCTGCTGCTGCAGTCGCTCCCAGAATCCCGGGCGCATCGGAATATCGGCGATACGGGTCGCGCTCGATTCCACGCGCTGCGATGACGTGCCGTTATCGCGCAACTCGATGTTGGATATTCCCGTCACACCTGCGGTCGCGATCTCGGCCCAGGTGCTTTCGGTGATTGGCGTCTTCGGATCGATGGCTATAAGAATGCGCACGACGCCGGGCTTGTCCTGCATGAACCGCAGGGATTCAACCCGACCCACCGGCACGCCCTGATAACGCACCTGGGATTGCACCGACAGCCCCGTGACCGGCGAGGTAGCCACGAGTTCAAACGGAACAAGGGGGACGTTCTTCTTGCTGATCCAGATGGCCGCATAAGCGGCGGCGATCAACAGCACGATGGCGAAGAGACCCGCCATGAGGGCGTGGCTACGGTTTTCCATGATTTGTTTCCTTGGCATCCAGATTGGCCATCGCGCGCGTACCACGCTCGCCGTGGAAAAAGGCTTCGACGAATGGGTGCTTGACTTGCATGACCTGCTCAATGGTGCCGTCGACCAGCACACGCTTGTCGGCGAGCACGGCGACACGGGTAGAAAGATCGCGGATGGTGTCCAGATCGTGCGTCACCATGACGACCGTGAATTCGAGTTCGCTGTGCAAGGTCTTGATCAGTTCGACGAACTCGTCCGAGCGCTGCGGATCCAGCCCGGCGGTCGGCTCATCCAGAAAAAGCAACTCCGGATCCAGCGACAGCGCGCGCGCCAGAGCAACGCGTTTGATCATTCCGCCAGATAGATCCGAGGGCATCAGTGCCGCATCCCGAGGGCCAAGCCCAACCCAGCTCAGCCGCATCAGCACCACATCGTGGATGAGATCTTCCGGCAGGTTGTGAACTTCCCGCAAGGGCAGCGCGACATTGTCAAATACCGGCAGTGCCGAAAACAACGCCCCAGCCTGAAACAGCATGCCCCACCGATGCGTCAACGCCTTGCGCTCTGGCCCCCGGTAATCCTGCACCGGGCGACCGAAGACCTCGACCACCCCGGCCTTCGGCGTGTCGAGCCCAAGGATCTGCCGCAACAAGGTCGTCTTGCCCGATCCGGATCCGCCCACGAGCGAAAGGATTTCGCGGGGATACACGGTGAGATTGAGGTGCTCGTGCACCACATGCGCGCCAAAGGCCGTGGTCAGGTCTTTCACCTCGATCACGGGCTTGTCGTCGGGCCGAGCCGCGGCCACCGCCGCCTGGGGGCTTTGCACGGGCGCTGTGACAGGAGTATCCATCAGATGCCCATCGCGTTGAAAAAGATCGCGAAGATCGCATCGATCAGGATGACGCCGGTGATCGAAGTGACCACCGAGCCCGTCGTACCCTTGCCGAGGCTTTCGGTATTGGGTTCGATGCGCAGTCCGTAATGACAGGCCACCATGGCGACCCAGACGCCGAAGGTGACCCCTTTGATCATGCCGATCCAGTAGTTCTTGATCCCGATCGCATCGGGTAACCGGTCAAAAAACCAGGAAACCGCCAGACCGAGCTCAAACTTGGCCGCCAGCATACCGCCCAACAGTCCCAACGCACTGGTCCAGAGAACCAGCAGGGGCATGGCGATCGCCAGTGCGATCACACGCGGGAGAATCAGCCGCTGCCCTCGCGAAATTCCCATGACCTCCATGGCATCGAGTTCCTGCGTCACGCGCATCACTCCGATTTGTGCGGTGATCGCCGAACCTGAACGCCCTGCGACGACAATCGCGCACAGCACGGGCCCGAGCTCCCGCACGATCGCGACGCCGAGTAACTTGACGATGAACTGGCCAGCGCCGAAGACGGCCAGTTGCTGCGCTGACAGGTAAGACAGGACAATGCCGATCAGAAATCCGACCAGCGCCAGGATCCCGAGCGCCTGCGTGCCGGTGCGAAAGATCTGGGCCGAAATCTCGCGCCATGGTCCCATAAGCGGCTGCACGATCATGCGGGCAAAGTTGAACAGCAACTCGCCCAGCAGGATCAGCAAATCGCGACCGTGATTAACAACTTGAAACATCCCCATGCCGATAGCCTGGAAACCGGCCAGCCAGTCGCGCGGGGGTGCGGGGGGCTCGGGAGCCACAGGATTAGCCGCCAGGATCGAAAGCAGATTCTTTTGCCCCTCGGTGAGGGTGGCCTTTTCGGGAATCTTCTGACCCCAGCGATGCCAGAGTACCTGGGCGCCCACGGCGTCGAGTTGGCCAACGCCAGACAGATCCCAGGTGATGCCATCCGCGACGGCGGCAAGCTGCGCGCGCCTGCGGGCAACCTCCCCGCGCACGGCCAGAGACTGAACATCCCAGTCGCCTGCAAGGCGGCAGACGCCGCCGGCAATCGAGACGGCGGCCTTGGGCGATGCGGTCAAGCTAGACGAGGGGGCGGGCTGCACGAGAATCGGAAATGGCCGAGTGGCTAAAAATGTCTACAGGCACGCGCCATCATAAAGCATCGATGCGCACATAACTGCAGGGTGGCAAAGATTTCGGGGCGGGCCTTAAAATTCCCCCATGTCCCGTTTGACTGCTCCCCATGTCCCGTTTAACTGAACACGCGCTGCCCGATGACCCGTTTCCGGAACCGGCGGAGTTTGCGTCGGCGCTGGGTTTGCATTTGCCGGAATTTGGCTACATTGATTGGGTACCGACGACCGGATCGACCAACGCGGACCTCATGCGTCGGGCGCGCGGTTCTGCCGCAGGTGCCTCAAGGCCCTGGCTTGAAGGCGCGCATCTCCAGACTGCAGGGCGGGGACGCGCCGGAAGGGTCTGGGAAAACCGGGCCGGAGACGCCCTGATGTTCTCCTGCGCATTCAACGCGAATATTCCGTTGCCGACGCTACCCGGATTGTCACCGGCACTCGGGATCGCGGCATGCGAGGCCCTGCGCGGGGTGCTTCAGGCGCGCGCTCCGGCCCGCGCGCAGCGGCTTGCGCTCAAATGGCCGAACGACATCCAGTTCGATGACGCAAAACTGGCAGGAATCCTGGTCGAAACCGCGTTTCAGGCAGGATCGCACGGGGTCACCATTGTTGCAGGAATCGGCCTGAATCTGCGCGGCGGTCAGCGCCTGGCGCAGTCACTCGGACGGTCTGTCACGGACTGGACTTCAGTCCTCGGCCCCGAAGCAACCACCCTGCGGCCGGCGGACATCGTCGCCGCGATCGCCCGTGCCTGGGTGAGCGCGGTGCACGACTACGCGCGCGCAGGCTATGCTGTGTTTCAGTCGCGCTTCGATTGCCTGGATGTTCTGGCAGACACGTGGGTCGAAGTGATCGACCAGGGGCGCACAATTCAGGGGGGAGTCGCCTGCGGCACCGATCACGAGGGCCGCTTGATGCTTGCAACCCCCCAAGGGCGGTTTCCGGTTCTGGTGGGCGATATCTCGGTCAGGCCGGGTTCCGGACACAGCAAGGGCGGGAAGCCATCATGATGATTCTGCTGGACGTGGGAAACAGTCGGGTGAAGCTGGGCTGGCAGCACCCGTCAATCGGCCGGGAACCGGCGGTTCATGTCGTGACGCTCAACCCGCTGGCCCAGCTCGCGAAGCAGCTTGACGCCTGGGTCAGCTCGCTGCCGGTACGCCCGGTCGCTGCGCGCGGCGTCAACGTCGCCGGAACCGTGGTGGCCGAGATGATCGAATCCGCGATGGCGCAGGCGGGCTGTGACATGCAATGGCTACAGCCTACCGCCCGCCTGTTCGGGGTGGAAAATCGCTACGAAAACCCGCAACAGCTCGGCGCGGATCGCTGGGCAGCACTGATCGGGCTGGCGGGTCATTTTGAGCAGGCACATCCCCCGCTGGTTCTTGCGACCTTCGGCACGGCCACGACGATCGACACGCTTGGGCCCGACAAGGTCTTCGAGGGCGGATTGATTCTTCCGGGCCCGGCGCTCATGCGGCAATCGCTCGCTCAGGGAACGGCAAATCTCCCGCTTGCGTCCGGGGCAGCCAACGACTATCCCCGTCACACCCTCGCAGCCATATCAACCGGCGTGGTCGCCGCGCAGGCGGGTGCCGTCTGGCGGCAGTGCAGCGTCGCGCGGCGGCGCTACGGCACACCGCCCATTCTGTGTGTCAGTGGCGGCGGCTGGCCCGAAGTCGAGGCGGAAGTACGCCAATTGATGAATTCGCTCGAAATACGGTTCCTGCCCAATCCGGTTCTGGACGGGCTCGCGCGTGCCGGCTGATTCTCGCCGATGACTGCTTCCTGAATGATCGTCTCATCAATGATCGCCTCATGAATGACCTCTTCATGAATAATCGCATCATGCATGACCGCTTCATGAATGATCACTTCGAGAACGACCGTTTCAAGAATGACCGCTTCAAGAATGACCGCTTCAATTGACGGGCACCCATGAGTGTCATTACAGTGACGGCGTGCGCACTGTCTTCATTTTGCTCGTTCTGGCCAATATCGCCGTCTTCGCCCTCGGGCAGGGGTGGTTTGGCACGCCCCGCAGTCAGCTGGGTCGCTCACCCGCTGATCGCCAGCAAACCCAGATCAATCCCGACGCCGTTCGCGTGGCACCTGGCCAGCTTCAAAATCGCTGATCTCCGCAAGCGTGCGCGCGGTCGCTCCCATATGGTGCGCCACCCATGTGCGAGCCGTGTCAGAGCGCTTTTGCAACGCCTGCGGATCCTGCAGCCAATCCAGCGCCAGTTCGACCGCCTGTTGCGCCAGCGCGCCCCCACTGCCCGGTGACAACTGCGCCGCAGCGCCGATCGCAACCGCACCCTGCACAGCATCCGCAAAATTACGCGTGTGCGGGCCGACGATCACCGGAGTGCCCACCGCGCAGGCTTCAATCAGGTTTTGTCCACCGAGTGGCGCGAAGCTCCCCCCGATGATGGCCACACTGCTCGCCGCGTAGAAAAACGGCATTTCCCCGATCGTGTCGCCAAGCACCACCTGAAGGCCCTCAAGCGCCGCACCTGAATGTGCGTCGTGGCGAATCTGCGACCAGCGCGCGAAACGCAGCCCGGAATGCGTCAGCAGTGCAGCGGCCTCATCGAAGCGCTGCGGGTGGCGGGGAACCAGAAAGAACAGTGGCGTGGTGTTGTCGCAGCGAACGGCCAGTACCGGCACGAACAAAGCATCTTCGCCTTCGCGGGTACTGGCGATTGACACGATCGGCCGGCCGACGCGCTCGCGCCATGCGCGGCCAGCGTCCACCGCCACGTGGGGCAACGGCACGTCGAACTTGAGGTTACCCGTCACCACGACATTGCGGATACCCACATCGAACAGGCGCTGCGCGTCGTCGCCTGTCTGGGCCAACGCGAGCGAAAAGACACCATACGCATTGCGCATCAGTCCCCTGAACACCCGGTCAATCGACGCGACATGCCCTCGGGCGCGCTCGGAAAAACGCGCATTGACCAGCACCATCGGCACACGCGCGGCTGATGCTGCGTGCATGAGATTGGGCCAAACCTCGCGCTCAATGATCAGCCCCAGCCGCGGACGATAATGACGCAGGAAATTTGCTGCGGCGCCGGGGAAATCATAGGGAAACCACTGCTGAAACACTTGGCCGGCTGCGATTTCGGCAGCGAAGGCGCGGGCACCCTGCTCTCGACCGGTCGCCGTGGTGTGCGTCAGAAGCACACGATCGCCGCGGGCGATCAGCGCCTGAATCAGCGACTGCGCGGCACGGGTCTCGCCCAGGCTCACCGCATGCACCCAGACGGGCGGCGCGCCATCCCAGGGCTGGGCATAGGCGCCGAAACGCTCCGCACCAAAGATGTCCCACTGGCCTGCGGCGCGGCGGGCGCGCCGCCACATCCAGAGCCAGACGAACGGGGACACCAGGCGCAACAGCAGGGTATAAGCGTGTCGGGTCATTTCCGTTGCCTCGCAATCGAGAGTGCCTGCGCAATCGCATCGAGTACCAGCGCGCGCGAGGGCGCCTTGCCCCGGTCGCCGAGGCTCGCCGTGAACGCCGAACCGATCAGCGGGGTACGCACCGGTGTGGACGCCTTGTAAATGCCGATGGTCGGGCGACCGAGAGCCGCGGACAAGTGCGTCAACCCGCTGTCCAGGCCAACCATCAGGGTAGAACCCGCCAGGCAACGCGCGACGTCGGTCAACTGCATGCGCGGCAGTACGACGGCATCGGTGCGTCCTGAAATCAGTTGCCGGGCGCGCTCGGACTCGGCGTCACTGCCCGCAAGCAACCGCAACCGCAGGTCGTGCGAAGCGAGCAGATCGAAGACCGCGCGCCAGTCGTCCTCGGGCCAGAGCTTATCGTCGCGGCTAGCGGAGGGCATGATGACCGCGTAAGGGTGCTCGTGCGTGCGCAGCACGCAGGCCTCCTGCTCAAAGGCCTGCAACCCATAATCCGGAGGGCCCTGAACCGCGTACCCAAAGGTCTGGGCGGCAAGCAATCTCTGGCGGATCACGGCAGGCTGCCAGAACTCGACCCGATGCCGGACGTCGTAAAAAAGCGAAGCCAGCGGCTCGCGCGCAGACTTCCAGTCGAGCCCGTGGCGCTCGCCCCGCGTCATGCGCACCAGCCAGACCGACTTCATCAGCGCCTGCATGTCGAGCACCACATCGTAGTTTCGTGCCGCCAGCGTACGCGCCAGAGCATGGCGCTCGCGGCGCACTTCGCCTGACCACCACGCGCGGCGCCAGCGCCGGTGTGCAACCGGGATGACCTCATGAATCGACGGATGCCAGGCTGGAATCTGCGCGAAGGCATCCTCGACGAGCCAGTCGATGCGCGCACCCACGACGTTGCGCGCGATGTCGGTGACCGCAGGCAGGATGTGAACCACGTCGCCGAGCGACGAAGTCCGGACAATCAGGATGTTTGCTGACATTGCAACGCCGACAGAACTTCATCGACCCCGGCTCTCCAGTCCGGAAGCTCCAGCCCAAAGGCCCTCCGGATTCGGTCCGTGTCGAGCCGGGAATTGGCCGGACGTCGTGCCGCGACCGGGTAATCCGCCGTGGTGATGGGCGCGATGGCGTCGTCGGCCACGCGGATCGGCCAGCCCAGCGCGCGCGCCCTGCTGATCGCGTAGCGAGCGTACCCGTGCCAGGAGGTTTCGCCGCCCGCAGTCAGGTGATAAAGCCCCCAACGCGCATCGGTAGCGGGTTGTGCGGCCACGGCACCCAGCATCGTCACGATCGAGCGGGCAATCAGCGCCGCAGCGGTCGGCGCGCCGTGCTGATCGGCGACGACGCGCAGACTATCGCGCTCCTGCGCCAGCTTGAGCATGGTCTTGAGAAAATTGCCGCCGTGCGCTCCGAACACCCAGCTGGTGCGCAGGATCAGATGGCGCGCGCAATCAAGCGCGATCGCCTGCTCGCCGCGCAATTTGGTCGCACCATAGACCGAGAGCGGATTAGTCGGATCGGTTTCGATGTAGGCGCCGGTCTTTTCACCGTCAAACACGTAATCGGTGGAAATATGCACAAGACAGGCACCCGCATCCTGCGCGGCCCGGGCCATCGCGCGCGGCGCGAAGGCGTTGACCGTTTCGGCGACTTCCGGCTCGGACTCGGCGCGGTCAACGGCCGTGTAAGCGGCCGCGTTCACAATCATGGCAGGCTGGACACGATCCACCAGCGCACGCATCGCGTTATCGAGCGCGCCGCGATCGGCCAGATCAACGTCTGCGCGAGTGCAGGCAACCACTTCGCCCAGCGCCGGGAGCATGGCGAGGAGCGCGTGGCCCACCTGACCGTTTGCGCCAAACAAGAGAATTTTGCGAGAGGATTCCATGCGCCTGGTGCGCGGAGCAACGCGCGAAAGGTTCGTTAAGGCATTGTATCCGCTCGGGATCGCGACTCAGACGACCACCGTCACGACACCCACGCCCAGCAACAGCCACAACGAAATGCGCCGGAACAGTTCGGCGCGGCCCCGCATGGCCAGGGTAAACAGCCAGCTTCCCAGCACGGTCGAAACGATATACACCGGAAGAAACGATGCGGTATAGACCATTTGCGCCGGATTGACCGAACCGACCGCCAGAAAGTATCCCACGGTCGCAATCTGGGCAACCACGAAAAACATCAGAAAGCTGGCGCGCATGACGACCGGAGTCAGAGTCTTGTCGGACAGCAGATACAACACCAGCGGCGGCCCGCCGACGCCGGCGATCGCAGTCAGCACACCGCTGCTGACGCCGACAATCGTATTCTGCAACGCGCCGCGCGGGCCGTTATACCGCCATCCCACCAGCATGAGTGCCGCAACGCCGGCCACCACCAGCCCGATCAGCCGGCGCACCAGCACCGGGTCGAACCACTCGACGATAAACAACCCGATCGGTATGCCCGCGAAGGAGGGGATCGAGATCCAGATCACGATACGCCAGTTGATCGACTTCCAGGTTCCGGGCAGCGTTTGGAACGAAGTCACAAAATTCAGCAACAGAATGACGACCGCCAGGTCGGTCGGCGGCATGAACAAGCTGAATAACGGTGCCAGCACCAGGCCGCCGCCAAACCCGGTGAACGCGCGAATGGTGCCGCCCGCAAGCACCCCCAGGCAGACCAGCACGAACTGCATCGTCGAGGGGAACAGCGTGTGCCAGACGTCCAGCGACATCATTCCGCCTTGATCGCGGTGTGCGCAATGGCCATCGCCGACTTCACCAGTTTGCCATTGATCAATGCGCTCGGAGCAGCGGATATCCGGGCTGCGGCAGGCTCAGGCAGGACGAGCCTCCCGACGGCGCAGTCCAGCGCACCGGCTGTCAGCCGGCGCCCTAAGTGACTGTTGGGCATGCCAGCTCCCGCGTGCTTACTGTCCGCGGAACACGGGCTGTCGCTTTTCGGCAAAGGCGCGTTTGCCTTCCTGGTAATCGTCGCTGGCAAAACAGCCCAGAACCAGTTTGTTGATGGCATCGACGCTGACGTCCGACCCCACCTTCATGAACTCACGGATCGCCTTCTTGCCAGCCTGAAGCGTTAGTGGCGCATTGTGCGCGAGGCGATCAAGATAGGCATTCAGGGTGTTGTCGAGCTCTGCGCCCGCCACGACATAATGCACCAGTCCCTTGGTCAGGGCCTCCTGGGCGCTGTAGCGATTGGCCGACAGGATGA
>JADZBO010000082.1 GCA_020851995.1 Burkholderiaceae bacterium
ACTTGCCGTTATCGAGAATCAGACCCATGGCAACGCCCGCCACGTGATCCTTGACCGGCACGCCGGCATCCATCATCGCCAGCGAACCGCCGCAGACGGAGGCCATTGACGACGAGCCGTTGGATTCAGTGATTTCCGAAACCAGGCGGATCGTGTACTGGAAATCGGCGGCGGCAGGCAGCAACGGCACCAGCGCGCGTTTGGCAAGACGGCCGTGGCCGATCTCGCGACGCTTGGGAACGCCCACGCGACCCGTTTCGCCCGTGGCGAAGGGAGGCATGTTGTAGTGCATCAGGAAGCGATCACGGTACTCTCCCATGATCGCGTCAATGATCTGCTCGTTTTGCTTGGTGCCCAGCGTGGCAATCACCAGTGCCTGGGTTTCACCACGCGTGAAGAGCGCCGAACCGTGCACGCGCGGCAGCACGCCGAGGCGGACGCTGATCGGTCGAACGGTGCGGGTGTCGCGACCGTCGATGCGCGGCTCACCGCTGAGGATCTGGCTGCGCACGATGCGGGCTTCAAGATCGAACAGGATGTTGTCGACCGTGACGCTGTCGGGGGCTGCGACGCCCTGTGCTGCGGCCTGCTCGGCCAGCTTGGCCTGGACTTCCGCAACCACTTCGCGCAGCTTTGTCGTGCGCTCCTGCTTTTGGCGGATCTGGTAGGCGGCGTTCAGGCCGTCCTGGGCTGCTGCGGTGACCGCGGCGATCAATGCCTCGTTCTTGGCTGCGGGCTGCCAGTTCCATTCGGGCTTGCCGGCTTCGCGCACCAGTTCGTGGATTGCGCTGATGACGGCCTGCATCTGGGTGTGGCCAAACACCACGCCGCCGAGCATGACTTCCTCGGACAGCTGGTCGGCTTCGGATTCGACCATGAGAACCGCGGCTTCGGTGCCGGCGACGACCAGATCCATCTTGGAGGCCTTGAGCTGCGATGCAGTCGGGTTGACGACATACTGACCGTCGATGTAACCGACGCGTGCCGCACCGATCGGGCCATTGAAGGGGATGCCAGAGATAGCCAGCGCGGCCGAGGCACCGATCATGGCGGGGATGTCGGGATCGATTTCCGGATTGACCGACAGCACGTGAATGATGACCTGGACTTCGTTGTAAAAACCTTCCGGAAACAGCGGGCGCAGGGGACGGTCGATCAGACGCGATGTGAGGGTTTCCTTTTCGGAGGGCTTGCCCTCGCGCTTGAAGAACCCGCCGGGAATCTTGCCAGCCGCGTACGTCTTTTCGATGTAGTCCACGGTCAGAGGGAAGAAATCCTGGCCAGGCTTGGCCTTCTTGGCGGCAACGACAGTTGCCAGCACCACGGTGTCGTCGATAGTGACGACGACTGCGCCACCGGCCTGGCGAGCGATTTCGCCGGTTTCAAGCACGACAGTGTGCTGGCCGAACTGAAACGATTTGGTCACTTTATTGAACATGACAATGTATTCCTTACAAATGAAAAACCGTGGGCGCTGCGACTAAGATGCCGCACCGGCCACGGTTGCTTCATGGGGAGATGACCTGGACTAGCCTGATCACTTGCGCAGACCGAGCTTTTCGATCAGCGAGCGATAGGATTCCGGGCTGCGGCCCTTGAGATAGTCGAGGAGTTTGCGGCGACGGCTGACCATGCGCAACAAACCGCGACGGGAGTGGTGATCTTTGCTGTGGGTTTTGAAGTGGTCTGTCAGCTCGTTGATGCGAGCGGTCAGCAGGGCTACCTGAACTTCGGGGGAGCCGGTATCGCCTTGGGCGCGCTGAAACTGCGCGACGATATCGGATTTTTTAATATCAGCTACGGACATTTTATGACCTCATGGTGACAAGCGACAGAGCCGAGGTGCCCTGACGTGGCGGACGAATAAAAAACATTTTGGCGCACACACCTGTGAATACGCCGCGCAAATTATATCCGATTCGCTAAAATCTGATCGTCTGCCTGCCGTCCAGCGCTTTAAGGCGTGCTCAGATGAATGCCGTTTACCCAATGTCCGGCCTCTTGTCGGGCCCTTTGCCAAAGTCCAGGAGACCGAGAATGCCCCATCAGAACTTTGCGAGCGCGAATGCAACTTACACCAACCCCTTGAGGTCATCGCGCGTCCTGCGCTACACGCTGGCAGCGGGCGTTTTGGCACTTGCCAGTGGTTGCGCGCCAATCACCTCGGTACAGCCCGGCACCCCGATGGATGCCGTGGTCAGCAAGTATGGCAAGCCTGCCGTCGTATGCGCCCAACCCGACGGAAGCAAGCGCGCGGTCTGGACCGCCCAGCCCGCGGGCGAGGAGGCCTGGGCCACGAAAATTCTGGCAGACCGAACGGTCACGGGATTTGAACAGGTGCTCAACATGCGCCACCTCGAAAAGGTTCAGCCAGGCATATGGACGGCCGATCAGGTGCGCTGCGAATTTGGCCCACCCGCCATGGTCGAGGCGTTCGGCGGGTCGCGCGGGCGTGGCCCGAGTTGGGGCTATCATTTTATGGAGGCGGGTGGGTTCTATGGTCTCATCTGGGTCGACTTTGATACCGATGGTCGCACCGTGCGCAAGGTCAGCACTCAAATCGACCCCGACCGCGATCCGACCATGATGGGCGGACGCCGCTAGCGCTGTTGGGTCACCGCGGCTGCGCCCTAAAGACTTCGGCCACCCCGTTCCGTCCCGACGATGCATCATTCAAGCAGGAACCGTTTCCAGGCAGGAACCAACATGAAACACAGCACCATACCCAGCAAGACCGGTCAACTCGCCACAAATACCGGTCAGCTCGCCCTAGCTGAACAGATGTCACGAACCCGCCGTGCGGCAATGGCGGCCTGCGCAATCGCCGCCGTCGCGGCGATCTCCGGTTGCGCCATGGTGACGTCCATGCCACCGGGCTCGCGATTCGACGATGTGGTCATTAAATTCGGCACACCGACCACTCAATGCAAAAATGACGATGGCACAACCAATGCCCTCTGGACACAACAACCGCAGGGCGAAACCGCCTATGCGACCACCGTGGCCCGTGATGGAACCATCGGCCCGTTCAGGCAAATGCTGACGGACGCGAGTTTCGACCGGATGAATCAGGGTACCTGGCAGACTGAGCGGGTACTCTGTGAATTCGGCCCGCCACAACGTGTCGAGCGCGCAGGCCTAGGCAACATGAACGAGGTTGTCTGGTCTTATCGCTACATGCAATCAGAGACCTGGTATTCGCTGATGTACGTCTACCTGGGACCAGATGGCAAGCAGGTGACGCGCTTTCACCCCGGCCCAGACCCGGAACACACTGTTTGGGGAGATGGCGGCGGGCGACGCTAACAGAGCTTAGTTACCCGAAGCCGGCGGAGGTCTGGGGAAAAGGCGCTTGGCCTTGCGCCAGCGCCACAGCCAGACGCCCCAGCCGGATAAGCCGTAGACGATGAACAGACCGAACAGGATGACCGGTGGATTGCTGGAAATGAACACGAATCCGGCAACAAACACCAGGATGACCCAGAAGGGTACGCTACGCCCCAGGGCAAACGATTTTCCGCTGTAAAAGGGCAGGTTCGTCACCATGGCCCCACCTGCATAGAGCGTGATGGCAAACGCCATCCACGACAGTGCCTCTTTCGGCACCTGAAGGCGGTTGTCAACCACCAGCCAGACGAAGCCGGCCACCAATGCAGCGGCCGCGGGGCTGGGCAAGCCCTGAAAGAACCGTTTATCGACCACTTTGATGTTGGTGTTGAAGCGCGCCAGCCGCAGCGCGGCACCGCAGACATAGACGAATGCCGCAAGCCAGCCCCAGCGCCCGAGGTCGTGCAGAGTCCATTCATACATCACCAGCGCCGGAGCCACGCCGAACGAGGTCATATCTGACAGCGAATCGTACTGCTCGCCAAAAGCCGAGGTGGTGTTGGTCAGCCGGGCAACACGTCCATCCATGCCATCAAGCACCATCGCCACGAAAATCGCGATCGCCGCCATCTCGAAGCGGCCATTCATGGACTGCACGATGGCATAGAAACCCGCGAACAGTGCGGCCGTCGTGAATGCGTTCGGCAACAGATAAATGCCGCGGTGGCGTTGATCCGGATCGCGGGAGGGGAATCGCATCATGGTCAGGAAATCGCCTCGGGTAAATCCGCCAGCACAGTAGTTGTCGCGCTGACCTTGTCGCCGATCGCGACACGTGGGCGCGAACCCGGCGGAAGGTAGACATCGACGCGCGAACCAAAGCGGATGAATCCGTAGCGCTGGCCGCGCGAAAGAATGTCTCCGGTTTTTGCGTAGCAAAGGATGCGCTTGGCCACCAGCCCGGCAACCTGCACTGCCGTGACGATGTGGCCTGCGGGCGTGCGCAGCACCATGGCGTTACGCTCGTTTTCCAGGGAGGCCTTATCGAGCGCCGCATTGAAGAATTTGCCAGCGAAGTACTCGACACCCAGCACTTCACCATCGACCGGCGAACGATTGCTGTGCACGTTGAATACGTTCATGAAGACACTGATCTTGAGCGCATTGCGCTGCGCATAGGGATCCCAGGCCTCCTGCACGACGACAATCCGACCATCCGCGGGTGCCAGGACCGCGCGCAGTTCGGATGAGCCCGTGCGGGGCGGATCGCGGAAAAACTGCAGCACGAACAGGGCAATTACCCAGAGCGGCACCGACCAGCCCGGGGACCAGAACGACGCCACAAGAGCCAGCGCGACAGATGCGGCAAGGAAGGGCCAGCCTTCGCGGGCAATAAGCGGGTGCGGATAGTGTGGCTTGATCATTGTAGGTAAAAGGTTAACCCAAAAAAACACGCCCCGAAGGGCGTATTTGAAAAGCTCGCTTTAGCGCAACAGCGCGAGAGAGCCGCGCCGACCGGCTGGCCGGCGCTCTTCGAACATTAGTTCTTGCTCTTGTCGACCAGCTTGTTGGCCGCGATCCAGGGCATCATGGCACGAAGCTTCGAGCCAACGACTTCGATCTGCGATTCCGCGTTGATGCGGCGACGCGAGGTCAGAGCCGGGGCACCCGCCTGGTTTTCCAGGATGAAGCGCTTGGCATACTCACCAGTCTGAATATCGCGCAGGGCGGCGCGCATTGCGTTGCGCGTATCCTGGGTGACAATCTTGGGGCCGGTCTCGTACTCGCCGAATTCGGCGTTGTTGGAGATCGAGTAGTTCATGTTGGCGATGCCGCCTTCATAAATCAGGTCAACGATCAGCTTGAGCTCATGCAGGCACTCGAAATAGGCCATTTCGGGGGCGTAGCCAGCTTCGACCAAGGTGTCAAAGCCCGCCTTGATCAGCTCGACCGTGCCACCGCAAAGGACAGCCTGTTCGCCGAACAGGTCGGTTTCGGTCTCTTCACGGAAATTGGTTTCGATCACACCGGCGCGGCCGCTGCCGATCGCGCAGGCATAGGAAAGTGCCACATCGCGCGCCGAACCCGACTTGTCCTGGTGCACAGCGACCAGCGAGGGAACCCCGCCGCCCTGCGCGTAGGTACCACGCACCGTGTGACCCGGGGCCTTCGGGGCGATCATCACGACATCGATGTCATCACGGGGGACGACCTGGCCGTAATGGACGTTAAAGCCGTGCGCAAACGCAAGAGCCGCGCCGGGTTTGATGTTGCTGTGAACGCTTTCGCGATAGACCTGGGCGATGTTTTCGTCAGGCAGCAACATCATGACGAGATCAGCGGACTTGACCGCTTCTTCGACCGCCGCGACCTTCAGGCCGGCATTGGCTGCTTTCTTCCAGGAGGCGCCGGAAGGACGCAGGCCGACGACAACCTTGACGCCGGATTCATGCAGATTGAGCGCATGGGCGTGGCCCTGCGAGCCGTAACCAATGATGGCAACGGTCTTGCCCTTGATCAGGGAAAGGTCACAATCTTTGTCGTAATAAACCTTCATGCTGTACTCCGGATATTGGTGCGATGCGCACCGCTGTTTAAATTAAGAATTGATGCGTCGCCGGTTGCCGTCGGGCGTCATCCGCAGATGACATCAGACGGCGGCGGCTTTTCTTGCTCAGAGCTTGAGAATGCGCTCTCCCCTGCCGATTCCCGAAACGCCCGTGCGGACGGTCTCAAGGATCGCGCTGTGATCCAGCGCGTCGATAAATGCCTGCACTTTGCGCTGGTCACCCGTGAGCTCAATCGTGTAGGCCTTGTCGGTCACGTCGATGATGCGCCCGCGGAAGATATCCGCCATGCGTTTCATCTCTTCGCGCTCCTTGCCGACCGCCCTGACCTTGATGAGCATCAGTTCGCGCTCAAGGTGGGGGCCCTCGGTCAGGTCGACCACCTTGATGACGTCCACGAGACGGTTCAGGTGCTTGGTGATCTGCTCGATCACTTCGTCCGACCCCAGCGTGACCATGGTCAGGCGTGAAAGCGTATTGTCCTCGGTCGGGGCGACTGTCAGGGTTTCGATGTTGTATCCGCGCGCCGAGAAGAGCCCGACCACGCGGGAGAGCGCGCCGGGGGCATTTTCCATCAGGACTGAAATGACGTGTCTCATGGTGTCTCCTTACAGGTCCTCGGCGCCGAGCAGCATTTCGGTCAGGCCGCGACCGGCCTTGACCATGGGCCACACGTTTTCGGTCCGGTCGGTAATGAAGTCCAGGAAAACGAGCCGGTCCTTGAGGCTGAACGCCTCGCGGATGGCGCCGTCCACGTCGCCCGGCTTGTCGATGCGCATACCAACGTGTCCGTAAGCTTCGACCAGTTTCACGAAATCAGGCAGCGCGTCCATGTAGGACTCGGAGTACCGCGAGGAGTAATCAAGCTGCTGCCATTGACGCACCATGCCGAGGTACCGGTTGTTAAGACAAAGCACCTTGGGCGTCAGCCCATATTGCTTGCAGGTCGAAAGCTCCTGGATGTTCATCTGGATTGAGCCTTCCCCTGTAATGCACGCCACCGTGGCGTCGGGATTGGCCATCTGCACACCCATCGCGTAGGGAAGCCCCACGCCCATGGTTCCCAGGCCGCCGGAATTGATCCAGCGGCGGGGCTTGTCGAACCCGTAGTACTGCGCAGCCCACATCTGGTGCTGCCCGACATCGGATGTCACGAAGGCATCGCCGCCGGTCACTTCCCAGAGCTTCTGGACCACCGCCTGCGGCTTGATGACTTCGGTCGAGTCGGCGAATTTCATGCACTCACGGGCGCGCCAGCCTTCTACCTGCTGCCACCAGCGGGCGAGCGAATCGGCGTTTTGTCGCGGCTCGGCAGCTTCGTACTGAGAGATCAGTTCGGTCAGCACATCCTTGACGTTGCCGACGATCGGCACATCGACGCGCACGCGCTTGGAGATCGACGAGGGATCGATATCAATGTGGATGATCTTGCGGGGATGCTGTGCAAAATGCCTCGGATTGCCGATCACCCGGTCGTCGAACCGCGCACCGACGGCCAGCAGCACATCGCAATGTTGCATCGACATGTTGGCCTCGTAGGTGCCGTGCATGCCGGGCATGCCGACAAACTGACGATCCGAGAAGGGGTAAGCACCAAGACCCATCAGCGTGCTGGTGATCGGCGCACCGATCATCTTGACCAGCCGATTGAGTTCTTCAGACGCATCGGAAAGAATTGCGCCACCGCCCGAGTAAATCATCGGGCGCTCGGCCTGCAGCAACATCTGCACGGCTTTCTTGATCTGGCCCTGATGTCCTCGGACCACCGGCGCGTAAGAGCGCAGGGACACCTCGCCCTTGGGCGGCGTGTACTTGGTGTGCGCAACCGTGACGTCCTTGGGAATATCGACCAGCACCGGGCCGGGACGACCTGTGCGCGCGATGTAGAACGCGCGGCGCATGGTTTCCGCCAGATCCTTGACGTCACGCACCAGGAAATTGTGCTTGACGCAGGGACGGGTAATGCCCACCGTATCGCACTCCTGGAAGGCGTCTTCGCCGATCGCGTGCGTGGGCACCTGGCCGCTGATGATGACGATCGGGATTGAATCCATGTAGGCGGTGGCAATGCCTGTCACCGCGTTCGTGACCCCAGGGCCGCTGGTGACGAGACACACGCCGACTTTGCCCGATGACCGGGAATACGCGTCGGCAGCATGCACGGCAGCCTGTTCATGCCGAACCAGGATGTGTTTGAATTTGTCTTGCTTGTAGATTGCGTCGTAGATGTACAGCACCGCGCCGCCCGGATAACCGAAGACGTGCTCGACGCCCTCATCCGCAAGGCAACGCGTGACGATATCCGCGCCATTGAGTTCTATCATGTCATTCCTTTCATTACAGGCTTCACCACTCAGGCTGCGGCCCCGCAAACGCGGGCTCGCAGAACCGCGACCGCTGAAGCAACATGACCCGACGCTTTCAGGCTCACGGAACCTGGCCACCCGGACACATCGCCCACCCGTCGCGCATTCGCCATGTGGCTATGCACGCACCCAACAGGGGTGCACTGGATCGAAACGGACTCGCCGACCGCACGCTTGTGACGGGGACGACGGCAATACGAAGTGGCTGCCACGCCGGATGGATGACCCGGCTGTTAACGCCATTGCGCAAAGTCGGCGATAAGCTTTTTTGCACGAACCTTAGACTTTAACGGTTTGTGCGCCGCAGCGCAAATCCAGGTGGTGTTGGCAAAGATCGTGTAGGCGCACCGTGTCGGGCCCGGAGGTTGTCACCTGCGCCCGACTCCGATACAGTGAATCCCCGCACCGGCGTCCGCTGTGCATTCATCGCCGCGTCATGGACATCAGCATCCCCCGCTTTGAGCGCTTCATTTACAGCCAGCACTTCTACAGCGGCGTGCGGCGCGCAACCGGCATTCTGCTGCCGGTCATGGTGCTTGGCGGTATCTTCGGGTGGTACGCCGAGGGTCTGATCGCCACCTTCGGCGCCCTTTGCGTCGCGCTCATCGACCAACCCGGCCCCCACGAACACCGCAGTGCCGAAATGCTGGGCGGCACCCTGCTCAGCACGTTGACGGTCATCACGACGGGGCTCGCCACCTCGCACCCGGTGCTGATCTGGTTCGTTGTCATCGGCCAGTGCTTTGCCTTCTCGATGCTGTCGGTGTACGGCAAGAAAGGCAGCCAGATCGGCTTTGCCTGCCTGCTGCTGATGAC
The DNA here is from genome assembly GCA_020851995.1 of Burkholderiaceae bacterium. Taxonomy (GTDB): domain Bacteria; phylum Pseudomonadota; class Gammaproteobacteria; order Burkholderiales; family Burkholderiaceae_B; genus Zwartia. Next base: position 9,077 of record JADZBO010000082.1, read on the forward strand.
CGTGACGCTGCACGCGCCACTGACGACCGAAGAGGTCTGGCACCATGCGCTGGTGTCCTTCGGCGGCGGGTTGTTCTACACGGTCTTCAGCTATTCGGTCAGCCAGGCCATGGTGATGCGGGAAAAGGCGCAAGCCCTTTCGATCGCGCTGTTCGCCACGGCGCAATATATCGGGCGCCGGGCTGACATGTACGACCTGGACAACGACCTGGACGAAGGCTACCGCAAGCTGATCGAGTGCCAGGCCGACATGACCGCGCAACACCAGGCAGCGCGTGACATGGTGCTGCGCGGCCTTTCGACCCCTGCCAGCCAGAAGGATCCGCGCCGCATCATGCTGTGGAATATCTTCATCGATATGCTGGGGATCCTCGACACACTGGTGGCCACGCACACTGATTACGCCCTGCTGCGCCGGGATCTCGCCAATTCGGACGCACTGCTTTTCATGCGTGATGCGCTTTATAAGATGTCTCTCGATCTCGACCGCGTTGCGCTGGCCGTTTCACGCAATCGGGCCATCAGGCACCGCAGCAGCGTCAAGGCCGAAATGCGCGCTCTTGAGTACGAGGTCGACCAGATGCGCCGCGCGGGCCTGCAGCAAAGCGATCCTGACCTCTACGCGCTGTGCGTGCAGATTCTGCGGCGGTTGCGCAACACCGCCAACATTATCGACCGCATGTACAGCCATCTGAGCTCACCCGGCGAAACGGTTCCGCACGCCAAAGTCAACATGGACAACTCGCTTGGCGAGTTTCTGTCGCGCCAGCAGTTTCGCGTACGCATGATCACCAGCAATCTGCGTCTGGACTCGCCTACCTGCCGCTTCGCGCTGCGGGTCGCGCTCGCTGGCGGGATCGCCATGGCACTTTCGATGCTGATCCCCGCCCTGTCGCGCCAGGGCTTCTGGATTCTGCTCACGGTACTGGTGATTCTCAAGCCCGGGTTCGCGCTGACCCGGCAGCGCAACGGCTGGCGACTGGTTGGCACCCTGATCGGCTGTGCGGGGGCCTTTGCGGTGCTGCGCATGACCAATAATGTGTCCGTGCTGTTTGCGATCATGGTGTTGTCCACGATCATCGGCGGCAGCCTGTTGCTCATTAACTTCATGGTTGCGTCTGCATTTAATACTGCCGCAGTCCTGCTGGCATTTCATTTTCTGACCCCCTCCTCCTTTCTCGTCATCGGCGACCGGGCGCTCGACACAGTCATCGGATCACTGATCTGCGTAGCCTGTAGCTACTTTCTGCCGTGGTGGGAGTCGCGCTTCATGCCATCGCTTGCGCGGGCGGCCGTCGCCGCCAACCGCGACTACCTGAATGCGGGGCTGGCACTACAGGCACTGCGCGCTGCGCCGGGTGCATCGGCGCACGATACCCACCTCGAGCAGGCGGATCTGGCCTGGCGGCTCGCGCGCAAGAACGTGCAGGTGGCGTTCAGCAACTTTGCGGAAGCTTTCTACCGGATGATGCTCGAGCCGCGCTCCCGACAGATGCATGTCGCCAAATACAACGACCTGATGATCCAGTGCCACATGCTGGCATCCCAGATTTCGGCAATCATTTCTCTGGGCATGGGAACCACACCATTACCTGCACCCGTGGCTGACTATCTGGGTGCGGTCGTCCCCTCGTTAACAGGCCTTGCGGATGCACCGCCTGCGCCAAGCCTCACACCGGCCATCCTGGACAATCTGCCCGGCGAGCTGGCCTACCCCCTGCGCCAAATGCAGAAATCGCTGCAACTGGTGCAAACGGACCTTGGCGTGGTACGAGGTGAACCGCCGTCGGCCGGCAACGATGCCGCAGGCGCCGGACGGAACGGTTTATGATGGTCTGAGTACTCAGGGAGTGTTCCGTGAAAATCGCCGATATTCGTGCCAACGCCTATTCCATGCCGTTTGTAAGCCCCGCTTACCCGAAGGGCCCGTATCGTTTCGTGAACCGTGAGTTCTTCATCATCACGTATCGAACCGATCCTGACCTGCTGCGTGCCGTCGTGCCCGAACCGCTGACCGTCAAAGATCCGCTGGTGAGCTTCGAATTCATCCGCATGCCCGATTCGTCCGGGTTCGGCGACTACACCGAAAGCGGACAGGTCATCAGCGTCATCGATCAGGACGGCAAGCCGGCCTCTTACACGCACATGATGTATCTGGACGACCATGCCCCGATCGCGGGCGGGCGGGAGTTGTGGGGCTTCCCCAAAAAGCTTGCCAAACCCCAGCTTTCCGTCGCCTCGGACACGCTGCTTGGCACGCTCGACTACGGCCCTGTGCGCGTGGCCACGGGAACAATGGGCTTTAAGTACGTGCCGCTCGACATCGCGGCCGAAGAGCGCAAGATTGCGCAGACCCCATGCTATCTGCTGAAGATCATCCCCCACGTGGACGGTACCGCCCGCATCTGCGAACTGGTTCGGTACTTTTCCCACAGCGTCAAAATGCACGGCGCCTGGACGGGCCCTGCCCGGCTGGAGCTGTTCCACCACGCGCTGGCCCCCATTGCCGATTTGCCTGTGCTTGAGGTCGTGTCGGCCAAGCACCTGGTGTGCGACCTGACGCTGGAGCTCGGCGAGGTCGCTTTTGATTATCTGAAGATCTGATTCCTTAAGGAGATTCGTATGTCGTTGCAAGGTAAAGTCGCACTGGTCACTGGCGCCGCCAGTGGCATTGGCAAGGAATGTGCCGTCACCATGGCGCGCCTGGGCGCAACAGTCGTGATCGCAGACCTCAATCCCGCCGCATCCG
>JADZBO010000083.1 GCA_020851995.1 Burkholderiaceae bacterium
GCTCAACAGCGACCGGCGGAGCGACCTGCAGGCGGAGCGCAACAGCGCCCGGCGGGTGGCGGGAATAGCGATGCGTTCAGGGGCGTCGATTCGGGGCGACAACAAATTGATCGCGGCCGGGCGAGTAGTGCCTCGGCAGCACGGGCCGGCGGTGGCGGACAAGCGGGCGCACGAGCAGGCGGCGGCGCGCGGGCGGGTGGTGGTGGCGGACGTGGGCGCTAGAGCGCCCGTTGCCGATGACCGACGATTAACCACAGTTTAGATATCGAGAGACCGACATGCCCTCACGTTTTTTTGCGATCCTGACCTTAGCAGTCACGTTGTTCGTCACCACCGGCGAATCCCTGGCGCAGCGCCTTCAGACCGTTTTCGACACGCCGGAGTCCGCCATGCGCGACTTCGGTGATGCAATCGTCAATAAGAACCTTGACGCGGTCCGACTGATCCTTGGGGATGACTACAACCAGATTATCCCGCCGGTGTCCAACGCGGATTACCAGAAATTCATCGAGGCATGGAACGCCGGGCATGGAATCGTGCTGGACGATCCGGAAACGGCGCACATCTTTGTCGGCACCAAGGGCTGGACGCTACCGATTCCCTTGTCGAAAATTCGCACGGGCTGGATTTTTGACATGGATGACGCACGCGACGAAATTCGCGTGAGAACGATCGGTGCGAATGAACTCGCCACGATCAAGGTCATGTTGGCGTATACCGATGCACAGCAGGAATACGCAGAGAAAGATCGTACTGGCGACGGAATGCCAAAATACGCGATGAAGTTCGAAAGCTCACCCGGAATGCGGGATGGGCTTTATTGGCCGACTGTTGCCGGCGAACCGCAGAGCCCGATCGGACCACTCTTTGCCGAGGCGTCTGCGGCCAGGGATCGTGGCGTAGAAGGTTTCCACGGATACCGATTCCGCATTCTGACATCCCAGGGCAACGATGCACCAGGGGGTGCAATGTCCTATCTGGTCAATGGCCGGATGGTTAGGGGCTACGGATTGCTTGCATGGCCGGTCAAGTATGACGAAACAGGCGTCATGACGTTCATGGTCAATCAGCTGGGACAAGTCTTCGAGAAGGACCTGGGCCCGAACACGGAGTCTCTGGCCTCCCGGATCTTCAGTTTCAACCCCGGCAGCGGTTGGGTGAAAGTCAAGGACGACGACGCCAAATAGCGCCGTCGGTTCCGCCGGTTTTCCTCTGGACTCGGTGCGCGGATCAGAACGGCTTGATCGCGACTTTCAGGACCCCGTCTCGCTGATGTGAGAACAGATCGTAGGCTTCGACAATCTCGTCAAGTGGGTAGTGGTGGGTCACCAGTGCACTCAGATCGACGCGTCCCGAGGCCACGACGTTCATCAGCCTGCGCATGCGCTCCTTGCCGCCGGGACATAGTGAGGAGACGATCTTTTTGTCTCCGAGCCCCGCGTTGAAGGCATCGAGCGGGATCTTCAGGTCCGACGAGTACACCCCCAGGCTTGAGAGCGTACCGCCGGGCTTGAGCACCCGCAAGGCAGCTTCGAACGTTGACTGCAATCCCAGCGCCTCGATCGAGGCGTCGACGCCGCGGCCACCGGTGATCTTCAGAATCTCTGCCACCGGATCGACTTCGCGGAAATTGATGGTCACATCCGCACCCATCTGTCGGGCGATCGTCAGGCGCTCGCCGATGCCGTCCACGCCGATGATCAGACTCGCACCCCGAAGTTTTGCGCCCGCCGTGGCACACAGACCGATCGGCCCCTGGGCAAAGATCGCAACGATGTCGCCGATCCTGATATTGGCTGCCTCGGCGCCCGCAAAGCCCGTGGACATGATGTCCGGGCACATCAGTACCTGTTCGTCGGTTAATCCATCCGGTACCGGAGCGAGGTTGGCCTGGGCATCGGGGACGAGCACGTATTCGGCCTGAGTGCCATCGATGGTATTGCCAAACCGCCAGCCACCCATGGGCTTATAACCATGGCATTCGCAGCCGCCGTCCTGCGACGGATAGCCGTCCTGGCACGCGTATGAAGTAAAGCTCGGGCAGATCGCGCCGGCGATCACGCGCTGGCCTTCGGTATAACCTTTGACGTTGGCACCCAGCTTCTCGATGACACCGACAGGCTCATGGCCAATCGTCAGGCCTGGCGCGACGGGATACTCGCCCTTGAGAATGTGGACATCGGTACCGCAAATTGTCGTAGTGGTGACACGCACCAGCGCATCGTTCGGTCCGACATCCGGGATGCGCTTTTCCTGCAATTCGATGCGTCCGGGCGAAACAAAAACCGCAGCTTTCATCATGGTCATGGCAGTACTCCTTGCGTTGATCTGCAGCACCACGCCCAGGCAGGGCGTAGTGAGTCGTATTTGATCAGACCGGCGCGTGCCGGGATCAGTTCCGTATCGTCAGCAGGCCGAGATAGTCCCACCACGTCACGGCAAAAAGCATCAGCATGGCGAAGCCGGCGGCGGTGATCCAGAGCCCGAACCTGGTGAACTGCTTGCTGGTGAAGGTCTCCGTGCCGAAGCACACCATGTTCTGCGGCGCGTTGACTGGCAGGATGAAACCGAAGCTCACTACGAAGGCGAGCAGCATGGTCATGCCGCCTACGTTGATGTCGCCGCCCAGACGCTGGAGCACGGCGATGATGATCGGAATCATCGCCGCCGCCAGACTGGTGGCGCTTGCGAACCCAAGGTGGATGACGACCAGAAACGCCGAGAGCGCGGCGAACACGCCGAGCGGCGACATGGATTCCATTTGCAGGCTGCGCACGGCGACATCCGCAAGCCATACCGCTGCCTTGGTTTCAAGCAGCGCAGTACCCAGGCTGATCCCGACGCCGAACACCACCAGCGTGCCCCAGGGTACCTTGGTCTGAACGTCCTTCCAGGTCATGACGCCGATTCCGGGCAGCAGCATCAGGCCGACACCGACTACGGTGACTGAACTGGTGTCGAACTTGTGAAGCGTTTTTTCCGTCGTCCAGAAGGCGAGCAGCAGCAGCGTGATCAGAAGGACGCGCCATTCGCGGCTGGTCATGGGGCCAAGTGCGTCCAGTTCCTTCTTCATGGTTTCCCGCCCGCCCTCGATTTTCTGTACATCCGGCGGAAACAGCTTCAGGCACAGAAAATAAAGCACGACCGACATCGCGATGCTCCACGGCATGCCGGCTATGAGCCAATCCATCCAGGTGGGACCGGCCTTGAGGGTGCGGTTCATGAAGCCGACGGCCAGAACGTTTTGCGCTGCGGAAGTCATGATGCCGACGTTCCACACGCTGGTTGCCTGCGCGACCATCATCATGATGGACGAGGCGAACACCGAACGGCGGTCGACGCCGAACGCCGCGATAATGCCCGCCATGATGGGCACTGCGCAAGCCGTGCGCGCAGTGGCCGACGGGACCAGGAAGGACAGCATGACGGTGATCGCGATGGCGCTGACCAGAATGCTGCGCGGACCAGTGCCGATCACCGCAAGCGTGCGGAGCGCGATGCGACGATCCAGCCCAGTGGCCGTCATGGCGACCGAAATGAACAACGCCGCACCCACCAGCGCAAGGGCTGAGTTGGCGAATCCGGCCAATCCCATCTGCAGGCCGTTGACGGTTCCGAGCCATACGGACGGGTCTTTCGGGCTTGGCGAGGTTCCGAGCAGGAAGGCCATCAACGCCACGATCACGACCGACGATACTGCGTAGTCCATGGACTCGGCCATCCAGACCACCACTGCGAACGCAAGAACCGCCAGCATCCGTTGCCCGGCCACGGACAGACCCGCCTGCGGAGGCAGCATCAGAATGACGATGGCGGCAACAACGGCCAACAGGGTGGCCCAGTGGGGTACCGGTTTGACGGAGGGGGATGTGCTTGCTGCAATTGCGGTTGCCATGATCGGGAACCCATTGTTGATGGCGCAGGTATTTTCTCGCAGACCTCTCAAGGCGCGTCAGCTACCGACATCAGCCTCGTGCAGTGTCCAACGCTTGAAGGCACCGTGTCAAGTGCCTGATAGCGTCGAGCACTACACTAGCACCGCAAGGTTGCACAATGATGAAACGGAAGGTGATTCATTGACAAATCACAAGGATCGCCAATTTTTTCAATCCCGCAATCAAAGACTGCGAATTCAAGGAAGTCTCAGGCTGGGTCGGAGGATACGGGAAGGCGAAGCAGAGCGTGTCCGAGCGACTTGCCCGTCTGGTCAAGGCGCAAGGTATTGGTGGCACCGCCCCCAAGTGCGCGACGCATTACGACAACCAGAGCCTGAATGTTATCCATCGGATAAAGTTCAACCTCCCCCTTGATCCAGTCCCCGTAAAGCGCCTTGACCTTTTCCGGGGTCACACTCTTGAGGAGTGCGGGGTAGGCCTGTGGATTCATTGCGATCAGGCCCGCGGTGCAGACGTCACCCTTGTCTCCTGAGCGGATGTAACAGATCTCGCGTAAAAGCTGTGCCATGGTCAGGCCTCCAGGATCTCAACGGTTTGGCGCACGAATTCGCGTGGCACCAGTGTCGGCCACAAGGAAACGACTGGGCGCGGTTTGATGGGCGTGCCGAATGAGGTTCCGCCCGGCCCCATGATCCACAGGTGACTGGCCGCGCGTCGCACTTTGTCGGCTTCCTCTGCGGTGCGCGTCCGAACGGAGCACCGCAACCCCACCTCGTTGAGTTCTCGCAGCACAGCAGGAGCGGGCAATGGTGCACCGGGCCCATGCAGCATGTTCAGTCCGACGAAGTCGAACTGGATCTGGTCAGCCGCCAGGCCCATGCGCTCAAACCGCTCTAGCATCGACTGGCGGGCCTTGACGGCGCGATCGTAGGCGTTTGGCCAGGGAAAGAAAGCCATGCTTTCGCCGATCCAGCCGTCGGTGTAGCCGATCACGAGCTTGAGTTGGTCGGGTGCCGGTTTGCCGCGGACGTTGCTGACGCGGACGCGGTCGTCGCCCAGATCCTCAAGTTTGAGTGAGGTGAAGTCGGCGATGCCGTCGGGCATGATGTAGTTGTTGGGATCGTGGATTTCGTAGACGATGTGTTCCTTGATCGTGAAGGAATCGACGCGTCCTCCCGTGCCGGGAAGCTTGAAAATCTCCGCAGTCCCGTCTGCGAAGAAATCGACGGCCGGGAACCCGGGCTTGCCCATCGACGGCATCTCGGCGAAGCGGGAAGACATCCCGCCGGTGCACGCTGCCGCGCACTCGACGATGTGGCCGATTGTGACTGCGGCGGCGATTCGGTCGGCGTGCGCCGCATCATGCTTCCAGCCGAACTCGTGCATGATCGGGCCGACGTAAACGCCATTGTCCGAGACGCGGCCGGTGATGACGACGTCGGCGCGCGCGCCCAGCGCTTCGACGATTCCGGAGGCGTCGACATAGGCGTTGGCCGCCACGACGCGGTTGCGGATGGCTGCAAAGTTGTCGTCGCCGGTGTCCATGTTGACCATCGGGACGCCGGCGGCGACGATCGCGTCGATCTTGCCCAACAGGTCATCGCCCTCGACCAGAGCAACCCGGGTGCCAGCCAGGCCAAGTGCACGGGCGTCTTCGATGATGCGATGTGCCGCCGCGCGGGAGTTGACGCCGCCGCCATTTGAGACAAGGCGGGTGCCGCGCTGGCGCGCCAGGGGCATCATTTCCTTCATGTACTGAACCGCATCCGGGACATAACCGAGCTGAGGATTTTTCAGCTTCTGGCGTTGTAGCAGCGCCATGGTCAGTTCTGCCAGGAAGTCGAAGCACAGGTAATCGAGGTTGCCCCGATCAAGAAGCTCGAGGGCAGGATCGATGCCGTCCCCCCAAAAGCCAGAGCCCGCGCCGAGTCGGATCTGCTGTCGCATCTGATGCACTCCTGACTGAATGGAATTATATTTATTAAAATGAAATATAGAGTTGAATTTGACTCGAGTCAAGTTGCGATGTGGTTTCTATCCGCAATCAAGTTTAGAGTCGATCTGAGATCAAAGTGTCACGATTCATGTTGAGTTATCAAAACGAAATTAAATCTGTTAATATGAAACTGTCGATGGTCCTGGCGCTGCAAAAATGACCATGACGCTTGAAAATGACCGCAACGGTGTCCGCGACGATCGTCGCGGAATGTGACGACGGGGATGACAACGGGGATGCCGATCACGACCAGCGAATACACAACGGGCGATGTGCTCTATCGGGTATCGGACGGCATTGCCACGATTACCCTGAATCGTCCCGCGCAACGAAACGCACTTTCGATTGCCGCGGCTACCCGTTTGCACAGTCTGTGGGGCGAGGTCGACGCGGACCCGTCCGTGCGGGTTCTCGTGCTTGACGCGGCAGAATGCGGCACATTTTGCGCCGGAATGGACCTCAAAGAAGCAGCCGAGATCAGGCGTACGCGGGGTGTCGATATCCTCGATGTGCTTCCCGATCCGTTTTACGAACGGATGCGCGCGGTGCGCAAACCGATTATTGCTGCCATGACCGGGCATTTCGCAGCGGGCGGCATGGTTTTGGGTCTAAACGCCGATTTGCGTGTCGGGCTTGCGGGCACGCGTGGCGGGATCACCGAAGCCAAAGTGGGCAGGGGTTCGCCTTGGGGCGTTCCGCTGTTGTGGATGCTTCCCCAGCCCATCCTCATGGAGCTCACTCTGACCGCGGAAATGATGAGTATCGAGCGACTGCACCAGCTTGGTTTCGTGAATTATGTCGAGCCAACCGTGGTGGCTGTCCGGGATCGCGCCCTGGCGCTGGCTGCCCGTATCCGGGATAACGCCCCGCTATCCGTCATGGCCGGCAAGGAAAGTATCTTGCGCGCGATGACGCTCGGTTGCGAGGGTGGCCTGGCTTCGGCCAAACAACTCTACAAACGTGTCTACGCAAGTGACGACGCTCAGGAAGGCCCGCGCGCCTTTGCCGAAAAGCGTGCGCCGCGCTGGACCGGTCAGTAGCCGGGTACATCGCGATGCCATTGTCGTCACCCGGTTCTGTGCATCATGAGATCGCTCACCTCGAGGGCGATTCGGGACCCGTGCGGGTTCTTTCCCGAGGGCTCGCCATTCTCCGAATCTTTTGCCCGCGCAACGATTGGCTCTCCAATCACGAGATTGCCACGGCTGCTCAACTCCCGCGTCCCACGGTGTCCCGACTGTTGGCCAGCCTGGCGCAGGCGGGATACCTGGAGTATTCGCGCGACCGGGGTCAGTATCGTCTCGGGCCCGCCGTGCTCACGCTGGGCTATGCGGCGCTTTCAAGCATCGACGTGTTTGAGCTCGCCCGTCCTTTGATGCAGGAGTTCGCTCGCCGCGAGCAATTGCTGGTCGTGCTGACCACGCGCGATGCCATGTCGATGGTTTGTCATGAAGTGTGCCATGGCGCCAACATGCTGACGCTGCGCGTGGGGGTCGGCTCGCGTCTGTCGCTGTGCGATTCCGCAGTCGGTCGTGCGCTGATCGGCGCGTTGCCGACAACCCAGCGGGACGCGCTGCTGTTGGAGATCCGTCACCACGAGCCGGACCGGTGGTCAGAACTTGCTCCGACCTTTGCCGATGCCGTGGATCAAATGCAGCGCAAGCAGTTTTACACCAGCGTTGGTACGCTTGAGCAGGGTGTCAATGGCATGGGGACCATGGTCGATGTGCCAGGCGTATCGAACACTTACGTGCTGGGGGTCGCTGCACCCGCGTTCCGGCTCGAGCCCGAATTCATGCAGTCCGAACTTGGGCCCCGTCTGTACGCGCTTAAGCGAGCGATCGAAGCGCGGCTGGCCACATCCCGCTCACCGGAGGAAACTGATGCGGCGCCGTGATGCAGCCATCAGCCCCGTCGAGCGCTCGCATGATGCGCACGAGGTGGATTCGCTCCATCGGGGGCTGGAGATCATGCGGGGTTTCCGGCCTGGGGAAAGCACGCTCAGTTGCAGCGAGATTGCCTTGCGAATGGGTCTGCGGCGCGCCACCACGCAGCGATTGCTTGACACCCTGGTGGCGCACCAGTTGTTGCGTCAGATTCCCGGAACTGAACGCTACCAGCCGGACCTTGCCAGCCTGGTTCTTGGACACGCCTACCTGACCAGCGCCATGATCGTGCGGCTTGCCCGACCGGCGATGCAAAGTCTTTCCGCGCAGTTGGGGACCTGCGTCGTCCTGACGATGCGGGAGCGCCTGCATATGCTGTGTCTCGATTTGTGCGGGCAACGCAATCCCGCGATTCCCTATCAGTTGATGAGTGTGGGCGCATCGCTGCCCATGACTCTGACTGCCGCCGGCCGCGCCTGGCTTTGGACCCAGAGCGGTGCGGCGCAGGGCGAGGTGATTCAACGCGCCAAGGCAGAGGGTGGCGAGGAGGGCGCACGCTCCATTCCGGGTGTTTATCGGGCCTTTCAGGAAATGGAAGAGTGGGGGTATTGCATCAACGCTGGCGAATGGCTTCGGGATTTCACCAGCATTGCAACCGCCGTGACGCTGCAGCAGGGCATGACGTATGCACTGTCGTGCGATTTAGGTGGTGTTGGCGTGCAATCCAGGCTATCCGCCAGTGAGGTAGGCACTGCCCTCCTTGCGACGGCTTCACAAATCCGCGACGCAGCGCGGCGTATTGGGCAATGACCGGCGGGGGATGAAAAAAAGCAATCGCTGAACGTGACACACCATTGGCGGGAAATCGATCTTCAAAACAACACCGCTCATGAAAGCAGGCAGGGCCACACTGGAGACAGGCATGAATTTTTTGACCCAAGAGCAACAACTCTGGCTAGACACCGTTAACCGGGTGATGGAATCCGAGGTAACGCGCGAATATGTGCGGCAGTGCGACATTGATCGCGCCTACCCCTATGAGGCATACGACAAGGTCGCCCGGATGGGATGGCTTCGTCTGCTCATCCCGGAAAGCCAGGGCGGCGATGGCGGTACGATCTTCGACTACGCGCTGATGTGCGAGGGCCTTGCGCGCTACGGATTCGACTTCGCGACGGCCTTCATGGTGTCTACCTTCACGGCGATGAACATCGTGAAGTTCGGCACCCCGGCGCAACGTGAACAATACCTTGAGCCGTTCATGGCGGGTGCGATCCGCTTTTCGATTTCGATTTCGGAACCGTCAGCTGGCTCCGACGCGGCGAATACCCGTACCCGGGCGGAAGCCGACGGCGACGACTGGGTCATCAATGGCCAGAAACTGTGGTGCTCGGGCGCGGGCGCCGACAACGCCATCCTGGCGATGCTCGTGCGCACCGACAAGGACGCGCGCAAGCACCATGGCCTGTCCGTCATCCTGGTGCCGAACAAGACAGCTGGCGTTGACATCCGACGGCTGCCCACACTGGCGCGCCGCGCCACCGGCACCAACGAGATCTTCCTTGACGGCGCGAGGCTTGCAAGTGCGAACATGCTGGGCGAACCGGGTCAGGGCTGGAAGATCATCACCGACCACCTTGAACTTGAGCGCATCGCAGTTTCAGCAGCCTATGTCGGCAATGCACAGCAGGCGGTGACCGATGCGCTGAAGTACGCGCATGACCGTATCCAGTTTGATACGGCGATCTATGATTTTCAGGTCATCCGGCATATGCTGGCCGATATGCAGACATCGGTCGATGCGGCCCGGTTGCTGGTTTATCGCGCGGCCGAAATGGCGACGCTGGGGATGCCGTGCTCGAAAGAGGTGAGTATGGCGAAGCTTTTTGCCTCCGAGACGTTGCAGACGGTCACCCGCAACGGGATGCAGATCATGGGCGGGCACTCGATGCTGCCAGAGGCCGATATGGAACGCTACTTCCGCGAGGGAATGCAATCGACCATTGGCGGCGGTACATCGCAGATCCAGCGCACGATCATCGCCAAGGCGATGCGGATCTGAAGTCCATCACAGACGGAGACAACAATGAACCAATTGCACGAGGCACAAACCGCGATCGACTTTACCGGTGCGCTTGCCGCAGAAATTGTCGGTCTGACTCATCGTGGGCTAGCGCCGCACGATGTCGAACAAATCCGCCGCCTGCTGCTTGATCACTTCGCGGTGGCGCAGCGAGGCGCCGCGCTGCCCTGGACACGCGAACTCGCCGCATGGACGCGCCGCTTTGCCGGCACCGGTGTCGCTCCGGTGCTGGGGACGGACTACGCCGCGACGGCCTGCATGGCAGCGCTGGTGCATGGCACGGCAGCACACGGTTACGAACTGGACGATACCCACGACGCAACAATGAGTCATCCCGGTTGCTGCGTCATTCCAGCGGTCCTTGCGGTCGGCGCCGAGCTTGACGCAAGCCAGGCGCACACGCTGCTTGCCATTGCCGCGGGTTACGAGGCGATGGGGCGCGTGGGAATGATGTCGAACGCACTGCACATGATTGAAGGGGGCTTTCATCCGACAGCCGTGCTGGGTTCGTTCGGTGCAGCCGCTGGGGCGGCGGTCTTGTATGGTTTGCACAAGGGTGAAGTTCGCGCGGATGTGATCGTGCGCGCCTGGGGTCATGCGCTGTCGCAAGCAAGCGGGCCGATGCAGTTTTCGGTGGAACCGGATGGTGGCAACATCAAGCGTATGCATGCCGGATACGCGGCGCGCAACGGTGTGATGGCCGCCGAGCTCGCCCAACTTGCCATTGCCACGCCCAGTCATGCGATCGAGGGGCGCTACGGCCTCTGTCGGATGTTTTCCTTCGGCGATGCCGATCCTGAGGCGCTGGCGCGCACGGGCGAAGAGCCGCTGCAGATTCATTGCATCAGCATGAAGCCTTATTCCTGCTGTCGCATATTTCATTCGACGATCGATGCGTTCGCCGAGGTCACCGATCAATTCACACTCCCGGCAGAACAGATCGAGCGCATTGCGGTCAAAGGTCCCCAACTCATTGAGGATCAGCACATGATGCGCCGGCCGCAGTCAGTGATGGCCGCCCAATACAGCTGCCCCTACATGCTTGGCGCGAGCCTGGCCTATGGACCTTCCTTCTACACGGCTTACAGCGCGCCATACTTCAACGATCCGCGGATCCTCGAAATCGTCGATCTGGTCGAATTTGAATACGACCAGGAACTCGAAACCTATTACCCTGCGCGATTTCCGACCGGGGTGACACTGACGCTGAAGGACGGCACTGTGCGAAGTTCGGTGGTTATGGACAGTTTTGGGACGCCGGTCAAACCGCTTTCGCCCCAGCAGATTGGCGACAAGGCGAAAGCACTGTTGGCGGAAATTTCCTCTGACATCGATCTTGACCGGGTCCGGCGCACGATCTGGGATGCTGCGAGCAGCGCGCGCATGCTGGCCGGGGCGGTCGCCGGACGTTGAATTTCAGTGGGCCCCCCGGGGTGTCGGGGCGTTCGCATCATCCGATAGACGAATTAAGGACATTAGCGACACATGGCATCCATGCTTTCCGGAATCCGCGTGCTGGATCTGACGCGCATTCTTGCCGGACCCTGGGCCACTCAGATGTTGGCCGATCTCGGCGCTGAGGTGATCAAGATCGAGAAACCCGGCGAGGGCGACGATACCCGTCACCTTGGCCCTCCGTTCATCCACGATGCCCACACGGGAGCGCAGGCCGATGCGGCCTACTTCCTGGTGGCCAATCGCGCCAAGGAATCAGTGGCAATCGATATCTCGACCGCCGGTGGCCAGGAACTCATCCTTGCTCTCGCGGCCAAGTGCGATGTGCTGGTCGAGAATTACAAAGTCGGCGGCCTGAAGAAATACGGGCTTGACTACGAGGCACTGCATCAGCGATTCCCCAATCTCATTTATTGCTCCGTCACCGGGTTCGGGCAGACGGGGCCCTACCGGCAGCGCGCTGGTTACGACTTTCTCATCCAGGGGATGGGCGGTCTGATGAGCGTGACCGGCGAAGCGGACGGCAAACCGGGCGGAGGGCCGCAGCGCGCTGGCGTTGCCCTCGCGGATGTGATTTCGGGGATGTACGCCGCCACCGGAATCCTTGCGGCGTTACGCCACCGGGACCAGGGTGGCGGAGGACAGCACATCGACATCGGGATGCTGGACGTGCAGGTGGCCGTGCTCGCCAACCAGAGCATGAATTACCTGGCGAGCGGTGTGGTTCCCCGTCGTATCGGCAACGGTCATCCGAGTGTGGTGCCTTATCAGGCCTTTCCCGCCAGCGACGGTCATGTGATCTTTGCCGTGGGCAACGATGGACAGTTCGCCCGCATGTCCCGGGCGATGGGACGTCCGGATCTGGCAACCGACGCTCGCTTCGCGACCAACGCGAACCGTGTCGCTAACCGGGGGGTTCTGATCCCGCTGCTCGAGGAACTCACGCGCAGTCGTTCAATTGAGGAGTGGGTCAGCATCATGGAGGGTGCCGATGTCCCGTGCGGACCGATCAACACGATCGATCGGGTGTTTGAAAATCCACAAGTCCAGGCGCGCGGGATGCGCATGGATCTGCCGCACCCGGTCGCCGGAACCGTTCCCTCGGTCGCCAATCCGATCCGGTTTTCGGAAACCCCAATTACCTACAAAGGCGCGCCTCCCTTGCTTGGCGAGCATACCGCCGAGGCGCTGCACCGCATTCTGGGTCTGGATGCGCAGGCAATCGAGAACCTCAGAAAAAATCACATCATCGGAGACTTGCCATGAGCAGCAACTACAACCACGCCACGTCGGATATGCCTGTGATGGGTGTCGGACTGCACTGGGACGACGTCAAAGTCGGGCAGCGATTCCAGACACTTGGGCGCACGGTCACCGAGACCGACATCATCAACTTCGTCTCGGCCACCGGCATGGTCGAGGAAATGTTTACCAACATCGAATACATCACAGCCGAATCGCGGATGGGCCAGCGTCCGGCGCCTGGTTCACTGGTATTCTGCTTTGCCGAGGGGTTGCTCATGCAGACCACGATGCAGCGCACAGGCATGGCGTTTCTCGAGTGCGATCTGCGTATTCTCAAGCCAACGCTGGCGGGCGACACGCTTCACGTCGAGGCGGAAGTGGTCGAGGCGCGAGCCACCAGCAAAGCTGGCAAGGGCCTGATGCGCACGTTCAACAAGGTCGTCAACCAGCGCGGCGAGGTAGTGGCCACGTATAACCCCCTGCGTATGGTCAAGGGCCGATCGCAGGGTTGAGGCGTCGCGGTATTGTTTCCGCCTCGGACGAATGACGTTAAAAAACACCAAGCGCGATCAGCGCAAACAATGGAGACAGCGACTATGAACACAAGAAGAGCATTTCTGCAGACCGCCGCCGGCTGCGCGGCACTGATGACCGCGATGGGCGCGCGCGCGCAGGATCCGGCAGCCAATTATCCAAGCCGTCCAGTGCATATCATCGTGCCCTTCGGAGCGGGAACCACCACCGATCAGGTCGCGCGGTTCATTGCGCAACGCCTTTCCGAAGAAACCAAGCAGGCATTCATTGTCGACAACAAGCCCGGAGCCAACGGTGCCATTGCCCTGCGTTATGCCATCGCGCAACCCGCGGATGGCTACACCTTCGTGCTGGGAACCAACACCACGCACGCTGCGAACCTGAGTCTGTTCAAGACGCTCAACTACGATCCTGTCAAGGACTTCGTTCCGATCTGCAATCTGATCATGGGAGGCGTCATTCTCGGCGTTGCTGCGGACGGGCCGATCAAGAGCGTTGCGGATCTGATTGAGCGCGCCCGCAAGAATCCGGGCAAGCTCACGTTCGGAAGCGGAAACTCGTCGTCGCTCGCGGGCGGCGTGGTGATGCGCGAGCTGACCGGCATTGACATTGTCAATGTGCCCTATAAGACGCTGCCCGCTGCGATGACGGATCTGATCGGCGGGCAGATTGACACGGTGTTCGGTGACGCACCGGCGATCATGCCCTCTGTGCGCGCCGGCAAGGTGCGTGCACTCGGTATTTCCACGAAGGAGCGCGTGCCGGCATTCCCTGAAATACCGACCTTCATTGAACAAGGCATCGCCGGATACGAGGTCACCGGTTGGATCGCGGCGTTTGGTTTGCGCGGCACTCCGCCCGCGATTGTTTCCAAGCTCAATGCGATGATGGTGAAAGCGATCAGCAGCAAGGAAGCGGCGACCATGTTCGGCGGCAACGGCTGGGTGTCAATCCCGGGAACGCCAGAGGCACTGGGATCCTTTCAGCTAAAGGAAATCGAACGCTGGGCCAAGCTGGTCAAGGCTGCTGGTATTCAGCCTGAATAAGTCAGCACCTGCGTCAGTACCTGCGTCAGTACGTGCGTACAATGCCTTCTGACTCTTGTACGAACACAGGCCGGAACATCATGTCATCACACCAGGATTTGCTATACAGCGCGCAAGACGGCGTGGCGCACATTGTGCTGAATAAGCCCGAAAAAAAGAATGCCCTCAATCCGGAAATGCGTACTGCGCTCTGGCAGGCGCTTGCCCGCGCGTCGGCCGATGCTGACGTGCGAGCAGTGCTGATTTCCGGTGCTGGCAACGATTTTTGTTCGGGTGGCGACGTTTCGGTGATGGCCACCACCGATTCCGACGCTGAAGGCGGTCGCAATCGTATCGATCCAGTCACACGTGGCGCCAGGTCATTGCTTGAATTGCAGAAACCGGTCATCGTGGCCGTGGATGGTTGCGCTTACGGGATCGGTTTTAGCCTGGCCCTGGCCGCTGACGTAGTGGTTGCGACGCCCCGCAGCCGCTTCTGTCTGTCGTTCATGCGTCTGGGGTTGGTCCCCGACGGATTGGCGCTCTTTACGCTGCCGCGTGTCATTGGCTGGACGCGGGCAAAGAAAATGCTGTACTCCGCCCAGGAAATTGACGGCCAGACCGCATCGGACTATGGCATTGTGACTGAGCTTGCCGAGCCCGAGGCATTGATCAAGCGGGCCTCGGCGGTCGCGACCGCACTCGCGTCCGCTTCGCCGGCGGCCTTCGCGTTGACCAAGAATGCCCTGCTGCGCAGCTTTTCCAGCGATGCCAGCGCCGTCATGGATATGGAAATCAACGGGCAGGGAATTGCCTATTCGACTCGCTACCACAAGGATGCAGTCCAGGCATTCATGCGCAAGCAGCCGTTGGCGTTTTCCTGGCCCGGGAAGGGCTAGCGCAGGGTTCGACGCGAGCACACAAAGCCAATTCCTCCAGCGGGGCGATGATCTGGAAATTGCAAAATTGTGCAAGCAGATCAATACTGCAACTGGGACGTTTCATCCCGATGGAGAAAACAAATGCGCAGATTTCTGTGGAGCCTTGGACTTCTTGTCCTGGTGTCGTTGTCAGGTTGCGGATACAACACCATTCAGTCCAACGATGAGCAGGTCAAGTCGGCCTGGTCTGAAGTCCTCAACCAATATCAGCGGCGCGCCGACCTGATTCCCAATCTGGTCAACACCGTGAAGGGCTTTGCCGCGCAGGAGCAGACTGTGCTGCTTGGCGTGACGAACGCGCGCGCCAAGGTGGGCAGTATTCAGGCCACGCCCGAATTGCTTAACGACCCAGAGGCGTTTTCAAAGTTCCAGACCGCTCAGCGTGACCTGTCAGGTGCTTTGTCACGGTTGCTGGTGGTTTCTGAAAACTACCCTCAGCTCAAGTCCGACGCCAATTTCAGGGATTTGCAGGCTCAACTCGAAGGCACTGAAAACCGGATCACCGTAGCGCGCAATCGTTACATCAAGGCCGTGCAGGAGTACAACGTGACCGTTCGGTCGTTTCCTTCCAACCTGACAGCGATGCTGTTTGGCCACAAGGTCAGGCCGAATTTCGCGGTGGAAAATGAACAGGAGATTTCCCGCCCCCCCAAGGTTGATTTTGGCGCAGCGCCGGCGCAGCCGGCCGGAACCCCGAAATAATGATCGGAGCCACTTTGCGGCGAGCAGCAGTCCTGCTGCTGCTGAGTTGGTGTGCGCTGGCCGGGGCCCAGGTGCGGGTGCCGGCGCTGCGCGCGCCAGTCACAGACCTGACCTCGACACTGACAGCAGGGCAGCGCGAGTCGCTCAATACGGCGCTGCGCGCGTTTGAGGCCCGCAAGGGCAGCCAGGTGGCGGTGCTGATCGTGCCGACCACGCAACCGGAGTCGATTGAACAGTTTGGAATCCGCGTGGCGGATCAGTGGAAGCTTGGCCGCAAAAAGGTCGACGATGGTGCGATCCTGATCATTGCCAAGGACGACCGCACGCTGCGCATTGAGGTCGGCTATGGCCTGGAAGGCGCCCTGACCGATGCCGCGAGCAAACGGATCATCAGCGATTTCATTGTTCCGCGTCTGCGCCAGGGCGACCTTTTTGCCGCGATCAAGGAGGGAGTCGACCGCATGATGCAGGTGATTGATGGGGAATCGTTGCCCGCGCCCACGCGCACGACGACCGCTGAGGTGCCGGATCTCAGGGAGTTCCTGCCTTTCGTCCTGATCATTGCTTTCATTTTGGGGCGTGCGTTGCGCGGCCTCACGGGGCGATTGCCTGCGGCTACCCTGACCGGGGGCGTCGTATCCGTGATTGGCTGGGTGGTACTTGGAACTGTGATCTCCGGCGTGATCACCGGCGTGATCGCGTTTATCTTCACGCTGATTGGCTCGGTGGCTGGTGCGCCGGGTGTCGCAGGTCGCCGCGGATGGGGAGGAACGGGTGGGTTTGGTTCCGGCGGCTGGGGCGGAGGTGGCGGTGGCGGTGGCGGTTTCGGCGGTGGCGGCGGTGGATTCGGAGGCGGTGGCGCCTCCGGGAGGTGGTGACCATGGACATCCCGCGTCTGACCCGACATCTCATGGCCGGCACATGGCAAACGCGCCGCGCTTTCTCCACGCAAGTCCTGCGCGTCATTGAGCGCGCAATCGGTCAAACCGAACAGATGCACGCCGGCGAGATTCGTTTCGCGGTTGAGGGATCGTTACCACTCTCTCAGCTTCTGGCGGGGCACACCGCGCGCGCCCGGGCAGTCGAGGTCTTCTCTCAACTGCGAATTTGGGATACTGCCCACAATAATGGAGTACTCGTCTATGTGCTGCTGGCGGACCGCGCTGTCGAAATTGTCGCGGATCGTGGCATTGACGCCCTGGTTGATCAGCGCGACTGGGACACCATTTGCAATGCGATGCAGGCAGCCTATGGGAGGGGCGAATTCGAGCAGGGATCCGTCGCCGGAGTGCACGCAATCGCGCAACACCTCGCGCTGCATTTCTCGCCCACCGAAAGCACAATCAACGAATTGCCGAATGTCCCGGTCATGCTGTAGGCCCGGCCTCCCTGGGTGGGTGCACCCTTCGGGCTCAGGTTGCGCGGGAGAATGCTGCGGGTCCGAAAAATGATTGCACCGCGCTTCATAAGTTATTAATATGGCGCAAGACGCATATCCTATTTTAAAGAATATCGTGCGCGCTTTATCCTTAATATAAGTTTTCGTTATGCGATCCGGTCGATGCCGTTTTACGGCATATCGCGTCGGGATAACGACAACCGTTCATATTCGGGCAGCGTCGCGCAACAAGACGACGGGGGGACACAACGCATTATTCTGATATCAGGGCTGGCTGGCAGGCGTTAGCCGGCCTTTCAGGTGTGCGTGCACAACAGAAATGCATATTTTGCAAGGCGGGTGAGGCATTTGCCGTTCGGGTCAATTGAACATATGCCGCAGAGCACAACAAGTTCAATGGTTCGGATTTAACGACAATTAAATCGTTGGAGAGACAACAACATGAAACACAACAAGACCAGCACGTTTGCCCTCAGCGCTGTCGCTGCTGCGGCATTGCTCGCCCTTTCGCTGCCGACCCAGGCGGGTGAAGGGATTTCCGACACGCAGATCATCATCGGCAACTCGTCGCCGCAGTCCGGTCCTAACGCAGGCTACGGAACGATCGGCCGGGCAATGCGCGCCTGTTTCGAGTATGTCAACAGCGAGCTCGGCGGCGTCAAGATGGGTGACGGTAAGACCCGCAAGGTCAAGTACCTGATGTATGACGACGCGATGGAGCCGGCCCGCTCCCTTCAAAACGCGCGTCGCCTGGTCAGCCAGGACGATGCGTTCATGATGATGGGCGCACCGGGTACCGGCGCCAACCTTGGCGCGCGTCCGTTCTATAACTCCGAGAAGGTGCCGCAAGTACTGCTCTACACCGGCGGCCCGATGCTGGGGGACAAGGAAAACGTCGAAAAATTCCCCTGGACGATGGGCGGAATCCTGGCCTACAACACTGAGGCTGCGATCTACGCCAAGTTCATCAAGGAAAATTTCCCCAACGCCAAGATCGCACTGTTCAATGACGACAGCGGTGGTCCCTTCTTTGCCAAGGCCTTTGTGAAGGTCGCCAAGGAAATGGGCTTGAACATTGTGATTCATGAAGAGCACTCCTACAGCGAACCGACGATTGATTCCAAGATCGACCGCCTTGCTGCTTCAGGCGCCGATGTGTTCGTCGATGTCACCACGCCGAAGTTCGTGGTGCAGGGCCTCAAGCGCATGAACGCCATCAACTGGAAGCCCAAGCACATCATCTGGGGTGTTGGGTCGAGTATCGGCGGTGCACTGCAACCCGCTGGCGCGGACGTTTCGAAGGGTGTCTATTCCGGTATCTGGCTCAAGGATCAGGCCGATGCCAAATATGCCAACGATGCCGACATGAAGCTCTACGTCGAAAAGCTCAAGAAGTATGAGAGCGGGGTGAATCCGGCCGATGGCAACGCTGCTGCAGGCTGGATGTTCTGCAACGCGGTCAAACAGGTCCTCGAGCAGACGAAAAAGCCGACACGCGCGGCTTTCATGGAGCAACTCCGCCATCTCGACAAGATGAAGGTGCCGTTGCTGCTTGATGGGATTACGCTCACGACCAATGGCGCGGCCGACGGTTATCCGATCGAGTCGGTTCAGGTCGCGCAGTACGACGGCACCAAGTTCGTGCCGATTGGCGGCGTGGTCAGCTACGAAGGTAAGACGCCAGCGCCGTAAGGCTGAGTATAAGCAGACAGAACCGGGCTTTCGCATGCCCGGTTCGTTGCGCGCTGATCTCCCGTGCCGTTGTCCGGCACGAGGGGTAGCGCCGCAACCTGCCCTATGACTGCCTGTCAGCCTTGGCGAATCTGCGCCACAGATGAAATTTCAGAAAAATTCCGGCACCGCCCCTGAGCGTGCGCCCTGACCACGCGCCCGGCGCGAGTCAGTTGTTCGACCTTTTGATTGTTACGAGACTTAAACCATGGATGCATCCGCGATCACCACTTATCAAATGCTCATCGACGGCCAGTGGGTTGATTCCTGCGCCTCGGAGTGGATTGATGTCGAGAATCCCGCCAAGAAGACGGTATTCGCCCGAGTTCCGCGCGCCCGCGCGGCCGATGTGAACCTTGCCGTGGCGGCGGCCGGGCGTGCATTCAAGGGCTGGAAGAATACCTCGGCGGCGGACCGTGGACGGATGCTTCACAAGATTGCCGACTCGCTTGAGCAAAACAAGGAAAAGCTTGCGCGCCTGATCAGCCTGGAGAATGGCAACGCGCTGCGCACACAGAGCCGTGGCGAGGCCGAACTCACCGCAAATATCATGCGCTACATTGCCGGGCTTGCACGCGAGCTCAAAGGCAAATCGACCTACCTGTCGGCTGAGAACCTTGATTACACCCGTCGCGAACCCTACGGCGTGGTGGGTGCGGTGGTACCCTGGAACGCACCGCTGTTGCTGGCCTGCCTCAAGATCGGGCCTGCCATCATGACGGGCAATACCATCGTCCTCAAGGCGTCCGAGGAAGCGCCGCTCGCAGTGCTTGAGTTCGGCCGGATCTGCAACGAGCATCTTCCCCCCGGGGTTGTCAATGTGCTGTCCGGGACCGGTCTCGAATGCGGCGCGCCGCTTGTCGAGCATCCTGATGTTCCGAAGGTGTCGTTTACCGGCTCGACAGCCGTCGGGCGATCGATTCTTGCGGCAGCCAGCAATCGTATTGCCGCCGTCACGCTTGAACTCGGTGGCAAGAGCGCTCAGATCGTGTTCCCCGATGTCGATCTTGATTACACGACCGACGGCGTCATGACGGCCATGCGGTTTTCGCGGCAGGGGCAATCCTGCACTGCCGGCTCGCGTCTGTTCGTGCACGAGTCGATCGCCGACAAGTTCCTCGATATGCTGACCACCAAGCTGAAGAAGATGCGTGTTGGCGATCCGCTCGATGAGGCCAACGATGCCGGTTCTGTGGTCAATGCAAAACAGTTCGAACGCGTATCGGCCTATATCCGTGAGGCGATTGAATGCCGGCCCTCGTCGCTGATCCTGGGCGGCTTGCCACCGGCGACCGGGCCCTTGTCCGAAGGTTACTTCTTTGAGCCGACGGTTTTTCTGAACCTGCCGCCTGAGGCGCGGATGACCCATGAGGAAGTCTTCGGGCCGGTTCTTTCAGTCACGACCTGGCGCACCGAGGAAGATGTCGTGGCGCGTGCCAACGACTCCAACTACGGGCTCGCCGCATTTATCTGGTCACGCGCCGGAGCGCCGGCACTGCGCATGGCGCACGCCATTGAGGCGGGCTGGGTGATGGTCAACCAGGGCGGTGGCCAGCAGATCGGGCATTCTTATGGCGGAATCAAGCATAGCGGTCTGGGTCGCGAATTCTCCCTCGAAGGGATGATCGAAAGTTACACCGAGGTCAAGCAGATCTCGGTCAATCTCGGGGATCACGGATTCCCGCGCCTTTGACGCGCGTGCCTGGCGTATCGCCTTCGAACGGTCGGGCAACCATACAACAACGATCACTCAGACAACAACACGAGACAGGCAGGGGAAATTCAATGACACAGTCCGCACACAGAAAGCACAACACGGTCGGCTTCGTCGGCCTTGGCGTCATGGGCAGCCGCATGATCCGTAACATCAAGGGTTACGCCGACCTGTTGGTCTTCGACGTCGACACGGCGCGTGCCGAGGAGGCTGCCTCGGCAGCCGGCGGCAAGGCCGTGAAGGGCCTGGCGGAACTCGCCGGTGCGGATGTCGTGGTGCTCATGCTCCCGAGCAGTACGATTGTCGACGAGGTCGTGCGCGGCGGTCCGAAGGGCAAGGGGCTGCTTGACCTGCTGTCTTCGGGCGCAACGATTATCGACATGAGTTCCGCTACGCCGGCCAACACGATTGAAAACGCCAGACAAGCCAAAGCGAAGGGAATATCCTATCTGGATGCACCGGTATCCGGTGGTCCGTCCGGCGCCGCCGCCGGGACACTGGCAATCATGGTTGGCGGTTCCGTCGAAGACTTCGAGCATGCGCGTCCCTTGCTTGAGCGCATGGGCACGAACGTCATACTGGCAGGCGAAACAGGTTCGGGTCATGCAGTCAAGGCGCTCAATAATTTGCTGGGCGCCGTAGTGCTGGCTGCGAGTTCCGAAATCTTCGCCGCGGGCGAGAAATTCGGACTCGATCCCAGCGTCATGCACAAGATCGTCAACGCTTCGAGCGGCGGCAGCTTCATGACCAATGTCACATGGCCGAGAGCGATCCTGCCGAAAACCTACGACTTTGGCTTCACGCTGCAACTGATGAACAAGGACGTTGGCATTGCAATGTCGCTGATCGAATCGACCGGTGTGCAAACCCGGCTCGCCAAACTCGGGGCTGAAATGTGGGGCGAGACCATGAAGGATGCCCCGGCCGGTGTCGACATGACTGAAATCACCCGCAGGATCATGAAGGAAGCCGGTCTGTGAGCCAGGTACCCAGCGCTGTGGCCGCCGCCGGTGGGGGCGGTGCGCGCCGTCATAAGCTCTCCGTCATGGACATGTCCCTGCGTTTCGGAGGGATTGTGGCGCTTGACGGACTCTCGTTTGACGTCGACGAAGGAACGATCTGTGGGCTGATCGGCCCGAATGGTGCGGGCAAGACCAGTTGTTTCAATTGCATCAGCCGGCTCTACACTCCGTCTTCGGGTCGGGTGACGTTCGAGGGGAAGGACATCACCGGGGTACGCCCCAAGGATGTCGTCAACCTCGGGATTGCGCGCACTTTTCAGAACCTGGCTTTGTTGCCGACGCTGACCGTGAAAGAGAACGTCATGCTGGGAGGCCATCACTACGGGCGAACCAGTTTGTTGAAAGCACCGTTCGTGCCGGTTTCCCGACGCAGCGAGGAGGCGCAGCTTGAAGAGTTCGCGCACCACCTGCTCAAGCGCCTGAATCTGGATCATTTGTATAACCGGCGCGCTGACGATCTGCCTTACCCCACGCTCAAGAAAGTGGAACTCGCGCGCGCACTGGCGGCAAAGCCGACGTTTCTGATGCTCGATGAGCCGGCGGGTGGATTGTCACACTCCGAGGTCGATGAACTTTCCGATACGCTTGCCCGGATTCGGGACGAATTCAATCTGACCTTGCTGCTCGTCGAACACCACATGGGCATGGTGATGAAGATCTCCGACAATATTGTCGTGCTCGACTTCGGGCACAAGATCGCCGACGGTTTGCCGGCGGACATCCGCGCGAATCCGCGTGTCATTGAAGCGTACCTGGGCAAACCGCGATGAAAGTCCTGCAGATTGACAATATGGTCGCCGGTTACGGTCGAATCCGCGTACTGCACGGCATCTCGATCTCGGTCGAGGAGGGCAGCGTCGCCGTGTTGCTTGGTGCCAATGGCGCAGGCAAGACGACCACCTTGCGGGCCATCAGTGGTCTGATCAAGAGTGAGGGCAGTGTCCGGCTGGATGACCGCGAACTGCGTGGACAGACTGCCGATAATGTGGCACGGCTTGGTTTGGCACATGCCGCTGAAGGGCGGGGTACCTTTACCGATCTGACGGTTGAGGAGAACCTCCGGGTTGGCGCATTCCGCCGTACCGACCGGGATGGCATCGCGCAGGATCTCGAAAAAATGTACGAGCTTTTCCCGAGACTGCGGGAGCGTCGGACGCAGAAGGCCGGCTCCCTGAGCGGCGGCGAGCAGCAGATGCTGGCGGTTGGGCGCGCGCTCATGCTGCGCCCGCGTGTGTTGCTGCTTGACGAACCGTCGCTTGGTCTTGCGCCGGTGATCGTCAACGGGTTGTTCGACACGCTGGCTCGCGTCAACAAGGAGCTGGGAACCAGCATGTTGATCGTTGAACAGAACGCCAACCTCGCGCTGCAAATCGCCGACTACGCCTACGTACTCGAATCGGGCTCGATTTCGTTGCATGGCCCGGCCGCTGAAATCGCGGCCCATGACGGCGTGCGCGCCGCCTATCTGGGGGACTGAACGTGACCTATTTTCTGCAGCAACTGCTCAACGGTCTGACGACCGGGGCAGTCTACGCGTCACTCGGACTTGCGCTGGTGCTGATCTACCGGACAACCAACATCGCCAACTTCGCGCAAGGCGAGATGGCGACGTTTTCCGCATTCATGTCATGGCAGTTGCATCAGTGGGGTCTGCCCGTCGTCGCGTCGATCCTGATCGTGATGGTCATTTCAATGGTGCTCGGTGCCGTGGTCTACGCTGTTCTGGTTCGTCCCGTTCAGTACAAGGACGAAATGACGATCATCATTGTGACGCTCGGTCTCTTTCTTGCGTTCAACAGTGCCACCGGCGCGATCTGGGACTTCATGCAGAAGACCTCGCCGAGCCCGTTTCCGGAATACACGATGAATGTGGCGGGTTTGCGCATTTCGACTGAACTGCTCAGCTTTGTCTCGGTGCTGCTGGCTGTGTCGGCCGGGCTCTACCTCCTTTTTCAGAAGACAAGGCTCGGCCTGGCTCTGCGTGCCGCTGCCTCGAACGCCCAATCCTCGCAATTGGTCGGGATTCCCTACACGCGAATGATGATTCTGGGATGGGGGATGGCGGCAGCGCTGGGTGCTGTTTCCGGCGTGCTGGTCGCATCACGTCTTTCGCTTGATCCGAACCTGATGGGCGACGTGATCATCTATGCCTTCGCGTCGGCAGTCGTCGGCGGGATGAGCAGTTATGTCGGGGCGGTCGTCGGCGGCGCGATCGTTGGAATATCCCAGGCATTTACGACGGCTTACCTTCCAGCACTGGGGTCCGACCTGCAACTGGTCGTTCCCATGGCGCTGATTTGTGTAGTGCTGATCTTCAAGCCTGAAGGGCTGTTTGGAAAAACTGTGGCGGCGAGGGTCTGATGAGTACGCAACAAGCTGTCACCCGGGCCATCGAAACGCCCACGCATTCGCCAGCCCGGCGCTGGGCGCTGGGCATCCTGTGCGCCGTCGTGCTCATTGCGGCTCCGCTCCTGTTACCCGGTTACTTCACCTTTCAGCTCAGCGGCGTCATCGCGTATGCGGTCGCGGCGCTCGGTCTGAATCTCATCATCGGCTACACCGGCCAGATTTCGCTCGGACACAATGCGTTCTTCGCGTTGGGCGCCTATAGCGGTGCTCTGAGCATGGCGCTCTTCAACGTTCACTACCTGACGTCGATCGCGATCGCAGCGGTGGTCAGTTTCGTGGTGGGCTATCTGGCGGGATTCCCGGCGCAACGCCTGCGTGGTCTCTACCTGACTCTGCTCACACTCGCGATCGCTGTGTCCGTGGCGCCTGTCATCAAGCATTACAAAGATATTACCGGCGGGATGGCCGGCCTGTTTGTCGAACGCCCATCGCCTCCCGCCTGGTTAAGCCTGTCCCGCGACGCCTTCATCTACTACATCATGCTGGTGTTCGCAGTGGCGTGCTTCTGGCTGGTGCGCAATTTCGTCGCCGGAAGCATGGGGCGGGCTCTCACAGCGGTTCGATTGTCTCCGCTCGCAGCCTCCTCGATGGGGGTCGATGTCGCAAGATATAAGGTACTGACCTTCGGTATCGGCTCGATGCTGGGCGGTATTGGCGGCGCGCTGTTTAATTTTTCAATCGGCTTTCTGGCTCCCGACTCCTATAGCCTGATGTTGTCGGTCAGCTTTCTGTCGGCGATTGTGGTGGGCGGACTGGGCACAATCTGGGGAGCTCTGGTGGCCGGATTGTTCCTGCAGTTCGTGCCGACGTTGGCGTCAGATGTCGGACAAGCACTGGCCGGTGCCGTTTATGGCGGAATTCTGATTCTTTGCATGTTCTTTATGCCCAAGGGGATTGTGGGCAGTCTGCTCAAGTATCTGCATGACCGGCGCGTCCGGGCATCGGGCGGTCGCCACGGCTGATCGCGAATCATGGAAATTCGGCAGCTGAAGTACTTTGTCAAAATTGTCGAACTGGGAAGCCTGACACGCGCTGCCGAAGTCCTGTTCATCGCACAGCCGGCGCTGAGCCAGCAGATGGCGAGCCTGGAGCGCGACCTCGGTGTGAAGCTGCTGGGCCGCAGCGTACGCGGGGTGACGATGACCGAGGCCGGCGAGGCGTTCTACAAGCAGGCCAACATTATCCTCAAGCAGGTCGATATGGCGCGCCATGTGGTGCTGGCCGCGCATGAGCAGCCCAGCGGCAGCGTTTCGGTCGGTCTGCCGAGCAGCATTGCCAATGTGCTGGCTGTCCCGCTGGTGCGCAACGTGCGAACTCAGTTTCCGAATGTACTGCTCGAATTTCATGAGAGTCCCAGTTTCTATCTGGACGAACTCGTGATGAACGGACGCATTGACATCGGCCTGCTGTTTGGCTCCAACCGAAGCAAGGGTCTGAAGTTCCGCAAGCTGCTGACGGAAAGCCTCTATCTGGTGGGTGCCGCCGGTTCCTTCAAGGATGATAAGCCCGTGCCACTTGCGCAGCTCGCGGACTATCCGCTGCTGGTGCCCAGTCGGCCCAACAGCATTCGCCTGCAGCTGGACCAGGCATTTGCTCAGGTCGGTTTGAAATACACGCCCAGCGCGGAGATCAACTCGACACCGGTGCTCAAGCGGCTCGTCGAAGACGGTCTGGGCTTCACGGTGATTCCGTGGTGTGCGGCGGACGCGGAAATGGCCGCCGGGCGACTGCAAGGGCGACAGGTCATCGACCCCGAAGTCGCGCGTGAGGTTTCAGTTTGCTATTCAGACAAAATGCCGATGAGCTTTGCCGCGGAAGCTGTTTGCGAACTCATGATCGGCACAGTATCCGAACTGGTCGCGAGCGGTCGCTGGCGCGGCGTACATATCGATCAAAAGATCTGGCAGTAGCGCGTTTCCAACCTTTGCAGCGAATTTGAGTTTTATTGTTCACCTGAATCAGTGCCTTCCACACTTCCCCCAACGATCAGCTGCGTGCGCAGGCCCTCTGGCGCACACCACTGAGCCACTCTCACAATGAAGAGATATCGAATGTCCAAGATACAAGCATCGACACCGCTTAAAAACATCCGGGTCCTCGATCTGACGCGTGTGCGCGCCGGTCCCACCTGTGTGCGGATGCTGGCCGACTTCGGCGCCGACGTCGTGCGCGTCGAACCGCCCCCCGGCGTCGATCCTAATGAGGCGTCCTTCGCGGCAGACCGGATGGGCGGCGATTTTCAGAATCTGAATCGCAACAAACGTGCCGTGACTTTGAATTTGAAGACGCCCGAAGGTGTCGAGATTTTCAAGCGGATGGTCGCAACGGCAGACGTTGTCGCCGAGAACTGGCGGCCCGACGTCAAAAAGCGGCTCGGACTGGACTATGAGTCACTCAAGAAAATCAATCCGCGCGTGATTCTGGTGAGTATCTCCGGGTTTGGCCAGGATGGGCCGTACGCCTGGCGCCCGGGTTTTGACCAGATTGCGCAGGGTATGGGCGGTTTGATGAGCGTGACCGGTCTGCCGGGACAGGGTCCGGTCCGCGCGGGCCATGCGGTGGCGGATTCAAGCGCCGGTCTTTATGCCGCTCTGGGCGTCATGATGGCGTTGTTCGAACGCGAAACATCCGGCGAGGGCCAGTGGGTGCAGTCCTCGTTGCTGCAGTCGATGATCGCCATGATGGATTTTCAGGCGGCGCGCTATCTGGTCGAGGGGGTGATTCCCCAGCAGGCGGGCAACAACCATCCGACCGCGACACCGATGGGGCTTTACGAGGCCTCGGATGGGAGCTTCAACCTGGGTGTTGCCGGCGAGGGCATCTGGGCCAACCTTTGTGGCGTCGTGGGCAAGCCGGAGTGGGTCACCGACGAGCGGTTTCACAACGAGAAGGCACGCTATCAGCAACGACCACAACTGAACGAATTGCTCAACGACATCTTTCGGACAAAAACGGTCGCTCACTGGGTCGAGGCGCTCAATAAGGCCGGCGTTCCGGCAGGCCCTGTCTATGACGTGAAGCAAATGTTCGAGGATCCTCAGGTGCAGCACCTCAAGGCCTGGAAAGAAGTGACTTCCCCCGCAGGCGTGTCGAAAAAGCTGATCACTCAGCCCTGCGTGCTGAGTCGCACACCGGCTGACATTGTCACCATCGCGCCTTCCTGCGGAGAGCATTCGGATGAGATTCTCGGCGAAGCAGGGTATAGCGCGCAAGAGATCGCCGGCTTTCGCGCACGGGGCGTGGTCTGACGCAGTGTTCAACGCTAGCAGGTCTAGCACATTCCAGTGCCGGAGGTGAAGGGATGACGATCAGGACTGTTGGCTTTATCGGCGTTGGCAACATGGGGGCCGGTATGGCGCGCTGCGTGCGCGATGCCGGATTTGATCTGACTGTCTGCGACTCGAATCCCGAGGCGCTTGAAAGATTCCGTCTGGAGGGGGTGCGCACCACGCGGCGAGCGGCCGATTGTGCCGGCATGGATGCGGTCATCGTGCTGGTTGCCAACGATGCGCAGATCCGCGCCGTGACGCTGGGCCCCGACGGAATCGCCAGCGCAGTCCGCGCCGGACACCAACCGCTGGTGTGTCTGATGAGCACGACGCTGCCCGAGACCGTTGCTGAGGTGGCCGCCGGCCTTGCGGCCGTCGGCGTTCGAATGGTCGATGCGCCGGTCAGCGGCGGCCAGGTCCGTGCCGAGAACGCTACGCTGACCATTATGATCGCCGGGGACGACGCCGATATCGACCGGGCTGAGCCTTTGATGCGTTCCATGGGCCGTGACGTCTTTCGCTGCGGTGCTCAGGGTGCGGCGGAAGTCGTCAAACTGGTCAATAACATGCTGGGAATCGCCAGTATGTACCTGGCGGCTGAAGCCTTTGACCTGGCCGCGCGCCATGGTGTGCCGATGGAGCGGCTCATTCCGATCCTGGAGGTGAGCAGCGGTCGCAACTTCCTCACTGCGGATGCAGCGATGACCCCGAAGCATTTTCAGACCTGGGTACGGTCAGGGCCGGCCTTTGACGCCTTGATCAGTATCCTGCGCAAGGATTTACATCTGGCACAGGCGCTCGCCCGCCCCGTGGGTGCCGAGATGCCTCTTTTGGACGAAATTTCGCGCCATGTGGATGCGACTGATGATGCCGTTCTGCAACGCTGGACGCGCCTGGCTACCCAGAGTGCTCTGAGTCGCACCTGACCGGTTGTGCAAATAATTGCCAATTTTCAATGGATCAACGACGGATTGGCGTAAAATAAGCATTACTAATCAACTACTCATCAACTACTAAGCGTATATCTCGCTGCGAAAGGCATGATGTCACATACGCTTGTCGTCAATCATAGCCACCTGGATCCCGATTGGCGGTGGCTCGAGGATTCCCTCGGTGGGTCACGCTTCGATTGGCGTCATTTCACGTCTTTTGATCAGGGCTGGTTTTCCGGCGACCGGCCACCGCGTGCGTGGTTCGGGCGGTTTATGGCAGCCCATAAGGCAGTGCGCGCCGCCGAGACCTCCGGTCGTTGCCTGTTCGTCTCGCATGGACCACGCCCCGCCTTTTATGCCTCGTGGATCTCCGGTATTCGCGGCAAACGCATCAACCCACACCTGGTGTTTTCCTTCAATTTCACGACGCTCCCCGAGGGGCGCCGTCGTCGCCAGATGATTGAGACTTTCAAGTCGGTCGACCGGTTTGCGGTTTACTCCCGTCTGGAAAAGGATCTTTACGCAGAGTATTTCGGGATTGCCCCGGAAAAAATCGATTTCATTCACTTCGCTGTTGCGCCCCCGAACATCGATAAGTCTGCTGCATTACCGCTGGATCAGCCCTACGTATGCGCAATCGGTAGCCAGGCAAGGGACTATCGCCTGCTTTTCGAGGCGGCGCGGGCGCTGCCTTCGGTACGGTTTTGCGTGATTGCCTACCACGCGGCGGTCACGGGACTTACTGTGCCCCCTAACGTGACATTGTTGCAGGGCGTCACGTTCAATTTTGCCGCACAGGTGGCTGCTGGCGCGCAGTTCATGGTGCTTCCCCTCAACAGCGGCACCGTGCACTGCGGTCACGTGACCACTGTCATGGCGATGCAGATGAATTGTCCTATGATTGCGACTGATTCCGTCGGATTGCACGATTACCTGCAGCACGGGCACAGTGCAGTTCTGGTCGAACCCAAGCGCGTCGATGCGATGGTTGAAGCCATCCGGCAAGGTCTCGACAATCCGGACAAGATGCGATCGTACGCGGAGCGTGCCCGGGAATATGCGCTGCAACACTGTGATGAGCGTGTGACTGTCGACTACTTCGAGCGGGTCCTGACCGAATTCGAGGCTGATGGCCGGTTTTGCAGATCCTAGTCCATGCAGTTTCCTGACCACACCGTTCAAAGTGACCGTCGCGATTGCGTGTTCTATGCATGCGAAGCTGTGGGTGATTTTGATGTGACCTATGTCAGTGGGGCGGTCTGCGATCTGTTCGGTTACACGGTCGAATTTTGTCTTGCAACGAAATCGTTCTGGGCAGACCGTATCCATCCCGAGGACAAGGAGCGGGTCTTTGCAAATCTCGGCAAATTGTTCGAGCATCGCAACCATGTGCATTCCTACAGGTTTTGCCACCGCGATGGGCACTATATCGAGGTCAGGGACGAGTTAGTCCTCCTCGCCCATTCCGGTGGCGGGTCCAAGGAGCTCGTGGGAAAGATGATCCCGGTCGTGCACGCACATCCTGCTGTGCCAGGTGCCGATGGAGAAGCGCACTAGCCATGCAGGATATCGATCCCCGCATTCTCATTGTTGATGATCAGCCGGAATCCATTGCCTTGTTGCTGCGTTACTTCGAGGGACAACCGGTCGATGTCATGATCGCCGTGAGCGGAGTTGACGGACTGCGTCGCGTCGCAGATGCGCCGCCGGACATCGTGTTGCTCGACGTGGCCATGCCGGGCATGGATGGCTTTGAGGTGTGCCGTCGCCTGAAAGCGGATCCCGACTCCTCGGACATTCCGGTCATATTTCTGTCCGCAAACTCCGGCCTGGAGCACCGACTCGATGGCTTCGCCTGTGGCGCAGTCGATTACATCGGTAAGCCATTCAGTGCCGAAGAAGTGCTTGCGCGTGCCTTTGTGCACGTGCGGCACAAACGCAAGATGCAGACGCTCGAAGCAATTTCCTTCCAGGGTGCACCGGCGGGCCGAAGCGATTCCGCATCGCGTGACAAGCGACTGGTGATGGCTGCCATCGCCGAATTGCGCCGTGACGATGCGGCGTGGAATGGGCTTGATATGCTCGCGCGTCGCGTGGGCACGCACGGGAAAAAGCTCACTGAACTTTTTCGAACGCAGTTCGGGATGACGGTTTATGAGTACCTGATCGATATACGGCTGGAGACGGCACGCTGGCATCTGTCCAACACGACCACGCAGATCCAGTCCATCGCCGAACGCGCGGGGTATCGAAATCCCAGTGACTTTTCCAGGGCGTTCCGACACCGCTATGGTGTGGGGCCGCGCCAATATCGCAAAGCGGGTGCGCCGACCACCCCGGGGCGCCCAGTGCAAGGCGCGCGATGTGACTGAGCGGTCGGGGGCAAGGCCAAGCAGGTCGAATCACGCCACCACCGGCGAGGATGTCTCCCGCCTGAGCCGCGCGGAACTCGTTCGTCTGGTTGAGCAGGGCCGACGATCCCAGGCCAAGCTGGAGCAACTTGGGCTCGATCTCGTGGCACGTACGCTCGAGGCCGAGGCTGCGATTGTTGCAAAGACGCGATTTCTTTCCAGTGTCACGCACGAATTGCGAACCCCGCTGCACACGATTCTTGGTTATGTGCGCCTGATGATCGGCGAGAGCGATGGTGAGTCGCACCGTCAGCTTGTGATTGTGGAGCGCAGCGCAAATCAGTTGCTCAGGTTGATCAACGATCTCCTCGACTACAACTCGCCGGAGAGCAAACCCGGGGTGACGGAACCGGAGCCGATGTCGCTTAACGCATTGATCGAGGAGGTCAGCCGTTCCTCCGAGCGCCATGCCATCTCGAACGACGTGCGCTTTGACGTTGCACTCTCTGCCGGATTGCCCGGCGAAATTGAAGCCGATGCGGGTCGACTCTTTCAGGTGCTCGACAATCTGGTGGGAAACGCCTGCAAATACGCACGCGCAGGCTCCGTGACGCTCGCGATTTCCTGTGGCCCGGCTTCCGGGGGGGATCATGGTTCGTGCGCCGATCGTTGCCGTCTGCATTTTTCTGTCAGCGATACAGGCGTTGGAATTCCTCCGGATGAACTACAGACGATCTTCATGCCCTTCGGTCGGGGCTCCAATGTGGCCAGTCAGCCCGGGATCGGTCTGGGGCTAACCATTGCCCGACAATGGGTTGAGGCAATGGGTGGAGCGCTGGAGGTTGAAAGCCAGCTCGGACTTGGCAGCCGATTCTATTTCTCGATCGATGTCCCGATTGTCAGAGGCGAGCCGGTGCCGGCGACCGATCGGCCTGCCCCCATGTTGTTGAACCTTGCTGCCGGGGATATCGAAGCGCTGCGCGAGATGGTGGCGCTTGGCCGCGTGATCCGGCTTGCCCAATGGGCTGAAGCACAGGCGGAAGTGCCCGGAACCAACCGGCCGCTGCTCGGGCATATTGCCCGGTTGGCGCGCGATGCCGACCTTTACGCGCTCCGCCGTCTTGTCGGAGACATATCAATTGAGCCGAACTGACGCACGACCGCATTTTGGTTTAAGGTGAGCACTCTTTTCCTGTAAGCGAGGTGCTGTGATGATGCCTAAATGGACGTGGATCGCGCCGGTTCTGGCCATTGCGCTGCTGGGGCTTGCTCAGTTCGTTGCCACCACGCCGATCCTGGCATTGATTGATGCCATCGCCCTGATGGGCGCCGTGTTTTCGGCCGTGCACCATGCCGAGGTCGTTGCACATAAACTCGGCGAGCCTTTTGGAACGCTGGTGCTTGCAGTCGCGGTGACGGTCATCGAGGCCTCCCTGATCCTGTCGCTGATGATGGGCTCGGACCAAGCTTCGCCGACGCTTGCGCGCGACACGCTCTATGCGGCGGTGATGATCATCTGTACCGGAGTTGTGGGGCTTTGCGTGCTGCTTGGCGGGCTTCGGCATCGTGAGCAGTCCTTCCGGGTCGAGGGCGCCGGCGCCGGGTTTGCGGCACTCATTGCGATGTCCGGCATGACCCTGGTGTTGCCATCCTTCACTCTGAGTACGGCCGGTGCCACCTACAACGTACCGCAGCTCGCGTTCGTCGCTGTGATGTCCCTTTTGCTCTGGGCGGTGTTCGTTTTTGTGCAGACAATACGACATCGCGATTACTTCCTCCCCCCAAGCCAACGCGCCGGCCTCGATGAGCATGCCGCGCCACCCTCAAGCGCGCAGGCTTGGGCCAGCTTCGGACTCCTGCTCGTGTCGCTCATCGCCGTGGTGGGATTGGCCAAGACGATTTCGCCCTCGATCGAACGCGCGGTCGTTGCCGTGGGCGCCCCGAAGGCTGTGATCGGGATCATTATTGCGATTCTGGTGTTATTGCCTGAAACGTGGGCAGCCGTGCGCGCCGCGCGTGCCGATCGTTTGCAGACCAGCATCAATCTGGCAATCGGGTCGGCTCTGGCCAGCATTGGCCTGACGGTTCCGGTGGTGGCAGTCGCCTCGATTGCGTTTGACCTGCCGCTGGTTCTGGGGCTTGCAGACAAGGAGCTCGTCCTGCTGGTGATGACATTCATGGTGAGTATGGTGACGCTGGCCACCGGACGCACGCATGTGATGCTCGGCGCGATTCATATGGTGCTTTTCATGGCGTTCCTGTTTCTGGCGCTGGTGCCCTGAGCATTGATTTGCCGTGACTGGAGGGTGTACGACACCATGGTGGTTTCGAAGGATGTCCTGAATTTCGGGTTCAACGAAATTTCACGAGATCGCCGCTGGCTTGTTCGCAGCGCCGGGCCGCGAATCGACCCCGGAGGAGATCGCCTTTTTGCAGACACCCGGGTCGTCGTTCTGACTAAGCGCCGAAGGCGAACTTTCCCTCGGCCACGAGTTCTTCCAGCGGTAAGCGCTGGCTGGGAATTTCGCGCTGGGCAAGTGCTTCTGGAAGCAGGCTTTTATCGCCGATCCGACCGATCGCCACGACGGCTTCAATTGCATAATCCGCGGGTACGCCCAGTCGAGTCCGCAGAAGGTCGCGATCGAATCCCGCCATCGCATGGGCGTGCCAGCCGGCTTGCGTTGTCTGTAACGCAAGGTTCGCCCAGGCGGCACCGGCATCGAAAGAGTGCGACGGCAGGGGCCTGTGTTCGACGTAACCCGGTGCAACCCAGTGTGTGCGTGACAGCACCACAATCAGCGCTCCCGCGCGGTGTGCCCAATCGCGGTTGAATTCGACCAGAGTGCCAAAGATGGGATCCCAGGCTGCGGTGTCACGCAGTGCGTAGATGAAACGCCAGGGTTGCGAATTCGAAGCAGAAGGCGCCCAGCGCGCGGCTTCGAGACATTGCATGAGGTCCGAGTGGCTGATCGCCTCGCCCGTAAAGGCACGCGGTGACCAGCGCCGCGTGAAGAGCGGATCGATCGGGTGTTGGGTCAAACGTGTTGCGGTGGACATTGGAGTCTCCGGTTGAGGGCTTCAGACAGCAGGCGGTAAACGCTGTCCCTGTGTGCAGCGCATCGGTCGCAAGCCGGCGGACAGCGATAGCCGCCCGGGCTGTCGTTCAATGGTTATGATGGACGATCGAAAAAACTTTGATGAACAAGAATTCGGCGGAGATGATAATGGATACACGCTTTCTGGACGATCTGACCCCGGGCCAAACCTTCACCACAACCGGCGTCACGCTGACGGAATCCGCGATTATTGATTTCGCCTGGCAGAATGATCCCCAGCCGTTTCATCTGGACAAGGCCGCGGCTGAAGCATCGCACTTTGGCGGACTGATCTCGAGTGGGTTTCATTCGCTGACCCTGTGCTTCCGGCTTTTCATTCAAACGGGGGTGTTTCTGGAGTCCAGCCTGGGTTCGCCTGGCATTGACGAAATGCGCTGGCTGGCTCCCGTGCGCCCTGGCGATACCTTGCACACCGTCGTCGAGGTGCTCGAAGTTCGACCCTCGAAGTCCAAACCTGACCGGGGAATCGCTCGCCTGAAATACCACGGCGTGAACCAGCGCGGCGAAACGGTGCTTTCCCTGATCATCAATCATCTGCTTGCCCGACGGCCTTCATGATGGCGGGTCTGTTCCGGGGCAGCAATGGTGCCATATTCCCCCGGTCCGCGTCGCCCGCGCTGTTGGATCGCGCGGCCCGATAGCCGTTTTTGCAAAGCAGGCGCTCAGCGGACGATCGTCGATCGAAGGCGCTGCCAGTCCGACAGGACTGGCCGGCCATCAGGTCACTGCATCAGTGTTCAGCCGAACAGTTTGTTGGCAGTTTCAGCAATGAGTTTGCCCTGAACGCGTGCGCCTTCGAGTTCAATGGCGCTTGGCTGGCGCTGGCCCTGACCACCGGCGATCGTGGTGGCGCCGTAGGGACTGCCGCCGACGATTTCGTCAATCGTCATCTGACCCTGATGGCTGTATGGCAGGCCGACGATCGTCATGCCAAAGTGCATCAGGTTGGTGATGATCGAAAACAGCGTGACTTCCTGGCCACCATGCTGCGTCGCGGTCGAGGTAAAGGCGCCGCCGACCTTGCCATTGAGCGCACCGCGCGCCCAGAGCCCGCCCGCCTGATCCAGGAAAGCGGCCATTTGCGAGGGCATGCGGCCAAAGCGCGTGGGAGCGCCGATGATGATGGCGTCGTAGTCGGCTAATTGCGCAACTTCAGCGACCGGCGCGGCTTGCTCGACCTTGAAGTGTGCCGACTTGGCGATTTCGAGCGGCACAGTTTCAGGCACGCGCTTGACGTCAACCGTAGCGCCGGTCGAGCGGGCGCCCTCGGCGATCGCCTGTGCCATGGTTTCAATATGGCCGTAGGACGAGTAGTAGAGAACGAGGACTTTTGACATAAATAGCTCCAGATAAGAATCCCGGGCAGGGGAAAGTTGATTGACGTTGTTCCGGGCAGCAGCGATCAGGCGCTATCGCCCGACACCAGAGGATGGTTTTGCACCGGACTGTGCAACATCTTGCAACATGCTGATCATTTTGAACTCAATTCCCGAGCCGAAGTTCGTCCTTTTTGTTCGCGACGTTTGAAATTTTTGCATGTCGGATCGCAGCAGGGGTGCACGGCATCCTGAATATCATTCGGCGCAGCCCATCATGCGCGACGCGCCATGCAATGCCAGGGCGGAATCGAACTGGCGACACAAGGATTTTTCAGCCTTGCTCCGGATTCATTACACTGTCCCCATCGTGCGGCGACACTTGCCGCCCCAGAGCGTTTCCGGAATTAACGCCATGAATAGGAAAGTTCGCGTCGTCGTCATCGTACTGGTCGCGATCGCGCTGGTTTACACGGGTTACCGGTGGTGGGATCAACGCAACAACCCGCGCGGAACACCTCTGGTGCTCTACGGCAACGTCGATGTCCGCGAGGTGGCGCTGGCTTTCCGGCAGTCTGGCCGGCTTCTCAACCTGGCGCTTCAGGAGGGGGATTCGGTCAAAGCTGGCCAGTTTGTGGCGGAAATCGACCCCCAACCCTACCGGGATGCCCTGGCCGCTGCGCAAGCGGATTTGCAACAAGCCAGCGCAGAACTTCAAAAGATGCGCAATGGCAGTCGCCCGGCCGATATCCGGCGTGCCGAAGAGGGCGTACGCGAAGCCGAGGCCGTTTTCCAGAAGACCGAAGGCGATTTCCGGCGCCAGAGGGCGCTCGCGGGCGATGGAATCGCCAGCGCCCGCACGCTGGAGTCGGTGCGGGCGGCGCGGGACCAGGCCGCAGCCGCGCTGGGTGCC
Organism: Burkholderiaceae bacterium; assembly: GCA_020851995.1. Lineage (GTDB taxonomy): Bacteria > Pseudomonadota > Gammaproteobacteria > Burkholderiales > Burkholderiaceae_B > Zwartia. The sequence continues at coordinate 35,936 of JADZBO010000083.1, forward strand.
GCAAAACAGACGCTCGAATTGCAGCGCGAGGGGTTTCGCAAGGAAGATGTCGATGCGGCGAGCGCACGAGTCGAGGCTGCCCGGGCCGCCCGGGATCTGGCGCAGTCCCGGCTCGACGACACCCGTCTGACCTCGCCCGCCGATGCCATTGTGCTTGCGCGCATTCGCGAGCCCGGGAGCATGGTTGGACCACAGGAGCCTGTCTACACACTGTCGCTGGGTTCTCCGACCTACATCCGGGCCTTTGCCAGCGAGCCCAACCTCGGCCGAGTTGCTCCGGGCACTAAAGTGACCGTTCGAACCGATTCGTCAGACAAGGTTTACGAGGGGCAGATCGGCTTTGTGTCGCCACGCGCCGAGTTCACGCCGAAGACGGTAGAAACGACCGACCTGCGAACCGATCTCGTCTATCGCCTGCGGATCGTCGTCACCAATCCTGATCAGGGCCTGCGTCAAGGCATGCCGGTGACCATCCGCGTGGATCATTCGCCAACCACAGCCCGATAGGCGCACGGTGCCTTTCACTGAACCGTCCATGGGCAAACCTCCGATCGCGATCGAGATCGCGGATCTGGTCAAGTCTTTTGGCGCGACCCCGGCGCTTGACGGGGTCACCGCGCAGATCCACGGCGCGCGGCTGACGGGGCTCGTCGGCCCTGATGGTGCGGGCAAGACGACGCTGATGCGGTTGATGGCCGGCCTGATGCAGCCCACCAAAGGCCGTATTACGGTCGCGGGATGCGACACGACAAAAGATCGGGACGCACTGGCCTGTCGGGTGGGGTATATGCCTCAGCGGTTTGGACTGTACGAAGATCTTTCGGTGCTGGAGAATCTGCGACTCTATGCCGGCCTTCAAGGGCTGGCGGGTGCTGAGCGCAAAGCCCGGTTCGAACGCCTGCTCGAGTTCACCCGACTGGGGCCGTTCACCAACCGACTCGCCGGTGCATTGTCCGGCGGGATGAAGCAGAAACTCGGGCTTGCCTGTGCGCTGATGGCAATGCCGCAAGTCCTGCTGCTCGACGAACCGAGTGTCGGCGTCGATCCCGTCAGTCGCCAGGATCTCTGGAGCATGGTGCACACCCTGACTCACGACGGCATTGCGGTGGTCTGGGCGACCTCCTACCTTGACGAAGCCGAGCGTTGTGCCGAAGTGTTGCTGCTCAATGGAGGTAAGCTCGAATATCGTGGTACGCCAGACCGCTTTACCGAGCGCTTGCGCGGTCGCAGTTTCCTGCTGCGCAGCCCCGTCGCTGAGCGGCGTCTGGTGCTGGCGCGCGCGCTGGCACTGCCAACGGTGTGCGATGGGGTCATTCAGGGTGAGTCGGTTCGCGTCGTGTTGCGACGCGATGCGGTGCGCAATGAAATCGATGCGCTTGCAGGGGAGACGGGCGCGCAGGTGCAACCGGTCGCAGCGCGTTTTGAGGATGCCTTTGTCGATCTGCTGGGGGGCGGGCCCTCGGGGCCGTCCGAATTGGCCGAACGCATGCCTGTTGTCGTCGCCACCAGTGACGTCGCTGTGCAGTGCAGTAACCTGACACGCAAGTTTGGGCCGTTTGTCGCGACGGATAACGTTAGTTTCGATGTGCGTCCGGGTGAAATATTCGGCTTGCTCGGGCCTAACGGCGCCGGCAAGTCGACGACCTTCAAAATGTTGTGCGGACTGCTCAAGCCGACCTCGGGCGAGGCACGCGTGGTGGGTCATGATTTGCGATCAGCCGCGAGCGAGGCAAAGCTCAAGCTCGGCTATATGGCGCAAAAATTTTCACTCTATGGATTGTTATCCGTTCGCCAGAACCTGGAGTTTTCCTCGGGTGTCTATGGACTTGCGGGGTCCATGCGGCGTGCCCGCGTGGCCGAGATGATCGACACATTTCAGTTGCAGCGCTATCTGTCCAGCAGTCCTGAATCCTTGCCGCTTGGCTTCAAGCAACGACTGGCACTTGCGTGCGCGCTGATGCACCGGCCTGCCGTGCTGTTCCTTGATGAGCCTACCTCAGGCGTCGATCCGATCACCCGGCGCGAGTTCTGGAACCACATCAATGGACTGGTTCGCAAAGGGGTTACGGTACTGGTGACCACGCATTTCATGGACGAGGCCGAGTATTGCGACCGGGTTGCGCTGATGTACCAGGCCCGGGTGATCGCGCTCGATACCCCGGATGCGCTCAAGAAAATGGTGCAGAAACCTGGTTGCGATGAACCGACCATGGAGCAGGCGTTCATCGACCTGATCGAGCGGGTCGATGCCGACGCCGGCGTGCGTGTCGCGAGGGCCGCATGATGACACCTCTGGCGCCCAGTCGATTCAGTGCGTTCTCGCGCCTGGGTGCCCTGGTGCGCAAGGAGTTCCTTCAGGTCGTGCGCGATCCCTCGGCGATTCTGATCGCATTTGTCCTGCCCGTGATCCTGCTGTTTCTCTTCGCCTACGCGGTTTCACTGGATATTCGCAAATTGCCGATCGGTGTTGTGCTGGAATCCGACAGCGGATCCGCCCAGTCGCTGGCGGCAGCCTTCGGCGCGACGCGGTATTTCCGGGTCACGCCGGCGCGCGATCGCCGCGAAGTCGCACCCGGAGTCACGGCAGGACTGCTGCGGGGATTTGTGGTGATTCCGCAGGATTTCGAACAACGGCTGGCTTCGCCCGGCACGGCACCGCTCGTTCAGGTGATCACCGACGGGTCAGCGCCCAACACGGCCAACTTTGTGGCCGCCTACACACAGGGGATCGTCGCGCGTTGGCTTGCCAACCGTGGGGCGACCCGGTCCGCGGGGATCGATGTGCAGTCTCGCGTCTGGTTCAATCAGGTGGTCGAAAGCCGTTGGTTCCTGGTGCCTGGCGCGATCGCCATCATTATGACGATGATCGGCACGCTGCTGACCGCGCTTGTGGTTGCGCGAGAGTGGGAGCGCGGAACCATGGAAGCGCTCATCTCGACACCGGCACGGATCGTCGAAATCCTCGTGGGTAAGCTCCTGCCGTATTTTCTGCTCGGACTGGCTGCGACGATCGGTGCGTCGTTGCTCGCAATTCATGTGTTCGGGGTTCCTTTTCGCGGGTCGTGGTTTGCTTTGTTGCTGCTTTCGTCCGCGTTCATGGTTCCGGCACTGGGGCAGGGGCTGGTCATTTCTGCCGTTGCGCGGAACCAGTTCGTCGCTTCGCAACTCGCCCTGTTTACGGGTTTTCTTCCCGCCTTCCTGCTGTCGGGCTTTCTGTTCGAAATCGACTCGATGCCCGCGCCGATCCGGTTGCTGTCCTACGTTGTGCCAGCGCGCTATTTCATTGTCTCGCTGCAGACGGCATTTCTTGCCGGCGATGTGTGGGCGCTATACCTTCCGAACATGTTGGCCATGCTGGTCATCGGCGGTCTGTTCTTTGGGATCGCCACTCTGAAAACGCGTAAAAGCCTGGACATCTGACCGATGCCGATCTTTTCTTCCCAGCTCAGGGCGCAGATCGCTAAAGAGATGCTCAGCGTCTGGCGCGACGTGCGGGTCAGGATGACGCTCATCGTGCCGCCGCTCATGCAGTTATTCATTTTTTCGTTCGCCGCGACGCTTGAGGTGCGCAACGTTACAGTGGCCGTTCTCGACCGCGACGGTGGGCCATGGTCCGGGTTGTTCGTCGCTGAACTTGCGGCCTCAAGTTTCGTGGGTCACGTACTGACGATGCCCGACCGGGGTGCTTTGAACGAAGCCATCGAGCAACGTCAGGCGCTTCTGGCGGTCGACATCCCGGAGACCTTTTCCCGCGACATTGCGGCGGGCAGGAAAGCTCCGGTTCAGGTGATCGTGGATGGCCGGCGTGCGAACTCCGGTCAGATTGCACTCGGCTACCTTGAGACTGTCGCACAGCGATTCTCGACCCGACCCGAAGGCATCGGTAGCCCTGATCTTGTCGCTGTACGGCATTGGTTTAATCCTAACCTGATCTATCGCTGGTTCATCGTTCCGAGCCTCTCCGGCATTCTGACGATGTTCGCCGCGCTCGTGATCACATCGCTGTCGATTGCGCGCGAGCGCGAGATGGGCACGTTTGACCAGTTATTGGTGTCGCCGACGACCCCGACAGAAATCATTGTCGCCAAAACCGTGCCGGCGCTGATCATAGGAACCCTGATGGGCAACGTGATGGTGGCTGCGGGCGTATTCGTGTTCGGAATTCCCTTCACGGGTTCTTATTTTCCGCTTCTGCTGACCATGCTGCTGTTTATCCTGTCGGTTGTCGGGATCGGGCTCATGATTTCATCGATCTGCGCGACTCAGCAGCAGGCCATTCTCGGGGCGTTCGCGCTTGGGGTGCCGATGATTCTGATTTCCGGATTCGCCACGCCGATCGAGAATATGCCTCTGGTTCTGCAGTGGCTTTCCGAACTGGTGCCACTGCGCCACTTCCTGGTGATCGTCCAGGGCACGTTTCTCAAGGCATTGCCCTGGCGCGACGTGTTCGCTCACCTGTGGCCCATGGCTGCGATCGCGGCGGCTTCCCTATGGATCGCAACGATCTTCGTGCGGAGCAAACTTCAATGATGATTAACCGCTCCGGGCATGTGTCCGGTTTACTATGAGTCGTCAATTGTTCGGGGCGCCATGAGTCTCTGCTTTCGTCGTCAACCGAGTCGAAACGGTGGTCTTCATCCTGATCGGCGTCAGCCGATCGGTCACAGAGCCATCTTGCGGAGTGTTTCGCTGACACTCATGCTGGCCGCCATGGCGGGGTGCACGGTCGGCCCGGACTACAACGGACCACCTGAGGTCAAACTGGGCGAGGGCTGGACTCTGCCCACCCCGGAAGGCAAGGCCGATGCAGCCCTGTCCGACTGGTGGCGCGCACTCGGGGATCCAGCGCTCACAAGGCTGGTGGAGCAGGCGCTCGCGCAGAACCTGGACGTGCGCCAGGCGATTTCCCGCATTGCCGAAGCCCGTGCCCTGGTCGCAGCGAGCTCTGCCCGGTCGCTTCCTGTTCTGACCGGCGGGGCGGTTGCCGCACCGTTGCATCAAGGCGTCAATGGGCCGTTGCCCGCCCTGGGTTCGCGCGATACGACCCTCTACGCATTCGGGTTCGACGCCAGTTGGGAAGTCGACCTTTTTGGCAGCGTTCGACGTTCGGTTGAATCCGCGGACGCACGGCTACAGGCGGTTCAGGAAGACGCGGCGGCGGTCCGGATCAGTGTGGCGGCCGAGGTCGCCCGGACGTATTTGTCGATGCGCGGTGCGCAGGCCGAACTCGCCGCAAGGCGTATGAGTATCGAAACCTTGCAACGCACACTGGACGCTGCCCGTCGTCGTCTGGCGCAAGGCGATGTCGCACAGGCCGATTACAACGCGATTCAGTCCAGGCTGGATGCCGGGCTTGCGGGATTGCCCGCGATCGAAGCACGGGCGCGCGGCGCGGCACTTGCACTCGGCACGCTGCTGGGGGGGCTCCCGGAGGATGAACTTGCGTTGCTTGGAAGCGGCGGCACGTTGCTGGTGGTGACCGAGTTACCGACCGGGCAGCGCGCGGATTTACTGCGCCGGCGGCCGGATGTCCGCGCAGCGGAGCGCAAACTTGCCGCGAGCACAGCGGATATTGGCGTGGCGACGGCCGAGCTATTCCCCAGGTTGTCGATCACGGCGCTTGGTGGCTTCACTGCGGCGGGTGCCAATCCGTTGTTCCTGGGCGATAGCCTTTCGGGAATCATTGCGCCCTTGATTTCCTGGCGCGTTTTTGACGGGGGCAGGGTCAAGGCGGAAATCAACGCGGCGCAGGCGCGTCATGAAACCGCTGCCCTCGCATACGAAGGCGCCGTGCTCAACGCATTGGGTGATGCTGAACGCGCGCTCAGTCAGTTTCGGTTCGCCCGGCAAGCCTATGTGCTGCAGCAACAGGCGGTTGTCTCGATCGAGCAGGATTTTCGCAATGCGCAACGGCGCTATCAGTCGGGCGACATCGGCCTGGTCGAATTGCTCGACGCCGAGCGCCAGTTACGCGATGCCCAGGAAGGTCTTGCCCGGGCACAAGCGAACGCGGCGATCGACCTGGTCTCGCTCTACAAATCGCTCGGTGGCGGGTGGGGCGCTCCTCAGGCGGATATCATCATTGATACGCCTGTGCACCGGAAGGAGCGAGTGATTTACGAGCAAGCCAACTAAGCCGGCATTGAAGTCCGTGCGGAGGTTCTCAAGCGAAAAAGTCGAACGTGCATATTGGGTCGAGTTGAATCAAACACAAAATACTGTTGAACCGAGGACAAAATGACTGAACGCGCCATCCGCTTTGACGACGGCGAGGGCTACGAACAGATGATGGGCAAGTGGAGCCAGATGGTCGGATCCATTTTCCTGGACTGGCTCGCGCCTGCGCCCGGGTTGCGCTGGGTCGATGTCGGGTGCGGCAACGGTGCCTTTACCGACACGATTGCGCAGCGCTGCTCACCGGAGGCGATTGACGGTATCGATACTTCGGAAGGCCAGTTGGCCTACGCGCGAACACGGCCTGGAGCCCGACTGGCGACGTTTCGCCAGGGGGATGCCATGGCGTTGCCGTACCCTGACCAATCGTTCGATATTGCTGTGATGGCGCTGGTCATGTTCTTTGTTCCCGATCCCGATCGGGGTGCCAGCGAAATGGTGCGGGTCGTCAAACCGGGCGGGACCGTCTGCGCCTATGTTTGGGATATCCTGAACGGCGGCTTTCCACTGGACGTTCTGCAGGAAGCCATGCGCGACGTCGGCATGAAGCCGTTGCTTCCGCCGAGTGCACGGATTTCGCCGATGGAGCCGCTTCGTACGCTTTGGTCCGATGCGGGTCTTGAGGCAATCGAAACCCGTGAGATCATTGTGCAGCGCACGTTTTCCGGGTTCGACGAATTCTGGCGCACCAGCCAGCTTGGCTCGGGTATCGGCCCCAGGATTGCAGCGATGCCTGACGATCGGCGCGAGGCGCTAAAAGCGCGCTTGCGCGAGCGATTGCCGTTCGACGCAAATGGGCGGATCACGATTGTTGCGCGCGCCAATGCGGTGAGCGGCAAGGTGCCCGCCTGATTCAGTTCGACAGACCCGGTGGCTTCGGATGCCTCAAGGGGCTCCTCGGGCTTCTCCTTGAGCGTTCAAAGGTCTCCCAAAGGGTGGGGCCTTGGCGGCAGCCTCAGCGGCGATGCCTGACCCTGCGCCTCCCAGGGCGAAGCCGACGATCAGTTACACGCTTTAGACCGATCCGCTCAGAACGATTTTGCCCAGATGCTGATTGGCGTCCATGAACGCCTTGGCCTGCTCCATCTGCTCAAAGGGAAACACGCGATCGACGACGGGTGTCATGTGTCCTGCCTCCATCAGGGGCAGAATGTGCGCCTTGAACGCGGGCACGAACTCTGCGCGCTGGTCGGCCGAGCGCAATTTGTTTGATACACCGAAAAGCGTAAGTCGCTTTGCGTGCAGCGCCTCGATATCGATTTCCGCTTTCAGCGTGTTGTCCACGTAGCCCACCGTGGCCAGGCGACCTTCAAAGGCCATGCACCGGATGCATTCAGCAAACACCGATCCACCTACCGTGTTCACCACCAGGTTCACGCCATTCCCGCCTGTTGCCTTCATGACCGCGTCATGGAAATCCGGCTGGCGTGTGCATAATCCGACATCCAGACCCAGAGCCAGAAGGCGGTCGAGCTTTTCCTGCGAGCCCGATGTGCCGATGACTTTGGCCCCAAGCGCTTTGGCCATCAGCAGCGAGGCCACTCCCACGCCTGAGGACACCCCCGGTATAAGCACCCATTGCCCGGGTTGCAGGCGACCCTGCAGTACCAGCATATCGTGTACCACCAGGAACACGAGCGGGATCGAGGAGGCCTGTTCAAAGGTCAACCTTGCCGGAACTGGCATGGCCTCGCGCTCATCCATGAGTCCGTATTCGGCAAATGCGCCGGGGCATCTCCCCATCACGCGATCACCAGGTTTGAATGCCGTGACGCCTGCGCCACAGGCGACCACGATGCCCGCGGCCTCTATGCCGATGGGTTTGGGCGCCCCCGGTTTGTGCAGTCCGTGGTTGAGTATGAACTCACCCCGGTTCAGGCTTGCCGCGCGCACCCGCACAAGCATCTGGCCGGGACCGGGCACTAACGCCTCCACATCGCGCAGCTCGATCGTTGCGTGGTTATCCTTGACCTGCATCCAGTAGGACTTCATATCGACTTTCCCGTTGTTCTTGTTGCTGTGATCAATGCAGCAGAAAGTTAGCAGAAAAGCGCCAGGAATGGTTCCGATCGAATGATTTCCAGGGGAAACTGAAGCGACCGGTGTGCGCCTGCCAGGAAGTGATTTATATTGCCGGAATAAATCCATAATCGACAACAATCATCGGGTGGCGCAACGATGGATCGCACCGAGCGTTTTTACAAAATCCAGTCGCTGCTCAGGTCGGGCGCGCCTGTCACCATGGTGCAGATGCAGGAGCGGCTGGAGGTGTCGCGCGCGACGCTCAACCGGGACCTGGCGTACCTGCGTGACCGCCTCAATGTACCCATCGAATGGGATGCCGGACAGCGCGGTTATGTGTTGGTCAAAAGACCTGGCGAAAAGTACCTGGTCGAACTCCCTGGCGTTTGGTTCAACCAGCAGGAAATCCACTCGGTTCTGACCATGCTCGAACTGATTGGCAAGCTTGAGCCGGGCGGCGTTCTGGGTTCGCAAATGGCACCCTTCAGGGCCCGACTGGAGGCCTTGCTGGAGCAGGGCACGGGCAGTTCAATCGAGGCGGCGAACAGGATCCGGATTTTGCCGATGGGGCAGCGCAAAGTGTCGAGCGAGTATTTCCAGTTGCTGGCGCATGCGCTGGTGAATCGCAAGCGCCTGCGGATCGATCACTATTCGCGTCAGAACGGCGGGACGACACAGCGGGAGGTCTCGCCGCAGCATCTGGTCTACTACCGGGACAACTGGTACCTGGATGCGTATTGTCATCTGCGCGAGGGTCTCAGGAGCTTTGCCGTCGATGCGATTCGTGACGCCCATGTACTTGAACGGGCTGCAGACGATTTTTCCGCCACACGGCTCAGACAGTTTTATGAGTCCAGTTATGGCATTTTTAACGGCACGACCCAAAATGTGGCCCGGCTGAGGTTCACGCCGTTCCGTGCGCAATGGGTCGCCAACGAGATTTGGCATCCGGATCAGCGCAGCCAGTTTTTGCCCGATGGCAGCTATGTGCTGGAGGTGCCATATGGGGAAGACTGGGAACTGGTGCAGGATATCCTGAAGCAGGGTGCCGAGGTCGAAGTGCTGGGTCCTGAATCACTCAAAAAGCGGGTGACCGAGACCATCTCGAATATGCTGGCAATGTACGCTTAGGGCGTGCGCAAGTCGCGCGTGACGGCACGATCGTTCAACCCTGGCGTTGCGCCTGCGGACGCTTTCCGGAGTCGAAACCGAGCGTCGACACCAGAGTCGGGGTCAGAACCGAATGACGGTACGTATGCTCTTACCTTCGTGCATGAGGTCAAATGCGCGGTTGATATCCTCGAGTGGCATGGTGTGCGTGATGAACATGTCCAGTGGTATTTCTCCGGTCTGCGACTTTTCAACATACCCCTGCAATTGGGTGCGGCCCTTGACGCCACCGAACGCCGATCCGCGCCAGACCCGCCCGGTCACTAACTGAAAGGGGCGGGTGCTGATTTCCTGGCCTGCGCCGGCAACTCCAATGATCGTCGATTCCCCCCAGCCCTTGTGACAGCATTCGAGTGCCGCGCGCATCAACTTCACGTTGCCGACGCACTCAAAGGAGTAGTCGACGCCACCATCCGTCATGTCGACGATGACATCCTGAATCGGCCTGTCATGTGCGCGTGGATCGACAAAGTCGGTGGCTCCGAGCTTGCGGGCGATGTCGAATTTTGCCGGGTTAATGTCAATCGCGATAATGCGCGATGCCTTTGCCATGGTCGCGCCGATGATCGCTGCCAGTCCGATGCCGCCCAGGCCGAAGATGGCGACCGTGGAACCCGGCTGCACTTTTGCCGTATTGAGAACCGCGCCAATACCGGTCGTGACACCGCAACCGAGCAGGCAGACTTTATCGAGAGGGGCATCCTTTGATATTTTGGCCAGCGAGATTTCCGGCAGGACGGTGTACTCGGAAAAAGTCGATGTTCCCATATAGTGATAGATGGGCTGGCCTTTGTAGGAAAAGCGCGAGGTGCCGTCCGGCATGAGTCCCTTGCCCTGTGTGGCCCGAACAGCCTGGCAGAGATTGGTCTTGCCCGAAGTGCAGAACTTGCACTTGCGGCATTCGGCCGTGTACAGGGGAATGACGTGGTCCCCCACCGCCAGCGAGGTCACGCCAGCACCGATGGCCTCGACGATTCCGCCGCCCTCATGCCCGAGGATGGTCGGGAATATGCCCTCAGGATCTTCGCCCGACAAGGTGAATGCATCCGTGTGGCAGACTCCGGTGGCGACAATGCGCACCAGAACTTCACCGGCCTTTGGAGGCTGGACATCGACTTCGACGATTTGCAGTGGTTGTTTGGCAGCGAATGCCACGGCGGCGCGGGATTTTATGCTCATGAAAGTGTGGTGCAAGAGGTGAGTCGGGTCACGCGGCGTTGCGCAGTGTGGTGTGGGGTTAAGGCTTTAATTTTTCGGCGTTGGCTTGTGCCAGGCGATCAAGGCCGCTGCGATGCTTGTCGAGTTCGGCTTCGATGCGGCGCAGTTTGGTGATGTCCGTCGCGATTCCGCATAAACCGCAGACGCGGCCCATGGAGTCATGCAGTGGAAAGCGCACGACGCGACCCACCCGGGTGTGCCCTTGGGAATCGACGAAGGGCTCTTCGAGCGAAACACGCTTGTTCTCGACCAGCACATCGCGGTCATGCAGTAGCAACTGCGCCGCCATCGTGGCGTCAAGCAGGTCGGAGTCCACGTGCCCGATGACCTCCTCCAGGCGCTTTCCGAGCAACTCGCAGGTCCCCTTGTTTGCATAGAGATACCGATAGTCGGTTCCCTTGATGTAGATCGCGGCGTTGAGATTGTCCAGCAGCATCTTGAGGCGATTTTCACTCTCACGCAGGTTGTTTTCGACACTCAGGTGTTTGGCGATCTCCGCCTCCAGCTCGGCGGCAGCGCGGATTTTTCGGCGCCGGCTGACCAGCAGACCGATCACCAGGATGCTCTGGGCGACAAGAAATGCGGCCAGCGCGACGCCGTACATCCAGTTGCGATCCCAGAACTCCGGGTTGCGGTTGGCGAATTCGGTGTTCGGAGCGAGTCGATCGCCTGAGCCCTTCCAGCGCTTGAGTTGTTGCCAGTCGATCAATGGATAGGGGTCAATACGCACCGAGGTGACCGGCTCAGTGAGCTTCATCGTCCCGTTCAGGATGTCCAGTGACACACGGCCCGCGGCTTTTGCGGTCTGCTCTATACCCACGACGGAGCCACCAATACCGCCATCGTGCAAGGTGAAGTTCCAGAGGCCGAACACCGGTGCATTGGCGACCTTGGTGATCATGCGCTCGACTTCATAGGAAACCGTGATACGGCCGTAGGCGTCGCGGTTATGCTGTGAAAAGAGGATGATCGTGTCCGGCTGCAGGTTTGCCACCTTCTTGAGCAACGCCTCCAGCGACAGATCGGTGGTGTATTCAAACGCCAGACGACCCTGGTAGCGCGCCACGATGGGTGCAATGCTGGCAGCGAGTTGCCGATCCGATGCGCTGCTGCCGGAAACGAAGAGCACCCGGCGGGTATCGGGGAAAACATCAAGCGCCAGATCGATCGTGCCTTCAATGTCGAAATCGGCAAGCAAACTGACGATCTGGCGTTTGCCAGCCTTTTCGGGTGTGGGGGCGGGCGCGCCGACTGTGATCGCGGGCGCGCGCGGGGCGAGTTGCGCGCCTTCGTTGAGCAGAAAATTCAACGCTGGTTGCTGGATCGCGATAATTTGATCGATCCGGGTCGATGCGTACTTTGCCGCAAGAAAAGACTCCAGTCTTGCCACGTATTCCGGGTCGAGTCGATTGCGCTCGAGGTCGAGGTGTTCAATAAAGAGGTTATTGGTCGCGACGCCCCCTTTGTTCAGCGTTTCGATCAAATTGTCGTCAAGCAAATCCATTTCGCGGCTTCCGTGCCCATACGAAAACAGCATCAGGATATTTTTGGCCGCGCCGAAGGGCGCCTCCGGCGTGCCGGTCTGGGCCTGTGCCTGGGGGGCAAGCAACAGCACAGCGAACAACGCAAACGCCACTACAGCCAGTCGGGCGCGCAGCTGCAGCGTCGCCTCGCTCAAGCGCAAGGCGAGGCCACCGGCAGGCGATGTCCGACCCGCAGCGGCGCAGCCCGGGCGAGTGGGTGTGACGCGACCTCGGAGCCGAAACCGATTGATGTTTACGGGTGCGATTTTTTGATCCACGATTGAGACGTGCTTACTAGCGCATAAGTACTATTCATCAAATTCTGAAGGCTTGAAAGCGGGTTGGCCGATCAACTCTTGCCCAGAAGTCCATTGAAGAATGCAACGGTGTTGTCAGTCAGGCTTTCGAGATGATAGCCGCCTTCCTGGATCACCAGCGTTGGAAGGCCAAGCGAATTCACAAGCGCGCCAAGACGACCAAAGCCCTGCGTTGTGACCGCGACAAGCGATTGCGGATCGTCTTTGTAGATATCAAATCCCAGCGCAAGCACAAGAACATCGGGTTGGAAGGCACGCAGCGCCTCAAGTGCAACAGCGACATGATCGAAAAACACATGTTCTGGCGCCCCATGGGGCATGGGCAGATTGAGGTTGTAGCCGTCACCCCGGTCGTGACCGCGCTCATCGTCAAAGCCGGCGACCACCGGGTAGAAATTGGTTGGATCACCGTGCACCGAGATGTACAGCACATCGTCGCGATCGTAGAAAATCTCCTGTACACCCTGCCCGTGGTGCATGTCGGTGTCGAGCACGGCCACTTTGCCGAAACGGTTGCGCAGCAACTGAGCGGCGACGGCTGCGTTATTGACATAACAAAACCCGCCTGCAGCGTCACGCCGCGCATGGTGCCCGGGAGGGCGGCACAGCGCATAGGCGCGAGACTGACCCTCCAGCAACTCTTTTGCACCGGAGACCGCGCATTGCGCCGACCAGTAGGCGGATAGCCAGGTGTGTTCGCCGATCGGAGAGCTTCCGTCCGCAAGATAGCGTGCCGCCTCGGCAAGAATCCCCCGCATGGGATTTGGCTCGCGCACGAAGACGTTGGACATGACTTCGTCGCCCCAGTCCAGCGGCACTTGCTTCCAGCGCGCATGCGCGGTCTGCAGGAAATTCAGATAACCGGCGTCGTGTACGGCCAGCAGCGGCTGCAGTCCATGATCCGCCGGAGGCAATACCGGTAGCCCCAGGATATCCAGTCCGGCGAGAATGCGCTCGACGCGTTCCGGAATTTCCTGTGGAGTACGCATCTGCCCGCGTGAAAAGTAGCTCGCCGGATGATGCAGACGCTGATCGGGGTGAAAGAAGGTCTTCATTTCAGTCATGGCGGGTGGTGTCCTGCGATGGTTCGGGGGTGTCCTCATCCGCCCCTTGCGGCGGGTGCGCGTGCTGCGATGGTGAACGCGGGGTCTGCGTAGCGGTTGCGATCGCGTGCGACCCCTGCGATGCCATGGGCTTCCAGCGCTGGCCCGGGATGGCATCAATCAGCGCACGCGTGTAGTTGTGCTGTGGGTGTTCGAAAACCTCTGTGGGCGTACCCGCTTCGACCACTCGGCCCTGATGCATCACAATAATTTCATGGCAGAGTTGCGCGGCCACGCGCAAATCATGGGTGATGAAAATCATCGATACCTTTAGTCGGCTTTGTAGTTCCTGCAGCAACTCGAGCACCTGGGCTTGCACTGAAACGTCGAGTGCAGACACCGACTCATCAGCGACCAGCAATTCGGGGTCGAGCGCGAGGGCCCGCGCGATTCCGATGCGCTGGCGTTGTCCGCCGGAAAATGCGTTCGGATACCGGTCAAACGCCGAGCTGTCGAGTCCGACCAGCCTGAGGAGCTCGCGGGCGCGACGTTCGGCCGCCGCATAGGGTATACCGTTTGCGATTGGCCCGTCGGTAATGATCCGGCCCACAGTGTGACGGGGGTTGAGCGAGGCGAAAGGATCCTGGAAGATCATCTGAATCTTGCGCCGCAGCGGACGAAACTGGGCTGGCGACAGCGGCGCGATGTCCTGGCCGTGGAAAAGCATCTGGCCACCGTCGATGCGGATGAGTTTGAGAAGGCATCGACCGATCGTCGATTTCCCGGAACCGGATTCACCGACGATTCCCAGGGTTTTTCCGCGGGGTACCGAGAAACTGACGTTGTCCACAGCGTGCACGACACGCTTTTTAACAAACAGGCCACGCGCGGTCTCATAGGTCTTGCGAAGATTGCGCACTTCGAGCACAGGATCGTTGATCCGTGTCCCCGCAAGGCCGTCGGTATCGCGATTGCTCTCACCGTGCGGAACGGCGGCGATCAGCCGTCTGGTGTAGGGGTGCGCCGGTTGGTTCAGCACCGACGAGGCAATGCCTTGCTCAACGACAAGTCCCTTTTCCATCACCATCACGCGATCAGCGATATCCGCGACCACCCCGAAATCGTGGGTGATGAACATGACTGCCATGTGCATCGAGCGCTGGATCGTGCGGATGAGGTCGAGGATCTGGGCTTGCGTGGTGACGTCGAGCGCGGTGGTGGGCTCGTCGGCAATCAGAATCGCGGGTTCGAGCGCGAGCGCCATGGCGATCATGACACGCTGGCGCTGGCCTCCCGACAGGCGAAAGGGAAAAGCGTGTTGCAGAGATTGCGGATCTGGTAGTCCGACAAGCGATAGCAGTTCCAGAACGCGTTGCAGGCGATCCCGGCCGGGGTAGACGTTATGCACGGCCATGACCTCAGCGATCTGGTCACCCACGCGCATGAGCGGGTTCAGGGCAGACATCGGCTCCTGGAAAATCATGCCGATGTCGCGTCCGCGCATCGCCAGCAGGTCGGCTTCGCTCAGCGCCAGAAGGTTCTGACCACGAAACAGGATGCGGCCGGCCTGCGGCCGAAGGTTATGGGGCAGCAACCCCATGATCGCATTGGCGCTGATCGATTTGCCCGACCCTGACTCACCGACGATACAAAGAATTTCGTCGGGATGCAGATCGAAGCTGACTTCGTGCACGGCGAAGGGACGATCCCCACCCGCCGGCAAAGCGACGGTGAGATCCTGAACGCGTAGCAAAGGTTCGTGGCGGCCGCTGGTGGACACTGCCGGCAAAGATGCCTCAGTGCCTGCATGTGCCCTGGCGAGATGCGGATTGGGCATGCTGCTACTCCCCGCGCCGTCGCAGTTGCGGGTTCATGGCATCGTTCAGACCTTCGCCAATCAGGTTGATGGCAAGCACGGTCATCAGGATCGCCACGCCGGGCATGATGCTCATCCAGGGCGCTTCGCGCAGCATCGTGCGCGAGGCTCCGATCATGAAACCCCAACTCATCATGTTGCGATCGCCCAGCCCCAGGAATGCGAGGGACGATTCGGTCAGAATCGCTGTTGCGATCATCAACGAAGCGGTCACGATGATGGGAGAGATTGCATTGGGCAGGATCTGCGTGAAGATGATGCGTGAGGGGCGCTGCCCGATGACCACCGCGGCCTGTACGAACTCGCGTTGTTTGAGGCTGAGAAATTCGCCGCGCACAAGACGCGCGACTGGTGGCCATGAAACGACGGCGATGGCGCCGACGATTGAGTAGATCGAAGGACCAACGATGGCCACCAGCACGACGGCCATTGCCAGTTGGGGGATGGTCTGAAAGAACTCGGTAAAGCGCATCAGCGCATCGTCGATCCAGCCGCCGTAGTAGCCGGCGACCGAACCGACCAGCACACCGACGAGCACGGCGACCAGCGTGGATACTAGTCCAACCATGAGCGAAACCCTTGCACCGTAGGCCAGGCCCGCGGCAATATCGCGACCCAGCATATCCGTGCCCAGGGGAAACTGCGCGTCTTCGAAGGGCAGCATCAGCGGCTGCGCGACCATCATCCAGGGCGATTCTTCGAACATCGTCGAGCAGAAGACGCCCACCAGCACCACGACCATCAACACAATCGCTCCGAAGACGGCGCCACGGTTGCGGGAGAACAGGCGCAGAAAGGCCAGCATGTCAGGTTCCGAACTCGACGCGCGGATCGACGGCCCGATACACAAGGTCGGTGATCAGGTTGAACACCACGACCATCACAGCCGTGATCAGGAATACGCCGAGCAGCAATTGATAATCTCGCTGCAGCAATGCGTCGAACATCAGTCGACCGATGCCCGGCCATGCGAATACCGTCTCGGTCAATACAGCGCCGCCGGCCATCTGACCCAACTGAATGCCCGCGAATGTGACCACCGGAAGCAGTGCGTTGCGCAGCACGTGGCGTCGGATCACCTGGCCGGCGGGTACGCCCTTGGCGCGCGCGGTTTTGATGAAGTCCATGCCGATGACTTCCAGCATCGAGGCTCGCGTGAGCCTTGCATAGACAGCCATGAAGAAGCACCCGAGTGACACCACCGGCAGCACAAGATGCGACCCGATGTCGGCCACGCGGGCCCAGCCAGTGAGGTTTGCCCCGATCGACTCCATGCCGAAGGCCGGCAACCACCCGAGCGTCACTGAGAACAGGATGATCATCAGCAGCGACAGCCAGAACAGCGGCGTTGCGTAGAGCAGCAGCGCACCGGACATGATCGCGCTGTCGATCCAGGTTTTGCGCTCTGTATAGCGGGCTCTGGACGCGACGACTCCGAGCAGCACGCCCACCACCAGCGAGAACACAAAGGCGCAGCCCATCAGCAGCAGGGTGGCGGGCAGACGCTCGGCAATCAGGTCGAGGACAGGAAGCTTGTTGCGGTAGGAGTAACCAAGGTCGCCCTGCAGCACGCCCTTGAGGTAAATCCATAGTTGATCGTAGAGCGGCAGATCAAAGCCGAATTGCCTGCGTAATTGCTCCACGTAGGCGGGGTCGGACGAGGCCGCCTCGCCGGCCATGACGCTGGCAGGATCGCCTGGCGCCAGGCGGATCAGGAAGAAGTTGAAAACGATCACCCCGAGCACGACGAAGACCGCCTTGCCCAGGCGTGAGGCTAAAAAAGACAGGAATTTCAAGGTTGCACGTGTGGCGAGACGATTTCGGCGGGGGCGACCTGGGTCGGACGCCCCCGCGCCATCGGATCTACTTCGCGATCCAGACGTTGTCGAAGCTTTCGTTCAGACCGATCGCAGTCGTCACGAGGTTCTTGACGTTATTGCGATAGAAGGTCGGGTATTCGATCTCGAAGAGAAATCCGTTGGCGACTTCATTGACGAGGATATTCTGGGCTTCAGAATATAGTTGCTGGCGACGCACCGGATCGATGGTGGATGCGCCCTTGGTCAGCAAACCGTCCACCACCGGGTTTGAATAGCCCTGATTGTTCACGAATGGCGATCCCTTGATGATATTGGTTGACAGGTAATGCCGCGCGACGCCGATCGCCGGGTCGCCATACTGGTAGGTGAAGTTGAACGTCAGGTCGAAGTCGAATTCGCCCGTGCGCTTGGCCCAGCCTCCGGCATCCACGGAGACGATCTCCACCTTGAAGCCGATCTGTTCAAGGCTCTGTTTGGTGTATTCGCCAAGCCGGTCCCAGGCTGAGCCGTAGGGAAAGCTCAGCAGTTTGATCGTCCGGGCGCCGACGTTCACGCCGGACTCCTTGATCAGATCGCGGGACTTTTTGAGGTTGAAGTCATATTGCGCGACTTTGGGTTCAAAGAAGAGTGTGCTGGAGGCGAGCGGACTGATGGCAACCTTGCCCAGGCCGAAGAAGATGTTGTCGACCACGAATTTGCGGTTGACCGCATGCATGACAGCCTGCCGCACCTTGATATTGTCGAACGGCGGCTGGCGCTGGTTCATGACCATGAAGGCAAGCGGGGAGTACATTTCCCAGCCCTTGGTCGTGACCTCGACATTGGGCAGTGCGCGCAGACGCTTGACTTCGACGTTATCGATGTCCCCACCGCGCAGCACGTTGACGTCACCCTTTTCAAAGGCCACCGCGCGCGATGCCGCGTCGGGAATCACTTTGAAAATAATTTCATCAAGGTAGGGCAGGTTGGGCTTCCAGTAATCGTTGTTGCGCGTCAGAACAATGTGGGAGCCTTTCTTCCACTCCTTGAACTTGAAGGGGCCGGTGCCGATCGGTGTCTGATTGGCCGGGTTGGTGGCGAAGTCGGTGCCGTCATAGATGTGCTTGGGCACCATCGGCATGTTGTCGACCACGAAGATGCTCAAAAATGGTGCGAAAGTCTCTTTGAGTTTCACGACCACGGTCCCGGCGTCGGGTGCGGTGACGCTTTCGACGTATTTGTTGATCACCACGCGGGCGCGCGGGTGAACTGCGCGCAGGAACTTGTCGATGCTGAAGACCACATCGTCGGAAGTGAATGGCTTGCCATCGTGCCACTTGACGCCTGACTGCAGTTCAAAGGTATAGGTGAGCCCGTCCGCCGAAACCTTCCAGGCCTTGGCCAGCGATGGCAGGGGTTTAAGGTTCTCGTCATAGGTCAGCAGGCCCTGGTAGACCTTGCCGGCGACGTATTGCGTTGGCGCCTGTTGGTTGAGTCCCAGCATCAGGATGGGCGGCTCGGGCTGGACGATGGCGGTCAGCGTGCCGCCGCGCGTTTGTGCGCCCACAGTGCCCGGAAGCACGAAACTGGCAGCCAGAGCCGAGAACAGCACCGCTTTGCGTATAGTCAGGATCGGTCGAAGAAACAGCATGGTCTTCCTCTTGAAAGGTTGGGCAATGTGCTGCGCTACGCCCGCGGAATCGCCGGGCGTCAGGTACAAAGGGCGAATAATACGGCTTTGCGTATTCCCGCTTAAGCGTAACGTACACGCAAAACGCGTGCCAGTCGAAGGTAGTTTAGTTCCGGATGTTGGCCATCAGGTTGGCGAGATCCGTGAC
>JADZBO010000084.1 GCA_020851995.1 Burkholderiaceae bacterium
ACGCGCTGACGCTGGCCGCCCGACAACGCACGCGGCTTGCGATCCAGGTAAGGCATCAGCTCGAGAATTCCGGCGGCCTTCTCGACGCGGGCACGGATTTCACTGGGCGGAACGCGTGCGATCTTCAGGCCATAGGCCATGTTGTCGAACACGGTCATGTGGGGATAGAGCGCATAGTTCTGAAACACCATGGCGATATCCCGCTCGGCGGGTTCAAGGTCATTGACGACGCGACCCCCAATCGAAATTTCACCGGCCGTGATCACCTCGAGCCCGGCGACCATGCGCAATAGGGTGGATTTGCCACAGCCCGAGGGTCCCACGATGACGACAAATTCCCCGTCCGCAACTTCGGCAGATAAGTCGTGGATGATCTGAACTGAGCTTTTGCCCGTTCGGTACTGCTTGACGACGTGGTTGAAGGTAATCGCGGCCATGAAGATTTCCGGTATCGGGGTGCTATTTTTCAGTATCGACCAGGCCCTTGACGAACCATTTCTGCATCAGGATGACGACAATCGCCGGCGGAATCATCGCCAGCAGCGCATTGGCCATGACGACGTTCCATTCGGTGTAGGCCTCACCGGGTGAAATCAGCCGCTTGATCCCCATCACGACCGGGTACATGTCCTCGCTCGTTGTCACCAGTAACGGCCAGAGATATTGATTCCATCCATAGATGAACTGGATCACGAACAGCGCGGCGATACTGGTGCTTGAAAGCGGCAACAGCACATCGCGGAAAAAGCGCATGGGGCCAGCGCCGTCCATGCGTGCGGCCTCGACCAGTTCGTCGGGAATCGTCAGGAAGAACTGCCGGAAAAGAAACGTCGCGGTGGCGGACGCGATCAGCGGAATCGTGAGGCCAGCATAGGTGTTGAGCATTCCCAGATTGGATATCACTTCGTATGTCGGACCGATGCGTACCTCGACAGGCAGCATGAGGGTGATGAAGATCATCCAGAAAACCAGCCCGCGAAAAGGAAACCTGAAGTACACGATCGCAAACGCCGACAGCAACGAAATGGCGATTTTCCCGATGGTGATCACCAGCGCGCTGATCAGACTGACCCACATCATCGGCCAGGCAGGCGCGATACGACTTCCTGCGGCCGTGTCGCCACCAAACAGGGCGACGCGGTAGGTATCGAGGAAATGACTTCCTGGCACCAGCGATATCGGCGCCGACTGCGCAATTTGCTCGGACGTCTGCGTCGAGGCGACAAACGCGATGTAGACAGGAAAGGCGACGATGAGCACGCCAAGCACCAGCACCAGATGGGAAAGCACGGTCAGCGCGCCACGACGTTCAACCATTGGCTGCCCCTGTCAGTATTGAACCCGGCGTTCGACGAAGCGAAACTGCAGCACCGTCAATGCCACCACAACGACCATCAGGATGACCGATTGCGCGGCCGACCCCCCCATATCCATCGCCTTGAATCCATCGTAGTAGACCTTGTAGACCAGGATCGAGGTCGCCTTGCCAGGACCGCCGTGGGTCGTCGCATCGACAATCGCGAATGTGTCGAAAAATGCGTAGACCACATTGATCACCAACAGGAAAAACGTGGTCGGCGAAAGCAACGGAAAAACAATCGTCCAGAATCGACGCCAGGGGCTTGCGCCGTCGATCGCTGCGGCCTCGATCAGGGAGCGCGGAATCGACTGCAGTCCGGCGAGGAAAAACAGGAAGTTGTATGAAATCTGCTTCCAGACTGCCGCCACGACAATCAGCGTCATGGCGTCACCCGCGCTGAGCAGGTGATTCCAGTTGAAGCCGATGGCGCGCAGCGCGAAGGCGACCACGCCCATCGGTGAGTTGAACATGAACAGCCAGAGCACGCCGGCCACCGCAGCGGCGACGGCATAGGGCCAGATCAGCAGCGTTTTGTAGATCGCCGCGCCGTGTATGACGCGGTCCGCCATCAGTGCCAGCAGCAACGCCAGCCCAAGGCCGAACACCGCGACCAGCAAGGAAAAAATGGCCGTCGTCTGAAATGACTCAAGATAGGTGGAATCGGCAAAAAGCCGCGCAAAGTTCTCCATGCCGACGAACTCGGTCGACATGCCAAAGGCGTCCTGGGTCAACAGGCTCTGGTAGAGCGCCTGGGCGGCGGGCCAGAAAAAAAACACCAGCACCACCGCCATCTGCGGCGCAACCAGAAGCCACGGCAACCACCGCGAGTTGAACCGGACGCGCTTTTCCATCAGCGGCTATTGGCCTTCTGGAAGCGTTCAAGCTGCTCGTTGCCCCGCGCCACCGCCGAATCCAGCGCCTGCTTGGCGGTCTTCTTACCCGACCAGACCTGCTCGGTTTCCTCGTCGATGATGGTGCGGATCTGTACGAAGTTGCCCAGGCGAATACCGCGCGAATTGTCGGTCGTCTTGCGGATCATCTGCGTCACCGCGACGTCGGTGCCGGGGTTATTCTTGTAATAGCCCGACTTCTCGGTCAGTTCGAACGAGGCGATCGTCAGCGGCAGGTAGCCGGTACGCTGGTGGCTCTTGGCGGCCTCCTCCGGGCGTGAAAGGAAGGCAAAGAATTCGGCCACGCCCTTATAGTCGTCTGGCTTCTTGCCCGACATCACCCACAGGCTCGCGCCTCCGATGACTGTGTTCTGCGGTGCTCCCGGTACATCGGGATAGTACGGAAGCGTCGAGATGCCGCCCGCGAACTTGGCGTTGCGCTTGACGTTACCGTACAGCGCCGACGACCCCGTGATCATCGCGCACTCGCCCGAAACAAACACGCCGTCCGGAGTGTTGCCGCGGCCCTTGTAGACAAACAGACCGTCCTTGGACATCTTGGCAAGGTTCTCAAAATGCCTGGTCTGCAGTGGTCCATTGAACGTCAGCCGGGCGTCGATACCCTGCATTCCGTTGCCCTTGGTGGCAAACTCAGTGTTGTGCCAGGCGCTGAAACTCTCGAGCTGTGTCCAGCTGATCCAACTGGTCGTGAAGGGACATTGATGGCCCGCGGCCTTGAGCTTGGCGGCAGCCTCGATCAATTCAGGCCAGGTCACCGGGGGCTTTTCCGGGTTCAGGCCGGCCGCCTTGAATGCGTCCTTGTTGTAGTGCAGCACGGTGGTCGAACTATTGAACGGGAAGCTCAGCATTTCGCCGTTCGGCGCGGTGTAGTACCCGGCGACCGCGGGCACGTAGGCTGCCGGATCAAACTTCACGCCTGCCTGTTTCATCACATCAGCAACCGGCACGATGGCACCCTTGCTCGCCATCATCGTCGCGGTGCCGACTTCGAATACCTGAAGGATGTGCGGCGCATTACCGGCGCGGAATGCGGCGACGGCAGCGGTCATGGCCTCGTCGTAGCTGCCCTTGAAGACCGGCACCACCTTGTAGTTTTTCTGGCTCGCGTTGTAATCTTTGGCGAGGTCGTTGACCCATTCGCCCAGCGCCCCGCCCATGGCATGCCACCACTGGATTTCGGTCTGCGCCTGGACTGGCGCGGCGGCAAGCGCGCCGAGCATCAGCGTGGCGCTCGCTGCAATTGTTGAAATCATTCGTTTCATGACGTCTCCCTGACATTGATCGCACCGCGTACGGTACAACGCATTTATGACAAGCAACGGTTTAGACCGTGTTGCATACTTGTAACATTTATAAGGTTCAGTGGGTATACGGTCACAAAAGGGAGCAATCCGTTGGCAGCAAACGCGCAGTACATCCTTGCCCTGGATCAGGGCACGACCAGTTCCCGGGCGATCCTTGTGGATCGCTTTGGCAACAGCGCCGGCATGGCGCAGCAGGAGTTCCGTCAGTTTTTCCCCCAGCCAGGCTGGGTCGAACATGACGCTGCGGAAATCTGGGATTCCCAACTGGCAGTGATCCGCGAAGTGCTGTCCAGAGGCGTCGATGGCAAACCGGTCGCGGCCGATCAGTTGCGCGCGATCGCCATCACCAATCAGCGCGAAACCACCGTGCTCTGGGATCGCGCGACAGGCAAGCCACTGGCCAACGCAATCGTCTGGCAAGACCGCCGGACACGAGAGCGGTGCACGGAATTGCAGGCGCAGGGTCGCGCAGCGGATATCCAGGCGCGAACCGGTCTGCTGCTGGATCCGTATTTTTCCGCGACCAAACTGCAGTGGCTGCTCGACACTCTGCCGGGCGCCCGCGAAAGGGCCCGGCGGGGTGAGCTTGCTTTCGGCACCATCGACACCTGGCTGGCCTGGAACCTGACGGCAGGACGTGTGCACGCGACGGACCCGAGCAACGCTTCGCGCACGATGCTGCTCGATCTGCACACACTGCAATGGGATGAAACGCTGCTGGAACTCTTCGACATTCCCCATGCGTTGCTGCCCGCCGTCGTTCCAACCTCCGGGGTGATCGGCGAGAGCGACCCCGGACTGCTCGGCTGCGCCGTGCCGATTGCCGCGATGGTCGGCGACCAACAGGCTGCGATGTTCGGTCAGGCGTGTTTCTCTCGCGGGATGGCAAAGAACACCTACGGCACGGGCTGTTTCATGCTGCTCAACACGGGTGAACACCCCGTTCCCAGCCACAGTCGGTTGCTCACCACGGTCGGGTGGCAACTCGGACGGCCCCAGGGTACTGTGCCCGTGACGACCTACTGTCTTGAAGCGTCGGTCTTCATGGGTGGGGCAACGATTCAGTGGCTGCGCGACGGACTCGGAATCATCGGCAGCGCGCCGGAGGTCGAAGCCCTGGCCGCCTCAGTTCCGGACGTCGCGGATACCTACCTGGTTCCCGCCTTTACCGGACTGGGCGCGCCCATCTGGGACAGCGACGCGCGCGCGACCCTGATTGGCATGACGCGAGGCACCACGCGGGCGCACATCGCGCGGGCGGCGCTCGAAGGAATTGCACTACAGGTCGTTGATGTCTTTGATGCAATGCAGCGCGACTCCGGCATCGCGCTTGCAGAGTTGCGCGTGGACGGCGGGGCGTCGAAAAACGATCTCCTGATGCAGATGCAGGCGGATTTCCTGGGCATCCCCGTGGTGCGGCCACGCATCACGGAGACAACGGCGCTTGGCGCTGCTTACCTTGCAGGATTGGCCACGGAGATCTGGCACGACACCGAATCCATTGAATCCCACTGGACTGAGGAACGCCGCTTCGAGCCCGCCATCACCTCCGATCAGCGTGAAGCAAAACTCGATCGCTGGCATCAGGCGGTCGAGCGATCCGAGGGATGGGCGAACCCCTGAACTTTTGCGCGCTGATGATGTGCCCGCTGCACATTGGCGCGCTGCAGTTCCCCACCTCCCGGCCAACACAATGGAACACGTAGCATGAATCAGGCAGACCGCCGCCGCCCGACCCAGCGCGACGCACTGGTGCACAACCTGAAAGATGGCCGCACCTTTGACGTCGCCGTGATCGGAGGCGGCGCCACGGGCCTGGGTGTGGCCCTGGACGCCGCAGCGCGAGGTTACTCAGTCGCACTGTTTGAATCAGAAGACTTCGCCAAGGGCACCTCGTCGCGGTCCACCAAACTGGTGCACGGTGGCGTGCGCTATCTGGCGCAGGGCAATATCGCGCTGGTGCGCGAGGCGTTGCACGAGCGCGCCACCGTGCTGCGCAACGCGCCACACCTTGCGCACCGACTCGCTTTCGTGATGCCCTGCTACAAGCTCTGGGAGATTCCGTTCTACGGTGCCGGCCTGGTCATGTACGACGCGCTGGCAGGCAAGCGCGGATTGGGCAAGACGTCAGTCCTGGGCCCCCAGGGCACGCTCGATGCCTTGCCCAACGTGCGAACCGCTGGCCTGAAGGGTGCCGTGAAGTACTGGGACGGACAGTTCGACGATGCGCGACTAGCCATTGCCCTTGGCCGCACCGCTGCGCAACTGGGCGCACAACTCCTCAACTACTGCGGCGTCACTGGGTTGCTGCATAACGACGACGGCAAGGTCGACGGCGTGGTCGCGCGCGACGGGGAAACCGGCGAGCAATTCAATGTCAAGGCCAGGTGCATCATCAACGCGACCGGAGTCTGGGTTGATGGGCTGCGTCGGCAGGACGACGAGCACGCGGGGCGGGAAGCCGAGGACATCGTGGCACCCAGCCAGGGGGTTCATGTGGTGGTGGACCGCGAATTCATGCCTTCGGATCACGCGCTGATCATCCCCGGCACATCCGATGGGCGGGTATTGTTCACGGTCCCCTGGCTCGGCAAGGTCATTATCGGCACAACGGATACACCGCGCCACGATCTGAGCCGGGAGCCGGACCCTTTCAGGGAAGAACTCGACTTCATCCTGCGCGAATCCTCCAAATACCTGAATCGCGCACCTACACCGGCCGACATCCGGAGCATCTGGGTCGGTCTGCGTCCGCTGGTCAAACCGCCAAAGAGCGCGGGCACTGACACCAAGGCGCTCAGCCGCGAGCACACAGTGCTCGTGAGTCAGAGTGGGATGGTGACGGTCACCGGAGGCAAGTGGACGACTTACCGAGCCATGGCAGCGGACGTTTTGCAGCAGTGTATCGACCGCGGCTTGCTACCCGCCGGTACGGCGTGCACCACGGATCATCTCGCGCTGGTCGGTGCACAACGGGGGATGCCGGTGACGCATGCGCTTTCCGATCCGCCAGATATTCGCGCTTACGGCGATGAGAGCGAAGCGGTGGAATCTTTGCCTGGCGCGCAAAATGCGCTCGGCGGTGGCCTGACCGAAGCCATGGTGCGGTTCGCCGCCCGTTACGAATACGCGCGACGCGTTGAGGACGTTCTCGCGCGGCGCTCGCGCCTGCTGTTTCTCGACGCGGCGCTTGCCGCATCGATGGCCGGTCCGGTGGGTCGGATCCTGCAGGAAGAAACCGGCATCGACCCCGAGGTTGAAGCCTTCAGGGCGCTGACAAGGCATTATCTGCACCCGGCGCTGCTGCAGGGAGCAGCAACCTGAATGCTGCCCGGAACTGATCAACGAGAAGCGCGCACAGCTGCTCGTTGCTGACACGACGTCTGACGGAGCCCAGGCGTGCTTAACCAGACCGCTAACCGGCCATGTGCAGACCGCCATTCACGTGAATCACTTCACCAGTCACAAAGCTCGCTGCCGCGCTGCAGAGGAAGGCAATCACCGAAGCCACCTCTTCCGGCTTGCCCAGACGTCTGAGCGGCGTCTGGGCAATGGAATCGGCTCCGCGCGCCTTGATCAGGTCAGTCGCCATGGGGGTCTCGATCACGCCGGGCGACACCGCGTTGACACGCACATCCGGGCCAAGTTCGCGCGCAAGAGACCGCGTGAGACTCAGCAAAGCGCCCTTGGACGCGCTGTAATGGGCGTTGTAGAAAGCACCCCGGTGCGCCGCCATTGAACTCAGAAAAACGATCGAGCCTTGCGGGCGCAGATGCGCGACGACCCGCCGCACCAGAAAGAAGACACCGTCCAGGTTCAGCGCCAGCGTCTCGCGCCATTGCGCATCCGTCATTTCTCTTACCGGCTGTGCGCGGTAAATGCCGGCGGACGGCACAAGAAAATCAATGCCCCCGAAGGTATCCAGGGCCCGCTGAACAAGGTGCTCGCAATCGGCGGGCGAGGCGGCGTCCATGCCACAGGCAATGACGCGACCGGATGGGGCGTCAAGCGCGGCCACGAATTCCGTCAGGGCCTTCTCGCTCAAGTCCGCCAACACCAGATTGGCGCCCTGTGCGAGAAACAGCCGGGCCACTTCGCGACCAATGCCGCCATTGGCCCCGGTCAAGACCAACGTGCGACCAGAAAAATCGAACATGTGATGGACTCCGGTTCTATGTTCAGATAAGCAGGGAGACTGGCGTCTCGATCAATCGCCGGAAGGCTGCCAGCCAGCGTGCCGCCAGGGCGCCGTCGACAACGCGGTGATCGACCGAAAGCACGCAGCGCATGATCTGACCCACCGCAAGCTGCCCGTTGACGTCGACGACAGGCTGAGCACGCACGGCACCGACGGCAAGGATGCCAGCCTGTGGCGGATTAATGATGGCGGCGAACTCATCCACCCCGTACATACCCAGGTTACTCACACAAAAGCTGCCACCGATAAATTCCTCCGGTCGCAGTTGACCGTCACGCGCGCGTTGCGCGAGGCGGCGCGCCTCGGAATGGATCTCAAGCAGACTTCGGCCAGCCGCATCACGGATGATGGGCGTGATCAGCCCACCGGGGGTCGACACTGCGAGCGCAAGATCCACGCGTTCGAACTGGAGGACGGCATCATCAGACCAGGCAACGTTTACGGCGGGTTCTTCACGCAATGCAAGGGCTGTTGCGCGCAGAACGAGGTCGTTGACGGAGACCGGCTCGCTGCGTCCCTCGTTGATCTGCGTGCGCAACTCGATCAATCGATCGGCGCGGCAGTCCGCTGTAAGGTAAAAGTGAGGCACGGATGACTTGCTCTCGACCAGTCGGCGAGCGATCGTGCGGCGCATGCCCGTGTGCGGGATTTCGGTCCACGGGGACGCAGCACGCGCAAAACTTCCTTCAGCAATCGGTCGCGCGCGGGCGGTGAGGTCGGCAGGGTTTGCCTCAGGGGCGCGAGCCACCGTGCTCGTCAGTTCTTCGCGGCGATCCGCAAGAAGGGCGGCGGCAAGCATCACGTCGTACTTCACGACGCGCCCGTTGGGTCCGCTGCCTCGCACTTGTGTCAGATCCAACCCGTGCCGCCTGGCCAACAAGCGCGCAACCGGACTTGAAAAGATACGTTTTCCCGGACCCTGCGGGGTTTCCAGTGTGGTGTGGACGTCACCGGCCGGCTCGCCGGATGAATTCGCGGCACCGGATCGAGCGTCTGCGCGCCCCGCGCCATCATCCACGAAACTACGCACCGCGTCGGCAGATTCTCCGGGAACCAGCAGCACCGCAATGGGCGCACCGACCGCGTAGTCGGTGCCCGCCTGGGCGAGGATCTTGCCCAGAATGCCGTCTTCCTGCGCATTGACTTCAATCACGGCCTTGTCGGTTTCGATTTCAGCGATGCAATCACCGGCGGAAAACGGCTCGCCTTCAGCCTTGGTCCACTGCACGAGCGTTGCCTGCGTGGCATTGGCGGCCACCTCGGGCATGCGCAATATGGTTGCCATTATTGTCCCTTAGTGTTGAGCGCTCTCGCGCATGGTGCGCCGAAGGCCGTCGATGACTTCCTCGGTACGCGCACAGGCAGCGCGCTCAAGCACCTTGGAAATGCTGGGCGAAGCCTCGCCTCCGGTGACGCGCTGCACCGGCTGATCCAGCCAGTCGAAAAAGCGCCGCTGGATTTCATCCGACAACCATCCGCCATAGGAAGTGCCAAGCGCCCCCTGTTCCACGATCAGTACCTTGTTGGTCTTCTGGATACTGCGTTCAATCGTATCCCAGTCGATGCTGGCACGATCCAGCCAGCGCAGATCAATCACTTCTGCGTCGATTCCGCTCTGGTCGACCGCCTCGAGCGCATGCGCCACCATCGACAAATACGTGATGACAGTGACATCCGCCCCAGCGCGGCGCACTGCAGCCTTGCCGGGTGCGATGGTGAAATCCAGATCGCCGGCCGGCACCTCGCCCGAGCTCGCATACAGATCGACGTGCTCGATGACGAGCACCGGATCCTGGCAACGCAACGCGGCATTCATCAGCCCGATATAGTCCGACGGACAAGAGGGGGCGACGATGCGCCATCCCGGGCTGGTTGCGAAAATCCCGGCCGGATCCATCAGATGCTGCGAACCGTACCCCGAACCCATCGCGACCTTGGTTCTCAGTACCAGAGGCACCGGGTGGTCGCCGCCGAACATGTGACGTGCCTTGCCAATCTGGTTGAACACCTGGTCACCCGCAACCCACATGAAGTCCGGGTACATGAACTCGACCACCGGCCGGTAGCGACCATCCATGGCGAGCCCGCCGCCCAGGCCGGCGAAGGCACATTCGCTGATCGGCGTGCCGAGCACCCGATCAGGAAAGGCCGCCTTCAATCCGCGGGTGGCACCGTTCGTGCCACCCTTGAGCCGGTGTACGTCCTCGCCCATCACCACGATCGAAGGTTCCTGCTCCATGCGGCGGTGCATCACGTCCGCGACCACATCGATGAACTTGCGCGTCACGCGCTCGCCCGTTGGCGCAGAGTCCTGGGTCGATGCGATGCCGCTGAATTCCGAGAGGTCGCCACGGATGCCCACATCGCGAAAATCCGGCCGGGGCCACAATTCGGGGCGAATGCGACGCATGCCAGCCTTGCCGTCCGGATCGGGCTCGATCAGGGCTTCGACAGCGCGCGCCATGCAGGCCTGGACTTGCGCGCGCAACGCCTTGACTTGCGATGCCGTGATGCGCTTGCTGTCCTGCATCCTGCGCGCGAGCAATTCGAGCGGATCGCGTTTGCGCCAGGCCGCTTCCTCCTGCTTGGTCCGGTAGCCAAAGGCGCTGCCCGGGAACGGACCGTTCTGGTGGAAGTAGCGGTAGACCCGCGCCTCAATAATCGTCGGTCCCTTGCCGGCCCGCATATGCGCGAGTGCCTGCGTCATGGCCAGATGAACCGCCAGGGGGTCCATGCCATCGACCGACCAGCTCGGAATATTGAACGCCTGGCCACGCGCCGCGAGCCGGGGTTCGCCCGTTGCCTCGTCGACCGTGGTCGACACCGCGTAGCCGTTGTTCTCAACGAAGAAGCATAAAGGCAGTTTCCAGGCGCTTGCCAGATTCATGGTCTCCAGCACGGAGCCGATATTGATCGCGCCATCGCCGAAATACGTCACGGCGACCGCGTCGGATCCAGCGTGCGCGTTGGCCCATGCGGATCCGGCGGCCAGCGGCACGCCACCACCGACAATCGCGTTGGTTCCCAGAGCACCCGCGGGCAGGTACTGAAGATGCATCGAACCGCCACGCCCCTTGCAATAGCCCTGTGACAACCCGAGGATTTCCGCCAGCGTGCGCTGCAGCATCGTCGCAACTTCCGGTGCGATCGGCGCCCGCGGGTCGATTCCGTCGGGCTGCAAATACCCGAGCATCTTGGCGACGAACTGGTGGTGTCCGCGATGCGAGCCATTGACCTGATCGCGCGCGGTGAGACCGACGATTGACCCCGCCGCGCCGCCCTCCTGGCCAATACTCGAATGCGCGGGGCCGTGCACCAGGCCTTGCCCGGCAAGCTCAAGCACGGTTTCCTCAAAAGCGCGGATGATGTGCATGGACGCAAGCATCGTGTCGAGCAATCGGGAATCGGCGCGCTTCCAGTCCTGCTCGGTCGCCTGCAACTCGACCCAGGGTGCGGAAGAATGAAGTGAAGTGGACTTTGGCATTTCTGTTCCGAAAAAAGTCAGAAGCCGTTAGCGGTGAATCCGCCGTCGGCAACCATGGCGTGACCGGTGATGTAGGCCGCCGCATCTGAGGCGAGAAACAGCGCAGCTTGCGCGACCTCCTGTGGCGTGCCCAGACGCCCAAGCGGCGTGCGCCGCTCGATCACGCCTTCGTCGAGCGCACCCCGGGCAATCAGATCGTCGACCAGCGCGGTACGGATATAACCGGGGCAAATCGCGTTGACGCGGATGTTGTGCTCGGCCCACTCGACCGCGAGCGTCTTGCACAGGGACACCACGGCGGCTTTCGACGCGCAGTACGCTGCGCGGCGCGCAGCCGATACCAGACCAAACATCGACGCCGTGCTCAGGATGACCCCGCCGCCCTGGTGCACCATGCGACGGGCAGCGGCCTGGGAGCAATAGAACACACCCGAAAGATCAATATCGATCGCGCGACGCCATTCTTCGGCAGTAACATCGAGTGACGGCTTGTTCATCGAAATTCCGGCGTTGTTCAGCAGGATATCGATCCGGCCGAACCGCTCAACCGTTTGCGCAACCGCGCGTTCAACCGCGACGTCATCGGTAATCGAGGCCACGTATGTGTCGACTTGCAGCTGCGGAAATTGTGCCCGCAGCGTGTCGCGCGCCTCGCCAAGCGCGATCGGATCGATATCGAGCAGCATCAGTCGCGCGCCCTGCCCTGCGAACGCCATCGACATCGCGTGGCCGATTCCGCGTCCTGCACCGGTATTGAGTACGACCTTGCCGTCGAGACCCGGCACCGCACCCGCCGGCATCTGGCCGCTGGCTGACTGCGTCATGCGCCTGCCCCTTTCGCATCCTCAAGAATGAGGTCTGCACCGCGCTCGGCGACCATCATGACGGCCGCCTGCGTGTTGCCCGACACCATCGCCGGCATCACCGAAGCGTCCACGATGCGCAGTCCCTCAAGCCCGCGAAAGCGCAGACGCGGATCGACCACCGCACCGGCGTCGGATCCCATGCGGCACGTACCGATCGGATGGTAGATGGTCTGACCGTTTTCACGTGCAAAATCGAGCCACTGATCGTCGGACTGAACTGCATTGCCCGGACTCATTTCATGATCGATGTAATGGGCCAGCGCGGGGCGGCCAAAAATCCGCCGTGCCACTTTCATGCCATCGATAATAGTCTGGCGGTCTTCCTCGGTATCGAGAAAGTTCGGCCGGATTGCGGGTCCTTGCATCGGATCTCTTGACTGCAGGTGGATGCTGCCCTGCGATGTGGGACGCAGGCCTGCGACCCCCATGGTCATGCCGGGTGCATTGTCCAGCTTGCGCACGGCGGCATTCGCATAGCTCGCGTGCATAAAAAAATACTGCACATCGGGCGTGGCCAGCGCGGGTCTTGTGCGCACGAATCCACTCACAAGTCCCGTACCCAGCGTCAGGATGCCCGTGCGACGCGTGAAGTACTGCAGGGCAGCGAGCATCACGCGCCATCCCTGCGCCATTTCATTCAGTGTTTGCGTGTTGCGCACGCGCCAGTTCATGCGGGTCGCAAAGTGGTCGATATAGTTTTCTCCGACACGCGGCGCCGCATGGATCACATCGATCCCCAACTTCTTGAGCAAAACCGGGTCGCCGATTCCGGAAAGCTCCAGAAGTTGCGGTGTCTGGATTGCGCCCGCAGCGAGTACGACCTCCCGGACTGCGTCCACGGTATGCACAACACCATCCCGTCGGTAAGTCACCCCGCAGACGCGCCCCTGTCGCACGACCACGCTGAGCACATGTGCACCCGTCAGGATGGTCAGATTGGGGCGCGATCGCGCGGGTTCCAGATACCCTTGCACCACGCTCCAGCGACGGCCATCTTTTTGCAGCGCCTGGTAATAACCAAAGCCCTCCTGCGTGCTCCCGTTATAGTCCTCGTTCAGAGGCTGCCCATCCTCCGCTGCGGCCTGAAGCACCGCATGCGCAATCGGAAACCGCTCCGCGACCTGCAGGATATGCATCGGGCCGGATCTGCCGCGCGCCTCGCCACCGGGCGCATAGCACTCGAGCTTGCGGAAGTATGGCGCCACGTCGGCCGCCGACCATCCGGTCGCGCCCAGGCTTGCCCAGTGGTCGTAATCCCCGGGCTGACCCTGCACATAAATCATTCCGTTGATCAGGCTGGAACCGCCCAGCCCTTTGCCGCGCGGAATCGCGATCACACGGTCCCTGGTGGCCTTCTCGGGTTGCGTTTCAAACCGCCAGTTATAGACCGGATCATTCAGCAGCTTGGTAAAACCAGCGGGGATCCGGATCCACATGCTTTTGGGTTCACCGCCGGCTTCGAGCATCAGCACCCGGTGCCGACCGTTTGCCGTGAGACGATTGGCCAGCACGCAGGCGGCCGTACCGCCACCCACGATCACGTAGTCGTAGGAAGCGGTGGTCATAAAGCCCCCATGAACCTGGCCATCAGTTCGACCTGCGCGGCCAGCATCGGCAATCCCAGCTGAATTCGGCACCCTTTATCACGCGCGGCGACCAGCAGCGGCGTCATTTCCGGCCGCATGATGATTTCGGCAACCGTCTGACCGGGTTGCAGGCGATCGACATCCAGCGGATACGGATCACCTTCGGCCATGCCCAAGGAGGTCGCATTGACGACGAGATCATGCCCGGTCGGGTCCGGCGAACCCACCTGCATGCTGATATCCGGGTAGGCCTGGCGCAAACGGACCAGCATTTCCTCCGCCTTGTCGCGGGTGCGGTTATGTACCGTCAGCGCAGACACGCCTGCTTCGGCCAGAGAAAATGCAATGGCGTTGGCGGCACCGCCCGCGCCAGCGAGATACGCCCGCTGGCCAGACGGCTCAATCCCGCTGGTACGCAAGCCAGCCACAAAGCCACGGCCATCCAGAATATCGCCAACCAACCTGCCGCCTGGCTCGACCCGGATGACATTCACTGCGCCAACCATGGCCGCGGCCGGCGTCAGCTCATCGCACAACCGGGCGATCGCCGTCTTGTGGGGCACTGTGACCACGACGCCACCCAGGTTCAGCACGCCACGCATTGCCGTGACCCAATCGGCAAGGCGCGTAGCTGGCACCTGCATCGGCACGAGCACCGCGTCGATACCGCGCGCCTCAAACAAGCGGTTCAGATTCTGTGGCGTCTTGACCTGCAGGACGGGGTCCGCGACGATGGCATACAGCTTGGTCTTACCTGTTATTTCACTCATGATGTCTCGCTTCCATTATTTTTGTTTGTTTCGCCTTAAGCCTCGGATTGGCTGAACTCATGTGGTCTTACCAGTATATACAGTGGACTGACCATTATGATCGGGACTTACCCTAAATTCAACCAGCAGACGCATTAATTGCTTATGATGTCGCATACTCGATCAGTGTCCACTCTGACCTGGCTTCCGTAACCTGACCCCTATGACCGACAGCACTGCCGAATCCATCCACCTGCCCGATGAAATCGCGCAGGAACTTGGTCGCCTGATCCAGAGCAAGCAACTGCTTGCCGGCGACCGGCTGCCCAGCGAACGGGATCTCTGCGAGCAATTTTCCGTCAGTCGGCCAGTGATTCGTGAAGCCCTCTCGCGTCTGAAATCCGAAGGACTCGTCGCAATCCGTCGCGGCGTGGGCGTATTCATCACCGAGCGTGATCCGCGCGAAGGCTTCAAGATCGCCGAAATCGACATTGACCAGCGACTCTCGGTTTCCCATGTGATGGAACTCATCGCGACGGTCGAAGTCGCGGCAACGCGTCTGGCTGCTGCACGCAGATCGGCCGACGATCTCAAGCAAATCCGCCGCTGCCTGCTCGGGATGGAGTACGCCATCGCCAGCGACCGCCTCGGGGACGAGGAGGACTATGAATTCCACCAGTCCATTGTCGTCGCCACGCACAACCCTTACTTCCTCACCCTGAGCCAGCACCTGGAACACACTGCCCGCAAGATGATCCGTCATCTGCGCAGCAACACAAAAACCCGTCACACCAATCTGATCGAGGCAGTTCAGGCGGAACACCAGGCAATTTTCAACGCCATCGCCGCAAGCGATCCCGCTGCCGCAGAGCGTGCCGCGCGCGATCACCTCGAGAACGCGGAACGGCGCCTCGTCAAATACATGAAATCCTGACGGTCTCACGTCAGCAGCCATCCCCCGGCGACATCCACCACCTGCCCCGTCACGAAGCGGCTTTCCGGTGCGGTCAGAAAACAAGCCATCTCGGCAACTTCGGAAGGCTCGCCCAACCGGCGCAGCGCTGTCTCGGCGATCACCGCCTGATTCGTTTCGTTCGATGCCGTGCGCATGAGCGGTGTGTTGATGCGGCCCGGCGCAATCGCGTTGACGGTGATGCCGTACGGGCCAAGCTCTCCCGCCAGGTCACGGGTCAGACCAATCAGTGCGGCCTTGGTGGTGCCATAGTGGGCCGCCGTGAATCCGACAAAGGCCTTGCCTGCCACGGAAGACATATTGACGATACTGCCAAACCGCCGCTGCACCATACCGGGGGTGACCAGTCGCGCGAAGTTGAACGCGCCGTGCAAATTCACGCCGACCACCTTTTGCCATTCGGCGGGCTGCATTTCCCAGAAATTGGCTGGTTTGCCATTGGTCTTCGGGGAGATGCCGGCATTATTGACCAGTGTGTCGACCGGGGCGTCCAGGTGCTGCTCAATCTGACCGAGCGCCACCTCGCACTGGGCGTAGTCCGACACATCGGCGCAGGCCCAGGCAACCGTGGCGCCTTCGCGCTCAAGCCCGGCGGCAAAAGCGGCAAGCGCCTCGGCATTGACATCGATCAGCGCAACCGAAGCACCCTCGAGCGCGTATTGCCTTGCGATCGCCGCACCAATCCCGCTCGCGGCACCCGTCACCAGTACGACCCTGCCCTTGTGTCGGTTTGAATGCATCGCGTCAGATTCCCAAATATGCTTTCTTGATGTGCGGATTGTCCAACAACTCCTGGCCGGTGCCAGTCATGGTGATTTCGCCGTTCTCCAGAACATAGCCACGGTCAGCGATGCGCAGCGTGTGCACGATGTTCTGCTCGACGATCAGCACCGTCGTCCCCATGTCGACGATCTGGTCAATCACCGCAAACACCTGCGACACGAGCAACGGCGACAAACCCAGCGAGGGCTCGTCGAACATCAGCAGATCCGGATTCGACATGAGTCCGCGGGCGATCGCGACCATTTGCTGCTCACCGCCTGAGAGACTGCCTGCGAACTGGTCGAGGCGCTCGCGAACCCGCGGAAAGATTTCCAACACCTCGTCCATGCGCTGATGCCAGGTCGCGCGCGCGGTTTTCTTGTAGGCACCCATCAACAGGTTGTCACGCACCGAGATGTACGGAAAGAGCTGGCGACCTTCCGGGACCATGGTGACGCCGGCAGTCACAATCTGATCCGAACGCAGGCCGTCGATGCGGTCACCCTCGAACTCAATCGTGCCCCCTGTGGGCCGGACGATGCCGCAAATTGTGCGCAACGTGGTGGTCTTGCCTGCGCCGTTTGCACCGACAATCGTCACAACCTCGCCCCTGTGAACTTCGAGCGACACGTTGCGAATGATTTCAGTGCCCCCATAGCCGGCAGACACTCCGTTAAGCTTAAGTATGGTGTGCATAATCCTTGCCCAGATAAGCCTCGATGACACGCGGGTCGCTCACGACTTCCACCGGTGTTCCCTCGCACAGCACGCTGCCCGAATTGATCACCACCACGCGGTCGGACAACTGCATGACCGCCTGCATGATGTGTTCGATCATCAGAACCGATACTCCGGAATCGCGAACCCGGCGAATGATTCCAATGGCGCGCGCAACGTCGGCAGGGTTTAACCCCGCCAGCACTTCATCCAGAAGCAGCACGCGCGGCTGCGTTGCCAGCGCTCGCGCCATCTCCAGGCGCTTCATGCCGCCCACGGTCAAATTTCGGGCGCGCATGTCGAGCATCGGTGAAAGGTCAGTCAGTTCGGCCACGCGGCGCGCCTGACGCGCCGCCTCGGCGGGCGCACTCGTATTCAGGAAAGCGCCCAGCATGATGTTCTCCAGCACCGTCAGATCAGCAAATGGCTGGGCAATCTGGAAGGTGCGGCCAATGCCCGCGCGTGCGAACTCCTCAGGTGTGCCGGGATGTACCCACTGCCCGTTCAGCAGCCGAACCTTGATGTCGCCGCTGTTTGGGCGCAGGAATCCCGAAAGCTGATTGAATACCGTCGTCTTGCCCGCGCCATTTGGGCCGATGACTCCGAGAATCTCGCCCTGGCAGAGTTCGATCGACACGTTATTGGTGGCGTGCAGACCACCGAAGTACAGGTTCAGTTGCGTCGCCTGCAGGATCACTTCCGGCTCGGAACCCTTGGGAGCACTTATCTTCGCGCTCGCCGCGGCCGGTGCCGGTGCCGGTGCCGATGCCGATGCCTGACCAGTGTCCGCACTGTGCTCTGACGCGGAGCGACTGCCAGGCAGGCGATCGACCCAGCGCATGAACGGCGCGCCGAACCGCCCCACCAGGCCCTTGGGGATTGTCAGCACGACGACCACCAGCACGATGCCATAGACGAGGCCGTGAAAGCCGTTGCCAAAATCGCTGAGCCAGCCGCGCGCGAGCTCGGCGATCGGCAAGACCAGTACCGTGCCCACCAGTGGCCCGAACACAGTGCCCAGGCCACCGATCAGCGCAAACATCGCGATCTGAATCGACAACTCGAGGGAAAAGGCCGAACTCGGATCAATAAAAGTAAGGTACATGGCCTGAAAGCTGCCGACCAGACTGGTCAGAAAGGCAGACACCATCACCGCTGCAAGCTTTGCACGCACCGCATTGACACCGACCGCGCGCGCAGCATCCTCGCGTTCCCGCACCGCGACCAGATAGTACCCGAGGCGGGAATGCACGATGCGCCAGGAAACCGCCAGCGACAGCAGCAGGAAGCCGAAGGCGATGACGAGATAGACCCATTTCTCTCGGAACATCATCCACTTCAGACCAATGTTCAGCGGTGGCGCAAGGCCGCCCGCGCCGCCGGTCAGACCGGTCTGGTGGATCGCCAGCAAACGCACAACCTCAAGCACCGCGATCGTTGCCAGTGCGAAAAAGGGACCGCGCAGCCGAAAGCAGGGGTAGCTGATCAGGACTGAAACGATGGTTGAAATCACCGCCCCCACCAACATGCCGATCCAGGGCGAAATCTGAAACTTCAGCATCAGCAGAACCGCTGCGTAGGAGCCGATCCCGTAGAACACCGCGTGCCCGAGGGACAACTGACCGGCAAAACCTCCGACGATATTCCACGCAGTCGCGAGCGCCGCAAAGCTGCAGAGCAGCACGAAGATGTGATAGAGGAAGGGCGAGCCTGCAACGAGCGGGATCACCAGCAATAAGGAGAGGGCAATAATCGCGACATACGCCCGGGGATTCAGAATGTTCACAGGCGCACCTTTACTCGGAGCCTCGACCCAGGCCGAGCAAGCCGGTCGGTCGAAGAATCAGGATCCCGATGAAAATCAGGAAATAAACGACTTCCTTGAGATCGGGCGCAATGTAATAGCCCGACAGACTGTCAATCAGTCCGATGATGAGCGAGCCGAGGAACGCACCGCTCAGGCTGCCGAGACCGCCAAGTACGACAATCACGAACGTGGTCAGCACAAAAAAGGTCCCGACCGTCGGGAAGACCGGAAACTGCGGAAGCAACAAGCCGGAGGCGAGGCCAAGACAGGCGCAACCCAGTCCGAATGCGAAGACGTAGATCTTTTCGACATTCACACCCATGAGTTGTGCGGCGTAACGGTGCTGCGCGGTTGCGCGCACTGCACGCCCCAGAAACGTGCGCTGCAAGAACCAGTGCAATCCGCCCATCAGAGCGAGCGACACGCAAAAGGTGATGAGTTGCCCGCTGACCACCGAGATCGGTCCCACCCGCAGCGTCGCGGACGTGAAATCATTGAGCTTGACCGGATAGACATCGGCGCCAAACGTCAGCAACGCAAGGTTCAGTAATGCCGTCGACACGCCGACGGTGGCAAAGATCTGAATATGCGGATCGGCGTTGAGCAAGGGCTGGATGACAAAACGTTGCATCAGCGCACCGCCGGCGAACAGGATGATGACCGCAACAAAGGCCGAGACGTAGGGATGCAGGCCGAGTTTCGCGTACATCAGGTAGACCGCATACATCCCGATCATCAGGAATTCACCGTGCGCGAAGTTAACCACGCGCACAATGCCGAAAATCAGCGTCAAACCGATGCTGATGATGGCCAGCGTGCCGCCGAGCAGCAAACCGTTGACCACGAGCTGAAGAAATATGTCCATTGCAATCCGCGTTCCGGGCAAAAGAATGGGGGGCGTGGACGCCCCCCTTGTGACATCGCGTGATTACTTGCCGACTTTGCCGACGACAGGCGCAACCACAGCGGCCTCTTTCGGGTAAACCGTGGTCAGCTTGCCGTCAAGCCACTGCATGACGAACGGAAGCGCGCGCTGGTTTTGCCCTGTCTCATCGAACTTGGCACCCCAGCCGCTGGGGGTCGAGCCGACTGGCACATCCACAGCGAGGACTGCAGCCCGGATCTTGTCCTTGTCCATGGAGCCAGCACGAGCAATCGCGTCAAAGAATATGTTGGCACCCGTGAAGTTCGCCAGGCTATGACCTGAACGCGGCTCAATGCCGTACTTCTTCTTGTAGGCCTCGACAAAAGCCTTGATTCCCGGTGCGCCCGCTTCGTTGGTCAGATACTGCGTGAAGTCGATGTCGAAGACGCCATGCATGTTGTCAGGACCTGCGGCGTTGACCGTGTCCTGGGTCGAGTAACCACCCCCCGCACCGATCACCGCCTTCGGCGCGAACCCGCCTTCCTTCATCTGGCGGAAGAACAGCACCGTGTCGTTCTGGTAGGACGTCTGCAACACCACATCGACCTTGGCACCCTTGAGGCGCAGGATCAGCGAGGACAGGTCCACCGCCTTGGCTGAATAGGGCAGGGTTTCGACGATCGTCAGACCCGCCTTCTTGGCGGCTTCAGTCTGATATTTCGCCACCGTCGTGCCGTAGAGCGCATCTTCGTGGATGATTGCAATCCGCAGATCCTGCGGCTTGACATTCAATCCCGGGGCGATCACCTCATTGATGACATCGACCGAACGCAACGCAAAATTCTTTGCCGTCGGATTGGTGCGGAAAACATACTTGTAGCCACGCTCGGTAATCGGATCGGAAATCGCACCAAGCTCGAAATACGGAACCCCGGCAAGTTCGCTGACCTGCGTGGCCGCAAACGAAATCGGCGAGGCGTAGCTGCCGAAGATCGCCTGCACATTTTCGATGGAAGTCAGTTTGCGCGCTGTGCCGACTGCCTGGGTGGCGTCCACGGCGTCACCCTTGACGATCTGGATCTTCTTGCCAAGCAATCCGCCGTCGGCATTGCGCTTTTCAACGGCAAGCTCAAATCCGCGATAGCTTTCATCGCCCAACAGCGCGAGGCCTCCGCTCAGCGGATACAAGGCTCCGAACTTGAGATCTTGGGCATGGGCAGTGCCGATAGCGCTTGCCGCACCGACCAGGGCAAGCGCCAGCGCGCCCAGGGTTTTCTTGATTTTCATCGCGTCTCCAGCGTGTCAATGGATGTAGTCACCGAGTCATCCCCCTTTTACAATCAAACGAACCGCATCACCTGCAGGGCGATTGCCAGGCCGCTTGAGGGAATTTCTCAGTGGTCTTACCAGTATATCCAGAAGTCAGACCAAAGATTATAGGGGGATACCCGATGCCGAATCACGCTGTCAGGCTGTTTACGTGGATGCTGGCCCTGAGTGTCGCGGCGATTGCGCCCTCGCCCGCGCGGGCCCAGGCCAGCCTGCACGACGGCAGCTTCGTCACCTCGGACGGCGTCAGGTTGCACTACCTGGAGGCTGGTTCGGGTGATCGTGTGATCGTGTTCATACCCGGCTGGTTGATGCCAGCGGCGGTTTTCGAACGCCAGTTGTCCGTGTTGGGTGAAGAGTTCCGGATCCTCGTCCTCGATCCTCGCTCGCAGGGGCAATCGGAGCTGACATCAAAATCGCATGATCCGATACGACGCACGCAGGATATTCTGGAATTTCTCAAAGCGACCGGTACGCACGAATTCATTCTGGCCGGATGGTCTCTGGGCGTGATGGAAGTGCTCGATCTGATCGCAAGACATCCCCAGGCCGGGTTGCGTGGTCTCATCCTGATCGATAACTCGATCGGCGAAGGCCGTCCCCCTGCTCCGCGCAAATCCGATTTTGCTGCGATCATGAAGGACGATGCGCGCCGCGAGGCCTACATGCGCCAGTTCAGCAAGGAACTCACCAAAATCCCACCGCCCGCCAACGTCAGTCAGGCTATTCTGGAATCCACGTTGCGTGCGCCGGGCAACGTCGCGATCGAGTTGCTGAATCAACCCTACCCGCGCGAATACTGGCGTCAGACGGTCGAGAAGCAGAGCGTGCCTGTGATGTATGCGGTGACGCCGCGACTACGCGACCAGGCGGACGCACTGCGCAAGAAACGACCGGGCGATCGATCGATGGTCATGGTGTTCGCCAATGCTGGCCACGCGCTGTTTCTGGACGACCCGAAAGCGTTTAACGCCGCAACGGCAAAGTTCGCCCGCGCAGCGTTTGATCACCGCAGCCGTCATTGAGCCACGGTGC
This sequence comes from Burkholderiaceae bacterium, assembly GCA_020851995.1. Lineage (GTDB taxonomy): Bacteria > Pseudomonadota > Gammaproteobacteria > Burkholderiales > Burkholderiaceae_B > Zwartia. Next base: position 21,947 of record JADZBO010000084.1, read on the forward strand.
CGCGGCGCACGACTTGCAGGGCACGCCGCTCATTCGTCTTGTTGTAACTAAAAGCGAACGGCAGGGGTTTGACCGTTTTTGACGCCTTGTACGCCGCCGCAAGCGATGCCTGGCGATTCCGGTTGAAGAGTTCGTGCGGATACAGGAAGTTACCGTAGAGTTCGACGTTGCCGATCCGCGAAAGAACACTGTAATCCAGGCCGGTTTCGTCCTGTACCACCATGGTCACGTTGTTTGCCAGAATATCGCGCAACACCGTGAAACTGGGCATCTGCAACAGGTGGGATGCAGCCTTCAGCAGTATGGGGTTGCGCGACATGTTGGCAAGCCATTCACGCGCACCCTGGTTCTGGTTGAGAAAGCCATCGGAAAGGTCGACGCTGACATAGTCAACCGTGGTGGACGCGTCCCCCTTGCGCAGAACCAGCCGCACGGATTTCCAGGGGCCGGAAGCGCGCACGTAATGACCGGCCTGTGGCTCGAGCACGATCGGATGCACGTCGACCACATCGTAGCCGGCGAAAAGAGCGAAAGAAATGAGAATCGTGGTGACGCCGATCTGAGCCCTCTGGTCGCGCTGGTCGTCGTTGAGGTCGTCCGTGCGGAAAAACCCGAGGCGGGTGAACTTCAGCCACTCGCGAAGAAATTTTGCCTGGAAGTTTTGCAGCCGCGTTGCCGACATTTTGCCGACCGCGGCAGGTTCGCCCGCAAACTGGTTAGCGACCATCACGTAGCGACCCGCGTTGGGAAATAACTGCAGCAACGTGACGAGGTCGGGGCCGGAAAACGGGTAGAGCACCGTACCACCGCCCGGGAAGCGAATTTCAGAGCGCGCCCACTGCGCCATGGGCTGACCCATATTCTTCTGGTAGAGCAACCAGCCCTGCTCAGCCTGCGCCTTGCTGGCGCCCTGCAAATACGGAAATCCCTCCGCCGGCTTATCACCGTCGGGGAAAAAGCGCCCCATCGCAGCAACCTGGGCCGAAGCACCAGACCAGGGCAGGAACCCCGCAACCGCACACCAGGCCAAGGCCACAAACAACAGAATAGACCGCTTTGACCGGCTGCGCATTTAGACAAAAACCCCGAACTTCGTGTCGATTGGAAAATTAAGTACGCGATTTTCCCACATTTAGGCAAATCGCCCGCAAATTGGCCGACCTAGCCTTTCGCGGTGGGCGCGGACGGCCGATTCGCCATGAAAATCCCTGACACGATCAGCGCCAGCCCCACAAGATGATAGGGATAAGGAAATTCGCCGAGCAGCGCAATCGACATCATCGCGGCGAAGACCGGCGTCAGGTTGAGAAAGAACATCGGCAGTTGGGACCCGGTGCGGGCTACCGCCTGCTGCCAGCAAAGGTAGCCGAGCAACGCGGGCACAATCGCCACATAACAGACAAACCCGATCGTCGACGACGTCCATTCGATCGGCGCATAGCCTCCCCAGGCTAGTTCAGCCAGCACCATGGGGGCCGCCAGAATCAGCCCAAGGATCATCTGCATGATCAGTACCGTGTTGGTGGCCATTGCCGGCGGCCGGTCGCGCAGCAGCCAGGTGTAAACGCTCCAGAGCGCGATCGCCAGCAACATAAAGAGGTCGCCCGACACAAAAGCGATCTGGGTGAGGTTAGCGAAATCACCCCGGAGCAGAACCCAGGCAACGCCGGCGATGGACAACACGGCACCAACCGCCGCCTGGCGACTGATTCCTGCGTTGAAAAAGGCGCGGCCGACCAGCAGGGTAAAAATCGGACCGGACGCCGTGATCAGCGCGATATTGATCGGGCTTGACGTGATCAGAGCGAGGTACTGCAACGCGTTATACAGCGTGATGCTGAGCAACGACGTCACGGTCAGCAGGCGCAAGTGTGTGCGCACCAGGGGCCAGTCCTCTCGCAAGCGGCGGGCGACGAACGGGTAAAGGATCACCAGCGCCAGCGCCCAGCGCAGGAAGTTCAGCGTGAACGGCGGAATCGCCCCTGCCGCCATGCGCCCCACAATGGCATTGCTCGCCCAGAGCAGGGGCGGCAGCGTCAGGACGGCAAGCGTGGAAGCGCGCATTTCAGGAGCATCGTGAAAAGGTCATCCACTTTACAGTCATTCTTGCCGGTTGATAAAAATCCACCGTCTTTTCGAAATCGGTCGCCCGCGACCTGCTGAATGAAATGGGCTGAAACAACTGGCCTCAGCGGATCAGGCACCATTTGAACCAAACGGGCAGTGTGTTCTCTAGAATTCGCCACATGCGCTGGTGTCAACACGACAACGTAAACACCCGCACTGCGTAGCCGGAATCCACTGTCTGCGCCAATGCCAGTCACCTGGGATATACGGAGGTTGTCATGAAGAAACTGATCCTCATCGTAGCCACGATCGGCGTACTGGGCGCGAGCGCTGCAGCCTCGGCGGGCGTTACCGTTGGCGTTTCAATTGGCGTTCCCGGCTTTATCCCCGCGCCCGCACCGGTTGTCGTCGTACCCGCACCTGCGCCTGTCTATGTGCCTGCACCCCCGCCCGTCTATGTACCGGCACCCCCGCCAGTCTATGTGCCAGCACCCGCCCCGGTTTATGTGCAGGGTCCGGGACCGTTGGTGGTTGCGCGTCCGGTGGTGGTTGGGCCGCCCATGGTTGGGTACGCTCCCGCCGCCGTGGTGGTGCGCGGCGGATGGCCAGCGTACTACCCCGGCTGGCGCCCAAATCACTATCGACCGCATCACCATCGACCGCATCACGGCCCCAGCTACGGCCCCTACTACGGCCCACGTTAGTGTGGTCCCAGGCGCTCGACACCGCCCATGTAAGGCCTGAGCACCGGCGGAACAATCACACTGCCGTCGGCTTGCTGGCAGTTTTCCAGCACCGCAACCAGCGCGCGGCCGACCGCAAGACCCGATCCATTCAGTGTGTGGACGAATTCCGGCTTGCCGCCCTCGGTGCGCGCGCGCGCCTGCATGCGGCGCGCCTGGAAGGCTTCGCAATTGGATACCGATGAGATTTCGCGCCAGGTGTTCTGTGCAGGCAGCCAGACTTCGAGGTCGTAGGTCTTCGTCGACCCGAACCCCATGTCACCGGTACAAAGCAACATCACGCGGTATGGCAAACCGAGCAGCTGAAGTACTTTCTCAGCGTGACCGACCATTTGCTCGAGCGTATCGTAGGACGCCTCGGGTTGCACAATCTGCACCATTTCAACTTTGTCGAACTGGTGCTGGCGGATCAGGCCCCGCGTATCGCGACCACCGCTGCCCGCCTCGGACCGAAAGCAGGGCGAATGCGCCGTCAGCCGCATCGGCAGGCTGGCGGCCGGAACGATGCTGTCCCGCACTACGCTGGTCAGGGTGATTTCCGAGGTCGAGATCAGGTACTGATCCTCGCGCTCGATCGGATTGCCCTGCGCGTCGAGCGAAGGATCATCACCACCGCGCGTGACCCAGAACATGTCGTTCTTGAACTTGGGCAACTGCCCGGTACCCAACAGCGTGGATGCGTTGACAATGTACGGCGTGTAGCACTCGGTGTATCCGTGGGATCCGGTGTGCAGATCCAGCATGAACTGCGCCAGGGCGCGATGCAGACGGGCCACCGGACCGCGCATGAAACTGAAGCGAGCGCCGGAGAGTTTGGCGGCCGTGTCGAAATCCAGACCGATCGCTTCGCCGATCGTCACGTGATCACGCGGTTCGAACCCCAGCCCACGCGGATTGCCGGTTGCAGGATCAGCATCCGGTACCCAGCGGCGCACCTCGACGTTATCGTCGCTGTCCTTGCCCACAGGCACGCTTTCGTGCGGGAGATTGGGGATCGAGAGCAACAAATCGTTCAGGCGCGCCTGCACCTCCGCCAGATCCTGCTCAAGCGCCTTAAGGCGGCCCGGAATCTCCTGCGATTCAGCCATCACCGCCGTGGCATCCTCCCCACGCGACTTCAGGGCGCCGATCTGCTTGGCCAGCGCGTTACGACGCGCCTGTAGCTGCTCCGTTTCGGTCTGAACCGCCTTGCGACGGGATTCAAGCGCATTGAACGCCCCGGTATCAAACGCCAGGCCGCGCGTCGCGAGGCGACGCACTACAGCATCAAGGTCTTTACGTAACAAGGCGGGATCTAGCATGGTGATTTCCGGCGTCGCTCTGAAAAACGGCCATTGTAATCGCCCCTCCCGACCCTCTCGGCGCGCAGAGCGCCGCTCAGTCGTTGCCGCGGTCCTTCGCGTTCTTGCGCGCGGTACGATCCAGTTCGGCCAGGTGCTGCAACTTCTCGGCGATCCTGGTTTCAAGCCCGCGCGAAACCGGCTTGTACCAGCCTGGCTCACGCATACCCTCCGGCAGGTAGGTTTCACCAGCAGCGTAGCCCTCTGGCTCATCGTGCGCGTAACGATAATTGTGGCCATACCCAAGCTCTTTCATCAGACGGGTCGGTGCATTGCGCAGATGAACCGGGACCGGACGGGACTGATCCTTCTTGACGAAGCTAACCGCCTGGTTATAAGCCATATAGCCCGCGTTGCTCTTGGCTGCGACCGCCAGATAGATGATCGCCTGCCCGAGCGCGAGTTCGCCCTCGGGCGACCCGAGGCGCTCGTAGGTGGCAGCCGCGTCGTTTGCGATCTGGATCGCGCGGGGATCGGCCAGGCCGATATCCTCCCAGGCCATGCGCACGATGCGCCGCGCCAGGTAGCGCGGATCCGCGCCACCATCCAGCATGCGGGTCAGCCAGTACAGGGCGGCGTCCGGGTGCGAGCCACGCACCGATTTGTGCAGCGCCGAGATCTGGTCGTAGAAGTTGTCGCCGCCCTTGTCGAAACGCCGCGCGTTCATCGACAGCGCGCCTTCGACCAACGGCCCGTCGACGACGCGAGTACCGCTGGATTCGGCGGCGGTAGCCGCCTGCTCGAGCAGATTCAGAAACCGCCGGGCGTCGCCGTCCGCGTAGCCAACCAGCGTGGCGAGGGCCGTTTCGTCGATGGACAGATCCGGCAGCGCGACCGTGTGCGCACGCTCCCAGAGTTCGCGAAGCTCAGGTTCGGACAACGGCTCCAGGACATAGACCTGCGCGCGCGACAACAGAGCGGAATTGACCTCGAACGAAGGATTCTCGGTGGTAGCCCCAATGAATGTGACCAACCCCGACTCGACGAACGGCAGCAACGCATCCTGCTGCCCCTTGTTGAAGCGATGGATTTCATCGACGAACAGCAGCGTGCGGCGACGGTGCTGGTCCAGCGTGAACTGTGCTTCCTCCATCGCAGCACGGATTTCCTTCACGCCGGCGAACACGGCGGAGATCGCGATGAATGCACAATCAAACGCGTGCGCAGTCAGGCGCGCAAGCGTAGTCTTGCCGACCCCGGGCGGCCCCCAGAGGATCATGGAATGCGGCCGGCCGGACTCGAATGCCAGCCTGAGGGGCTTGCCCGGCCCGAGCAGATGCCGCTGACCGATGACCTCGTCAATTGATCCCGGCCGCATGGACTCGGCAAGCGGTGGCACAGGAGTACGGTGAAAAAGGTCAGCCATCAAGGCTCACTGCATGCGCACGACATCGGCGCCCGCAGGGGCGACGAACTTGAAGGTCTCCGGCGCCAGCGCGGGATTGCGTTTCAGACCCGAGAACTCGACCTTGGTGGTTTGGCCAAATGCATCAAGCAACACGATGCGCGCCGGCAAGCCATCGCGAAAACCCAGATCGACCGAGGTAAACCCGGCTTCACCGCCGCGGGGTTTGGCGCGCAACCACGCCAGATCGTCCCGGTCCGGCAAAGCAGTGACGTCGAATGCCTGTTCAAGCGCCACGTTTCCGAACAGGATCGATGCAGGCGAGGCCCCAATCGCCTGATCGACCTTGCGCACCGTGACCTGGTTGAGATCCGGGTCAAACTGGAAGACTTCACGGCCATCGGACACAATCCGCTGGGCATACGGCCGGATCACATCCCAGACAAATCGACCCGGCCGTTCGAATGTGAAGCTTCCGCTCTGCGCTGGCCGGGTCTGGCCTTGCGGGCCCACCGTGATCTGCATGAAGCTGCCCGAGGCCGAATGCACATCTGACACAAACGCGGCGAGTTGCTCCTGCGCGGTCGCAGCTTGCGCCTGACCCGCCATGACGATCAGGGCAACCAGCAGGAGCGCGGCCTCAAGACAACGCCGCAAGCCGACCTCAAGTCGGCGCAGAAATCCGGCCTCAGGATGATGCAGTGACTGTGTGTCGCACCGACGCAGGGATCCGGCGCCAAGGTGACCGAACCGCATTGCAAACGCGGTCAAACGCATCATTCTTCCTTGGAGGTATTGGGCGCGAGAATTTCGCGGTTACCGTTGGACTGCATGGCCGACACCAACCCCGAATTTTCCATTTGCTCGAGCAATCGCGCGGCGCGGTTGTAACCGATGCGCAAGTGCCGCTGGACGAGAGAAATCGAGGCGCGGCGATTTTTAAGGACCACCTCGACCGCCTGGTCATACATCGGATCCGATTCTGCATCGGCCATTCCGGTCACGCTGCTCACGCCATCCCCGGTTTCACCGTCGGTGCCACCTTCGAGCAGACCCTCGATGTAGTCCGGTTCGCCATTGGCGCGCAGCGATTCGACGACGCGATGCACCTCGTCGTCGGACACAAAGGCACCGTGTACCCGCACCGGCAGGCCGGTGCCGGGCGGCATATAGAGCATATCGCCTTGTCCGAGCAGCGTTTCGGCACCCATCTGGTCGAGAATGGTGCGCGAATCAATGCGTGAAGAGACCTGAAACGCGATACGCGTCGGGATGTTGGCCTTGATCAGGCCCGTAATGACATCGACGCTGGGACGTTGAGTGGCAAGGATCAGGTGAATACCGGCGGCCCGCGCCTTTTGTGCGAGTCGTGCAATGAGTTCCTCGATCTTCTTGCCCACGACCATCATCAGGTCGGCAAGCTCATCGATCACCACGACGATGTTGGGAAGTTCCTGGATCGGCTCGGGCGCATCCGGCGTCAGCGAGAACGGATTGGGAATCGGCTCCTCGCGCTTGACCGCGTCGCGCACCTTGGCGTTGAAACCCGCCAGGTTGCGAACGCCCAGCTTGCTCATGAGCCGGTAGCGCCGGTCCATTTCGCCGACGCACCAGTTGAGCGCGTTTGCGGCATGGCGCATATCGGTGACAACCGGGGCAAGCAAATGCGGAATCCCTTCGTAGGCGCTCATTTCGAGCATCTTGGGATCGATGAGGATGAGTCGGGTCTGGCTGGGATGGGCCTTGTAGAGCAGCGACAGAATCATCGCGTTGATCCCGACCGACTTGCCCGAGCCCGTGGTACCCGCCACCAGAAGGTGCGGCATTTTGGCCAGATCGGCCACCACCGGGTTACCAGCGATGTCCTTGCCCAGCGCCATGGTCACCATGGAGTGGCTGGAGTGGTAGGTCTGCGAACCCAGGATTTCGGAGAGCTTGACGATCTGGCGCCGCGGGTTGGGCAACTCGAAACCCATGAGGTTCTTGCCCGGTATGGTCTCCACCACACGGATGCTGACCAGGCTCAGGGCGCGGGCGAGATCCTTGGCCAGATTGACGATCTGGCTGCCCTTGACGCCCGTGGCGGGCTCGATCTCGTAGCGGGTGATCACGGGCCCCGCCTGAGCGGCAACCACCTGCACCTCGACACCGAAGTCGGCCAGTTTCTTTTCAATGAGCCGCGAGGTGAACTCGATGGTTTCGTCGGTCACCGTCTCGGTCGGGGGCGGCGCCGGATCGAGCAGGCCGAGGGCGGGCAAATCGCCCGCATTGGTGGGTTCGACGAAAAGGGTCTGCTGTTTTTCCTTGAAAGCGCGCTCGGAAGTCGGCACGGCCACGATGGCGGGTTCGATTCGAACCGGTTGTTCGTGCACGATTTTTTCGTGCTTGGCCTCGACCTGCTCATGGCGCACCGCCTTGGCGACCTCGCCAGCGCGACGATCCTGGCGGGCATTCCGAAAATTGCGCAGGCTGAAGAAGGCGACTTCGAGCCAGCCGCCCAGGCGCTCGGACACCGCCAGCCAGGAAAAACCGAAGAACAGGCTCGAACCGATACACACCAGCGCCAGCAGAATGACCGTACTGCCCGTGAAACCGACCGCCTGCGCCAGAAACAGAGACCATGCGTGGCCAATGACACCACCGGCGCCGCTGGTGGTATCGGTGCGGCCGGGCAACTGAAGACCGAACGACGAAAGGCGATGCGCCTCCAGGCCGACTGAACCGACCAGCGCCATGAAAAAGCCGATTCCCTGCTCCCAGCGGACGCGCGCGAGGACTTCAGGCTCGCCGCGGGCACGGATCTGATTGGCCAGCCGACGATAGCCGGCGCGCACCCGATGCAACAGCAGGATCACCCACCACCAGGCCGAAAATCCGAAGAGGTACAGCAGGATGTCGGCAAGGTAGGCGCCAACCAGCCCGCCGCGATTGTGCAATACGGAAGACTGGGAAGAATGCGACCAGCCAGGATCCGCCGGGCTCCAGGTCAGGAGCACCAGAGTCAGCCAGGCGGCAAGAATTGCGAAGAGAATCCAGCGTGCCTCGCGCAGGAGGGACACCAGGCGCGTCTGGAGCGCGGTGGGGCCGTTACGCGTGTTGCGGGTCTTGGGCGAGGCGCGCGTCGTGGCGGCAGAAAGTCGTGACATGGCGGACATTATAATTTGGAGATCATCTTAGAGGGTTACAGCAAATGTCGACACCAAAACACGCGAAAGTTCTCATTCTCGGTTCAGGCCCGGCCGGGTACACCGCGGCTGTCTATGCTGCGCGTGCCAATCTGTCCCCCGTGCTGGTCACCGGCATGGCGCAGGGCGGCCAGCTGATGACCACCACTGAGGTCGACAACTGGCCGGCAGACGCCGCCGGTGTTCAGGGGCCGGATCTCATGCAGCGCTTTGCCGCCCATGCTGAGCGGTTCAACACCGAAATGGTATTTGATCAGATCGCCAGCGTCGATTTATCCAGCCGGCCATTTCGTCTGACGGGCGACGGCGGCGAACAATACACCTGTGACGCCCTGATCATCGCCACGGGCGCATCGGCCAAGTACCTGGGTCTGCCCTCTGAGGAGTCCTTCATGGGCCGCGGCGTGTCCGGATGCGCCACCTGCGACGGGTTTTTCTACAAAAACCAGGATGTCGTGGTCGTCGGGGGGGGCAATACAGCTGTCGAAGAGGCTCTCTACCTGTCGAACATTGCCCGCACAGTGACCGTCGTCCATCGCCGCGATAAATTTCGCGCCGAACCGATCATGATCGACAAGATGATGGATAAGGTCGCCAACGGCAATATGCGCCTGGCCCTGCACTGCCAACTCGACGAAGTATTGGGCGACAGCACGGGCGTCACCGGCGTGCGTCTTCGCAATACCCAGTCAGACGAAAAACACGACCTCGCAGTCACCGGCGTCTTCATCGCAATCGGTCATCATCCCAACACGGGGATTTTCGAGGGCCAGCTCGAGATGTCCAATGGCTATATTGTGACGCGCGGCGGTCTGGACGGCATGGCCACCATGACTTCCGTGCCCGGCGTCTTTGCGGCGGGAGATGTCCAGGATCACGTTTACCGGCAGGCGATCACCAGCGCCGGCACCGGCTGCATGGCCGCGCTCGACGCACAACGGTGGCTGGAGAATGCGCAACATTAAAGCCGGTCTGGGCGACCTGAGGCGCTTGCAGCGGGAATCCGCCGAAGCGCGCACAGCGGACGAGGCGAGACGCCAGGAGCAGGCATCGCGCGATGCGCAGGTCTTGCAATCAAGGCAATCGGATGCCCTGCTCTTCGCACGCGTCGTCCAGTCCGTACAGCCGCTGAACGCGGCGCCCCGCCTGCTGCATGCTCCGTCCCAGGCCCCTTCTCGCGACGACATCCACGCCCGGATCGTCCAGCGCCGCCAGCGCGCAACCGCGGAGGTCGTGCGCCCCATGGCACCGGTCTCGGACCTTGCCGGCGCACCGAATGAATCTGGCACGGATCTCTCATTCGCAGTGCCCGGAGTCGGACCGGACACCCTGCGTCGCTTGCGCCAGGCCTTCTGGCCCGTCGGCGCAGAACTTGATCTTCACGGTTACACCGCGGATAAGGCACGCGAGGCGCTCGCACAGTTCATTGAACAAAGCCGCGCCTGCGGCACACGTTGCGTGCGCGTCATTCACGGAGTCGGTCACGGGTCCGCGCGCGGGCAACCGGTGTTAAAAGCGCGGGTAGCTGCCTGGCTGACCCAGTTGCCCGGTGTGCAGGCCTATGCAACCGCCCCGAGCGCACACGGTGGCCGTGGTGCCTTGATGGTGCTATTGCGGCTTTCTTAGGAAATCAACCAGCTCTTGGGTGGCGGCATCCGGGCGCTTGGTCAATAGCGACACTACGACGATCACAATAAATGCAACGGGCGCTCCGAAGGCGCCGGCAGCAAATGGCTGGATACCCATGAATAATTCGATGGGCTCGGTTCGGGCGATGCCAAAAAGCAGTTCGCGCAACCACGGCTGGGTATTGGCCATGTAGGTCGCTGTGACCAGCAGTCCCGACAGCATGCCAATCGTTGCGCCAAGCGCGGTCGCCCGCTTCCAGAAAATCCCCATGACCAGGGCCGGAAAAAAGGACGCCGCTGCGAAGGAAAATGCCGCGCTCACCAGAAACAGAATATCCGCCGGCGTGCGGGTGGCAACCCAGGCCGCGGCGAACGCAACCACCAGCAGCAGAACTTTCGAGACGATCACGCGACGACCGGCGCTCATCCGCGGCGACACAATCCGAAACAACGTGTCGTGTGAGAGTGCGTTGGACAGCGTCAGGAGCAAACCGTCAGCGGTCGAGAGCGCGGCAGCCAGCGCCCCCGCCGCAACCAGCCCCGAAATGACATAAGGCAGACCGCCGATCTCCGGCCCGGCCAGCACGATCACATCGGCGCCGATATGAATTTCGCCCAGTTGCACGATTCCGTCCAGATTGATGTCGGTAATCGCTATGAGCGATCGATCCACCGATGACCAGGCATGCACCCAGGCGGGAAGATCCGACATGGGTGACCCGACCAGATGGGCATAGATCTCGTTCTTGACGAGAATGGCGAACGCAGGTGCCGTCAGGTAAAGCACCAGGATGAACAGCAGGGACCAGAATACTGACTGTCGGGCAGCCCGGACAGAAGGCGTGGTGAATGATCGCATCAGAATGTGGGGAAGCCCCGCAGTACCAAGCATCAGGCAAAACGCCAGCGCGATAAAGTTATTGCGTGCAGCGTCGCGCGCTGCCGGGGACTTGCCCGGAAAGGGTTCGGCATGGCTCAGAGGACTCGATGCGCGCGCCAGGTAATCATCGCGCGCGCTCGACCACGCAGTCCGCGCGGCATCGACTGACCGCGGATAAGTTTCAAGCTCCCGCTCAAGCGATCTGACTTCCACCATCGAGCCGTCGTTGGCACGTGAGCGAAGCAGTTGCAGCCTCAGTCGCTGGCGTTCGGTATCCCAGGACCGCGGCAGTTGTGCAATGCGTTCCTCCATTTGTTGCGCACGCTCCTGCCAGAGAAGCCGGACGACTTGCTCAGACTGGTCATTGGCCAGTTTGTGCTCCCGCTCCGTCACTTGTTGCAGAACCGAACTTGCCGCCATCTGGGGCACTGGATTTCCGGTCTGTTTCACGGCAAGCCAGACGACCGGAATCAGATAGGCAATCATCAGGACGATGTATTGGCCAACCTGGGTCCAAGTTACCGCGCGCATCCCGCCAAGAAACGAGCAGACCAGCATGCTGCCCAACGCGACGAAAATCCCGAGCTCAAAAGAAATCCCGGTCATGCGGGTCGTGATGATTCCGACGCCGTAAATCTGTGCCACCAGGTAGGTAAAGGAGCACAACACCGCGCACACGACGCCGGTCAAGCGCGCCAAATTGCTCCCGTACCGGGCCCCCAGGAAATCCGGAATCGTGTAGCGGCCAAACTTTCGCAGGTAGGGTGCGAGCAGGAGAGCCACCAGCGCGTAGCCGCCTGTCCAGCCGAGGATAAAAACCAGTGCGTTGTAGCCCGACAAGTACAAGGTGCCTGCGACCCCGATAAACGAGGCGACCGACATCCAGTCCGCGGCGGTTGCCATGCCGTTGTAGACAGCGGGAACCCGTCGGCCCGCAACGTAGTACTCCACTGGATCCGACGTGCGGCACATGATGCCGATGCCGGCGTACAGTGCGACCGTGGTCAGCAACAGGATATAGCCGATCCATTGGCGATCCAGCCCCATGACCTCGAAAAGCGCCAGAACCAGAATCAGCAGGGCAAATCCGAACGCATAGAGGCCGTACCCGCGACCGAGTTGAGCGATGAACTCCTGCTGGGACTGCGACTCTGGCGCCATTTATTCGTCCTGCTCCGGAGAACTGGCCTCGTCATCAAGATGATCCATGCGCCAGGCGTAGAACCAGATCACGAAAAGATAGGTCAGCGGTGCGCCAAACGCAGCCACCCAGAACGGAAACGGCCATCCGAACACACTGAATGTCGTCAGGTCGCGGGCAAAATATGCCGGCACGAACGTCACTAAAAACCAAATGAACAGCAGGCCCGCGATCAGTCGAAGGTTCCTGCGCCAATAGCGCTCAAAACGTGAGGAGGATGCGATGATGGGCCTCCGGCAGGAATACAGTTTCACAAGCGACAACGGCTGACACATCTTGTGCCAGCCGTTGCGCGATTTTTTTATTTTTTCAGGCTTTGCCTGTATTGTTGGCCGATGCTGCCAGCCTGCCCGTCAAGAGCTTTGTCTCCATCACCTGCATGCGTTTGATTTTGCACCACAAATGGGACAACCGCATCAGGGAATGCCCTAATTTGAGAAATATTCTTAGATTTATCACGCATATCAGGCCCTGCGCGCACTGCTTTGGTGCGCATTACACAAAAGAAAACCCCCGGTCGGTCTCAACGAGTCGCCGGGGGTTCATTGCAATCCATCACCCGACCGTCTGCGCGATCCGCCGGTCGGCCGGCAAATGCGCAGTAACGGGCGCTGATTACATATGGTCGATCATGACCTGGCCAAAGCCGGAGCACGACACTTGGGTCGCACCTTCGAGCAGGCGCGCGAAGTCGTACGTGACCTTCTTGGACAAGATCGATTTTTCCATGCTCGAAATGATCAGGTCTGCTGCTTCGAACCAGCCCATGTGACGCAGCATCATTTCTGCCGAAAGAATCTCGGAACCGGGGTTCACGTAATCCTTGCCGGCGTACTTCGGTGCGGTACCGTGGGTGGCTTCAAACATCGCAACGGAATCCGACAGATTGGCTCCCGGAGCAATGCCGATACCGCCAACCTGTGCAGCCAGCGCGTCGGAAACGTAGTCGCCGTTCAGGTTCAGCGTGGCGATGACGTCGTATTCGGCCGGGCGCAGCAGAATCTGTTGCAGGAAAGCGTCAGCGATCACGTCCTTGACAATGATTTCGCGACCCGTCTTCGGATTCTTGAACTTGCACCACGGACCGCCGTCGATCAGCTGGGCACCGAACTCTTCCTGCGCGAGTTCATAGCCCCAGTCACGGAAGGCGCCTTCCTTGACCTTCATGATGTTGCCCTTGTTGACCAGAGTCACTGAGGAGCGGTCATTGTCGATCGCGTACTGCATCGCCTTGCGTACAAGGCGCTTGGTGCCTTCACTGGAAACCGGCTTGATGCCGATACCCGAGGTGCTCGGGAAACGGATCTTCTTGACACCCAGTTTGGTTTGCAGAAATTCGATCAGTTGCTTGCACTGCTCAGTCCCGGCTGCGAACTCGACACCTGCGTAGATGTCTTCGGAATTCTCGCGGAAGATGACCATGTTGGTCTTCTCGGGCTCGCGCACCGGAGAGGGAACACCCTTGAAGTAGCGCACCGGGCGCAGGCAGACATAGAGATCAAGCTCCTGGCGCAGCGCCACGTTCAGCGAACGGATGCCGCCGCCGATGGGGGTGGTCAGCGGGCCTTTGATCGAAACGACGTAATCCTTGATGGCGCCAAGCGTTTCAGCTGGCAGCCAGACATCCGGGCCATAGACCTTGGTCGATTTTTCACCGGCGAACACTTCCATCCAGTGGATCTTGCGCTTGCCGCCGTAGGCCTTCGCAACTGCGGCGTCAACAACCTTGATCATCACCGGGGTGATATCCGCACCCGTGCCATCGCCCTCGATGTAAGGAATGATGGGCTCGTCAGGCACGTTGATCGAGTAGTCAGCGTTGACCGTGATTTTCGTGCCCGCGGTCGGGATCTTGATATGTTCGTAAGCCATGAGTGCTCCGGTTGCTTCGTGAAATTTAGTTATTCGATATTTAACGCGTTTCAGCTCGCGAGATCTGCCATCCATGAACAGGCGAGCCTGGGCGATCAGCGCCGTATTTTATCCTGCATTGTGGTTATTCGCGCTGCGTGCGATTGACAAAGGTTAATATTTACCCCATTCGACAGGGTGTGCGCGTCACGAGCGCGTGTGACCTACGCACTCCCTAAGCTTTGCTGAACTCCTCGCTGCTCGTTTAAGTCGATCGCAGGGTCGTCCGCCGTACACAGAACTTTCACTCTGCCGCTCTGCCATCCCGGAGCGAAGCTACACCACCGCCCACAGCCAGCTCATGTTCAATCCGTCGCGCGATCAGGTTCGTCAGTTTTTCGTCGAATCCTGGAGCAAACACCGCATGCACGCGCTTTTGACACCGCTCGAGTCAATGGCGCTCGACTGGATCCTGGCGCATCCCGAGTACCACGCAGCGCTGGAAGATCCGGATGCGCTGTCTCAGGACTTCGCCGTCGAAGCCGGAAAAACCAACCCGTTTCTGCACCTTTCCATGCACTTGGCGATCGCCGAACAGGTGTCCGTCGATCACCCCCGGGGCATCCGCGCGGCGCACGACGCATGCGCTGCACGAACAGATCCGCACCAGGCGGCACACGAAATCATGGAGTGTCTCGGTCAGGTGGTGTGGGAGGCCCAGCGCCTTGGGACACCCCTGGACAGCGACGCCTATATTGACCTGATCCGTCGACGCATCGGGACAGGCTGATCGCGATCAGGCCACCTATGGCAAAAACCCGCCGGCTGGCGGGTCTTCACATCGAACCTGGTCGGCGACTTGCCGCGCACCGACCGTCCGAAATTACGGGGCGACCTTGAGCGGGCCAGGCTGCGTGCTGAGCCAGGTGGACACGTTGTCGATGTCCTGTTTGGACAACTGCGTCGCGAAGGCGCCCATCACCGCGTTCTTGCGGACGTTGGCCGAAGCCGGCGCACCGGTGGCTCCCCGCTGGTAGGCCAACAACGCGTGCGCCAGGTAATCGGCGTGCTGACCCGCAAGGATCGGGTACGCAGGATCGATTGCCGATTTGGCGTCCGGGCCATGGCACGAAGCACAGTTGAACTTTTCCCATACGGCCTTGCCCGCAGCGGCGTCACCCGCCACGGATTGCGCTGCGAGCAGCGAGAGTGCAGTGCCAGCAAGGGCGAGCGAAATGCGTTTCATGGAGCCCCCTGCCTATTTCTTTGTGGAGTATGTGGAGTAGTACGCGGCCAGGTCAGCCATGTCCTGTTCCGACAGGCTCATTGCAATCGCATCCATCGTGGGATGGGTGCGCTCGCCCGTCGCGTATGCACGCAGGGCGGCCTGAAGATACTTGGCGTTTTGCCCGCCGATCAACGGCACTGAATAGATTTCAGGGAAACTGGCCCGGTAACCGGGAATACCATGGCAACCGATGCACATGGACACTTTGCTTTTGGCGGCCTGGGCATTGCCGACGACCGGAGCATCGGCCGCAAACGCCGGCACTGCGGCACAGGCGACTGAAAGTGCGATGGCGGAGAGACCGGTTGACAGCGACGAAGGCAGTCTGGCGCTGCGCGTCTTCTTGAACGACGTAGTGATCGGCAACTTCATGTGAAAAGGCTCTTGGTCTGGCAGTTGAAGTTCCGGGTCAAATTTCCCGGCCGCAAAACGAACGGATTGTACGATAATTGAAAACTTTACAATGCAGTGAAAATGTTTTTCACTTAAATCCCCTACAGGCTGTGTGACTAATGACCAATACCGCCCCCGCCTCCGTCCAGCGTTTTGACGGCACCGACCGCTATGTGGCCACCGACGACCTCAAACTTGCCGTCAATGCCGCCCTGACGCTGCAAAGACCCCTGCTGATCAAGGGCGAGCCCGGCACCGGCAAGACCATGCTCGCCGAGGAAGTCGCGCGGGCGCTTGGCCGGCCGCTGCTGCAATGGCACATCAAGTCCACCACCAAGGCGCACCAGGGCCTGTACGAGTATGACGCGGTTTCGCGGCTGCGCGATTCGCAACTTGGCGAGGAAAAGGTTCGGGATATCCGCAACTACATCAAGCAAGGCGTACTCTGGCAGGCGTTCGTCGCGCCAGAGCCCGTGGTGCTGCTGATCGATGAAATCGACAAAGCCGACATCGAGTTTCCCAACGATCTGCTGCGCGAACTCGATCAGATGGAGTTCTACGTCTACGAGACGCACGAAACGGTGCGCGCGCGCCACCGTCCGCTGGTCGTGATCACCTCCAACAACGAAAAGGACCTGCCGGACGCCTTCCTGCGCCGCTGCTTCTTTCACTACATCCGCTTCCCCGACCGCGACACGCTGCGCGCGATCGTCGATGTGCACTTCTCCAATCTGCACGCCGATGTGCTGCGCGCGTCCCTGGACACCTTCTTCGCCCTGCGCGATGCGCCCGGTCTGAAGAAAAAGCCGTCGACTTCGGAATTTCTCGACTGGCTGCGCCTGCTGATTGCGGAGGATGCAACCGCGGCCGAGATCGACGCCCATGCAGCCACGTCAGTCCCGATGCTGGCAGGCGCCCTGCTCAAGAATGAGCAGGATATGCATCTGCTAGAGCGGCTTGCCGCCGTCACGCGCAGTTCGGCGCGACGCCAGCAGTAATCAGGGCAGGCGCGATCCACACGGTGACGACAGCAGAGTTCACGGGGCAACAACAGCGCAGTTCGCGCGACCGCAGCCACACAGGTCGCATGGCAAGGCCAGTACAACGTATTAAGGAAGCAACTTCATGAGCAAGGATCAGGGATTCCGGATCGCGCCGACGCCAACCACACTGGGCGGACACGGTGTAAGGCTGGAGCCGATGAGTTTCGCGCACGAGTCTGGCCTCGAGAAAGCCGCCCGCGACGGGAACCTCTGGAACCTGCGCGTGACGTCTGTTCCCGAGCCGGGCAAGACTGGTGCCTACATTCAGCAGGGTCTTGACGGTCTCGCGGCGGGCCACATGCTGCCATTTGTCGTGATCGACGAAGCCAGCGGCAACGTCATCGGTACGACGCGGTATCACG
>JADZBO010000085.1 GCA_020851995.1 Burkholderiaceae bacterium
ACGTCAGGATCGTTGATCGCAAGAAAGACATGATCGTTGTCTCAGGCTTCAAGGTCTTCCCCTTTGAAATCGAGGATTTGCTGTCCCGCTTGCCGGGGGTGCTGGAATCCGCTGTGGTGGGCGTCCCAGATCCAGATACCGGCGAATCGGTCAAAGCCTATATTGTCAAGAACGACCCTTCGCTCACAGCAGAGCAGGTCATGGCGTACTGCAAGGTGCAACTGACGAATTACAAGCGACCCAAGCAGGTTGTGTTCAAGACGGAGTTGCCGAAGTCGAATGTGGGGAAGATATTGCGCAGGGAACTACGCGATCTGCACTAGCCGGGCATCCTGGGGGCGCCCGGATCATCTGGACGCGTGCCTCCCGGCGTGCATGGGGCCAGCAGCGCGATTCATGGTTCCCGGTAACCTACCAGTGCATGGATATGCGCCTGGATTCTCCCTTCACGACCTGGATCTTCTGAACCTTGATTGATGCCTTATGCTGTGCGGCGATCGTGTAGCCGCCAGGGGGAAGGTTGACCAGCAGCATTGGGCCATCGCAGACCTGATCGAAAATTGTTTGATCCGTGGCATTTGCAATCCGCACACGCGCATCGGAAATCCAGACGTCACCGTCAGTCGTGTGTTCAGAAAACTCGATCGTGAGGGGCCACCATTTCGATTCGGCAAGGAGCGCCCGGGATTCGTCGGATCCGATGCCGCCCATGATGAAATCGATGCCCTTCGCGGACTGTGTTGGCGGAACCTGGGCGTGTGTCGCGCCAAGCGCAAACAAAAAAAGCGGGGTCGCAAGGAGACGGCGCCGTAATGAAAAATATCGCATATTCACTCCCGAAATCCGCGGACCTGGACTTTGGCGTCGGGGAATTGACGCCGGAGGCGCGTCACGCGCGCGCTTACTAGGGTAATTTATCAGACAGGCCGGGCAATGGAGGCCTCAAACAGGCAGAGTCGCTGGAGCGTCAGACAGCCGGACTGATGGGAAAGATCCGTTCGATCAAGTCGGTCCACGCGGCCAGTTCGGGTGGCGCTGCCTCAGCACCCGAGATAACGCGCCGGTAGAGCGCCACTGTCGCCCCGACGTCGATATCGGCTTCACCTTCGACCGTTGGGGTGTCAAAAAATTGCGCTTCGGTCCTGATCGCAACGCCCTCGACTTGCCCGGCAATTTCGGGCAGCCTGCGCGGGCCGGGGACGGGTTCGCCTTCGTGGCCGCGCATGAAGACTGCGCTGGCTGGATGCAGGGCGAAGAAGCCGGCCAGCACATCGGGATACTCTGGGTGCGTGTAGTTGACGATCTGCAGCGAGCGCGTCTGAACAGGGTTGATCAGCTTAGCGAGGACGTGCCCGGAATTACGCAGGCCCAGCGTGCGGCGAACCCACAGCAGCCAGGCGAGTTCAGGGCTGAGCACATCAAGGGAGCAGTACGCGCTGCCGCTGCCTTCCAGACATGTCTCAACGGACCGAACATCCTGCGCGACTGGCCACCCCATGGCGGTGAAAACCTGTTCGGATCCTGTGCGCCTTGCCTCCTCGTGCAGTCCGTGCACCAGAACGGCATAGCCCTTGTCGGCGAGCAGGCGCGCGAGCAGGGGAGTCATCAGCGGTGTCTTGCGCGCACCATTGTAGGATGGCAGCAGGATCACGGGGCGCGACACGCACAGCGTCGCCAGCCTTGCCTTTATTGCGTCGTAAAACCCGGCAAGTTCCTGCGCGCTTTCGCCCTTGATCCGCATTGCGACACAGAATGCGCCGATTTCCAGGTCACTGGCCCGGCGCTCAAGCACTTGTGCGAACAGGTCATGCGCCGGCCCTCGCTCCAGGTCGCGGGCGCCGCGCGCACCGCGCGCGATTTGCTTCAGATACGTTTCAATAGACATGCGTCTTGATGCGTTGCCGCACCTCCGGCAGGCACGATCCGCAGTTTGTACCGCATTGCAGAGATTTCTGCATCTGGTCAAGTCCGGTTTCCAGCGGCGCGACGTGAAGTGCGCAGGCTCGCCCGCTTGCTGCCCGGGTCAGTGCAGGTCGCGCCGCTTATTCTTTCTGCACGATTGTGATTGATTAATGTCGTAATGAGATTGATAATCAATGACATTTTCAAGCTGGCAGCAACCAAAAAATAAAAAATGCTTAATATTGAGAATCGAAATTAATTGCGCCTGATGCGACGCATGATTTGAGGTTCACCTTGACCCAATACACCTTTGACGTGTGGCGACATTGAATCCATTATCACGTCCACTGACCGTCTGGCTTGGACGCCGTGCACTTCAGGCCCGGCTGACGGCGCTGATGCTCGTTATTCTGCTCGCCGGAATCTGGATTCCTGCCTGGTATGCCTCCTCGAAACTGCGGGATGATTACCAGCGGTTGCTTGGCGAGCAGCAATATTCGCTGGCGTCGCTAGTCGCTGCCGAGGTCGATCGCGAACTGTCCAACTCAGTCGCGATCCTTGAGCGTGTGGCTTTGGGTATCACGCCTGCAATGATCTCAGAGCCTGAGCGGTTGCAGATGTGGCTCGGGACCTTGCCGGTCTTTCAGAGCGTGTTCGAGGGCGGAACATTCATGACCGACTCGCAGGGCCGGGTGCTCGCCGGCGTTCCGGTTGCGCTGGGGCGTCGTGGAATGGATTATTCGGATCGTGACTACATTGCCGATGTGGTCTCGGCTGGCAAGCCGGTGATCGGTCACCCGCGCATCGGAGGGCGCTTTCGATATCCCGCCCTGGGCATCGGGGTTCCGGTGCGCGACGCATCGGGCAATGTGCTGGGAGTGCTTGCCGGCATCATCAATCTGGAGACGGCTGCGTTTCTGCGAACGATCGAGGACAGTCGTTACGTGCGTGCGGGAAACTATCTGCTGGTCTCAAGGCAGTCCCGGCAAATTGTCGCGGCGACCGAGAAATTCCGCATCATGGAGTCACTTCCAGAGCCTGGCGTCAGTCCCGTGTTGGACAGTCTCATCAATGGCTTTGAAGGGGTCACTCAGTTCGTTAATCCGATCGGTGTCGACGTTTTGACCGCAGTCCGGCAAATTCCAACGGCGGGGTGGTATGCGGCCGTGGCCACACCGACAAGTCAGGTTTATGCGCCGATTCGACAGTTGCAGCAGCAGATCCTGCTTGCCACGATCCTCCTGACGGTCGTCATGTGCGTTCTCTTGTGGTGGACGTTTTCAAGGCTACTGCGGCCACTCGAGCAGGTTGCTGATTCTCTGTCAGATATTGCGGTCGGCACGAAGCCGTTGAGTCCTCTGGCGGGTGGTGGCAGCGACGAACTCGGTCGGGTCGTCCGGGGATTCAATCGGTTGCTTGTCGAGCTTGGCAGGCGCCAGGAGAGCCTGGCCGAAAGCAGTGAGTTGTACCAGACGGTGTTTCGCACCAGTCCCGATGCGCTGACCCTTACGCGGCTTGAGGATGGCCGTTACCTGGAAGTCAACGACGGCTTCACCCGCCTGTTCGGCTGGGCCCGCGAAGAGGTCGTCGGCAAGACCTCCAGCGAACTGGATATCTGGTACAACTGGACCGACCGGTCCGCCCTGATTCAGAAAATTCGGGAGTTCGGAGAGTGCGAAAACCATGAGGCGCAATTTCGCACGCGCGGTGGTAACGTGGTTTCCACCACCCTGTCAGCGAAGATCATCAGTATCCGGGGCGAACGCTGCATGATTGCAGTCACTCACGATCTGAGCGCGCGCAAGGAGGCGCTGGATCAGATCCAGCACATTGCTTACACGGACATTCTCACGGGTCTGCCGAACCGCCGCATGTTCATGGATCGATTAACCCAGGCGCAGGCGGCTTGCCAGCAGACCGGGTCGCTCGGCGCGCTGATCTACGTGGATCTCGATGAGTTCAGGATGATCAACGACGCATTGGGTCATGAACAAGGTGATCAACTGCTCAAAATCATCGCAGACCGGTTGCGTGCGAGCATGCGACAGGGTGAGATCGCATCCCGATTGGGCGGCGACGAGTTTGTGGTTCTGATGGAAAATCTGGGCAATCGCCCGGACGCAGCAGGTGAAGAGGCGATGCGCCACGCCGGCGAGATCCTTGAGGTACTGCGTACGCAGGTTTCACTGAGCGGATCGGTGCACGAACGGACTTCAAGTCTGGGGGTGTCGCTGTTCGGGCAGGTCCCGGAAAGCCCTGCGGAGCCCTTGCGCCGGGTCGAGATGGCGATGTATCGGGCCAAGGCCGAAGGACGCAACAAGGTCTGCCTTTTCGAGCCGGCGATGCAGGTGCAGATCAGTGCACGCATGGATCTGGACAGCCAGTTGCGTGAAGCACTGAGACTCAGCCGGTTCCTGTTGTATTACCAGACGCAGGTGGATGCACATGGCAACGTATTTGGTGTCGAGGCGCTGGTTCGCTGGAACGATCCCGTCCGAGGTCTTGTGCCACCGGGGGAATTCATCAAGTTCATGGAAGAGAGCAGTCTGATTGTGACTCTGGGCGACTGGGTCATGGAAACCGCCTGCGAGCAACTGGCGCGCTGGGCCTCCCAGCCGGAATTTGCGCATCTCTCCATCGCAGTCAATGTGAGTGCGATGCAGTTTCATCAGCCGGGGTTTGTGGATAAGGTGATTGCGGCGCTCGAACGCACGGGTGCCAGGCCGCAGGCGCTCAAACTTGAGTTGACTGAAAGTCTGCTCGTGACCCAGATGGAGTGGGTTGTCGGGAAAATGAGCACGCTCAAGGCGCGCGGGGTTCGCTTTTCGCTGGATGACTTTGGCACTGGCTTTTCTTCCCTTTACTACCTGAAGCGGCTGCCACTCGATCAGCTCAAGATCGATCAGGGCTTCGTTGCCAATATCCTGATCGATCCGAATGATCGTGCCATTGCCAGCATGGTGGTCGCGCTTGGATCGAGCCTCGGCTTGCAGGTGATCGCCGAAGGGGTCGAAACCGAGGCGCAGCGAGATGCGCTGCGCAACCTGGGTTGCGGGTTTTATCAGGGCTACCTGTTCGGACGTCCGATGGCCGTCGACGCGCTCGAAGCGTCGATTCGTGGCTGCGCGACCCCGGCAGGGCCAGGCGTTTCGACCTAGCTCGAAGAGGCCACTCTGGTTGCGTAGCTCACCAGGAATTGAACATGGCCATCTTCCCTGTCAAAGAGCGTCGAACACGTTACTAGCGAACGCCGTGTAGTTCGACGTCAAACACCAGCGTTGCGTTGGGCGGAATCACGCCGCCCGCGCCGCGTGCGCCATAGCCCATTTCCGACGGAATGATCAGTGTGCGCTTTCCGCCGACCTTCATGCCGGCGACGCCCTCGTCCCAGCCGCGGATCACATGCCCCGCACCCAGCGGAAAGTCAAAAAGATCGCCGCGGTCCTTTGAACTGTCGAACTTCTGGCCCTTAAGATCCGCCGCCGCCGGGTTGTGCAGCCAGCCGGTGTAGTGCACGGATACCTGTTTGCCGGGCGTGGCTTCCGCGCCTGTGCCTTCGACGGTGTCAATTTTCTGCAAGCTGCTCATGCCGGGATACTCCGCGATCAATGGATTAAAGAAGGGTGGCCAGTATATTCCAGCGCTCAAAACAGCACGCGCCGCACTTGAACCGAGCCCGCGTCTGAAGGTCAAACCCTGAACATCCGCCATGACCAGTTTTTAGGGTGCAACGCCCTCCGGTTGGCGAAAGGGCAAACAGTTCATTCGCAAAATTCCTTTTGCATGACAAATTAAACGCATCTACAATAATTCAGTGAAATTGAGTGAAATCGAAGTTAAAGTGGGACGAATCCAAACGGGCCAGCAATCTGGTCAAGCACGGGCTGGATTTTGCAAACGCGAGTGTGGTGCTGGATTCGGTTTATCGGCTTGATGTGGACATCTTTCGCGGAGAGGAATTGCGCGTAATGTCGTTTTCCTACGTGCCCGAGGTGCTGGCCGTGCTGACCGTGGTGCACACGGCGCGGGATGAATCGGTCCGCATCATCAGTTTTTCGCCCGGCAAGCAATGAAGAACGCGAGGTCTACCATGGCTGGCTTGAAAGTGAATAGCCTGCGGCGCAAACAGGTCGCGGCCGCTGTACGTGCCATTCCGACAGAAAAGGATTTTGTGTGGGACGGTCAGGATGAAGACGACCGCCCCCTGAACAAGGCCGAAATGCTGACAGGCATGGCTGCTGCCAAAAAGCGTGGCCGCCCGGTCGGCAGTGGCAACAAGGAACAAGTGTCTGTCCGCTTCGATCAGGACGTGCTGGCGGCATTCCGCGCAGCCGGCCCGGGCTGGCAAACGCGCATGAACGCGGCACTCAAGGACTGGCTTAAAACGCACTCGCCGGCGTAATTCTCTGGCCCTCTGGCTTTCCTCATGCCTGGTACCAAACAATCGAACTTCTCTGGCCCTCTGGCTTTCCTCCTGCCTGGTACCAAACAATCGAACGTCTGCTGGCAATCTGCCCAGACAGAAGGGTGCTGGCCGAAAAGTCGCGCTGCCTGGCAGGGACGTCCCCGGCGAATTAGTCACCAGAGTCATCGGAACGTACCTTGGCGTAGCGTTGAACACTGCACTGAGGGTTTACCCGTCATGGCGGTCGTGGGCGGCAAAATTCCTTGACAGCGCAGGACGGGCGAGGTGAGAATCAATCGTCAGTATACGAACAATGCACGATTGCCTTCCGGAGAATCGCTTGGCGCGATGTGGTTTAGCCCGAGATCCCC
>JADZBO010000086.1 GCA_020851995.1 Burkholderiaceae bacterium
CGCCTTGGCCTGCGCGCGATAGGATCGGGCTGCCGCGATCTCGTCACCCAATCTCCTCCCGGGCTCGGTGATTGCGGAAGAGGCTGCCGCCGCGATGGGACTTATTGGGGTTCTCGTGACGGCGGTGCAAAAAGTGCCGCTAAGCAACCCATTGAAATTGCTGATATGATAACGCGGAACTCGCGGTAAGTGATTGATATCCCTCATTCTGGAGGTTTTTCATATTACGCTCCTGATCCCTGCCGCTGGCGGTTTCCCGCCCAGGAGCCGATCCCGGTGTGGCGAGACGTCAATGGTGATGACGCCTTTGGTGTTGATATGCTCGTGCGCATTGGGGGCGATGTGCATGATGTGATGATCCGGAAAGGTGTCCGGCATTCGCGCTCGAACCTCACCGATCCGGGTCGCGTTCCACGTCATGATAACGTTGGTAAGCAGTGTCAGGCCTGATGATATCGCGGCCATTTGTTCGGGCGTGCGGCCATGCCGTGCGCCGATCGGCCCGGAATAGATCGCGCGCTGCAGGGTGTGGACCGACTCGCCTTGGCTGAGCAAAGCGTCATTCATCCCACGGAACGCCGGATCGCCGAGATAAGCGCCTAGGAAGCGGGTCAGTAACAGCCTGCCGAAGGCATCCCCTGCCTGAAACGCCTCATCGCCCCGCGCGGCGCTGCCAAAGCGGTCCAAAACGTAGGTCGCGGAACACCAACCACTCTTGGTCGATGCCGCAATTCGGAGGAGCGGGTCCCATCCCCGAGTGATGGCGCTGGTTGAGACGGTCTCGCTCACAATTGGCCGCAGGCTAGCAGGTACATCGAGGCCACGCGGGAGATAGAGCTTGCGCTTGTTCATGCCGGCCAGCCTCGGCGCGAGATCAAACCCCACCAGATTGGCCAGCGCCATACCGAAATGTGTGTGGCCATGCGTATCCACCGCGACACGGTGGAGATCGACGGCTTCGTGGCGAAGAGCCCCTTCGATAGCGGCCCCGGCTTGCCGTCGGTTCAGGACGACGGCCTGGTCATGCAGGATCACCCATTGGTCGAGCACATGGGTGTAGGTTCCGACTGCCGGCGTGCGCCGTCGCGGATCATGGCGGGCTGTCCAGAGACGGCGTGTTGCATCAAGGCTCATCATGTCGGCCGATGCCTGAATTCCGCCTCCCCACAGCCTGGTGACCGGAAGCGTCCTGAAATGATCAAGCACCAAGCGGTTGGCCGCCGGCAATCGACCATTCGCCTCGATGCGGCGCATCATCTCGCCGACTGCGTCGGCTTCAATATTGAGCGTCATGCGCGCCATGTCGGCGGCGGTCAGATCTGAGCCCAAGGCGATCAGGGCCGCGTAGAGGATTATGAGTTCATGCTCGCTTGCGGGTGACCTGCCCAACAGCGCCCAGGAAAAGCGCGTGGCGGCATCGATGGTGATAAGCAGATCCGGCAATTGGATCTTTCCGACGCCGGCGAACAGCTCGCGGCGAATGGCCTTGAGCCTTTCGTCTTCGGGAGCCGCCTTGAGTTTTGGAACGACCAACCGATCGTTTTCAATCCGGATATCGCCCCTCGACACCGCCGCATCGATGGCTTTCAGGGCCATCGCGAGTTCATCCTTGATCCAGCGGATGGTCGCTTCCGGCTTGGCTGGCACGGCGAGGTTTCGCACGAACCGTGCTCGTTCCTTTTGCCATTGCGCCTTTGGGATCAAGCGGTCCTCAGGGGCACGGTGTTCCAGGCTGTGGTCGACGCTGGCCTGCCCATTGCGCAGCGAGCGTTTGAGCAGCATGAGCGTCGCCGCCCTATAGCCGCCAAAGGCGGCCTCGCGGTCCGGTTGATCGATGAGGAACGCCCACGTCCGACCGAATGGATTGGCGGTGCCTTCCGGCAATCGCCCCATTTCCGAAGCCGCCACCCGGTCCAGTGTCGTCAATGCCTGTGCAAGCGGGTGCGTCGACGGCAGGTCCAGGCTGATCGACGAAACCGCGCCCAACAACTCACTCGCGCCTCTGCCTGCTGTCGCCAGTTCCCGCCGGACCCGGCCAACCTTCGTGGATTGACCGTGCGCGCCGGCCGGCAGGAACGGTGCCAACATGGTGCGCATCTGGTCGCGCGCGACGGAAGCGGAGGTATTCTCATCATCGACAAGGCTTGCCAATTGCAAGACCAACGCTCGATGTCGGCGCAGTTCGTCCTCGACCGCCGCCTCGGCGCGGGTTCGGGCCTGACGCCAGAGATCGGCGATCCGGTAGTCGATCATCCCCAGACCGCCATCCGTGAGACGCAGCAGTTGCAAGCGCAAAAAACAGGCTATTTCAATGGTCTTTCGCTCACCACGCATCCGCTTGAGCGTCGCAGGCTTGCGGTAGAGCATTGATCTCGCCTGGGCCTTCAACATTCCGGCTGCCAAGCCAAGATGGAGCCTGTCGGCCCCAAGTTTCTTCAGAAAATCGATCTTCGCGATATGGTCGGCGAGGCCTTTGGTTTTACGGGACGCGGGACTGTCTCGAAGCCATTCCAACCGCGTCTTGCCGTTTGGCATCGTCTCCGACAGCTCAAGCGGCCAGACCTTCGTCTGTTCTGTCCCCACTGCGGCTACCGCGCCGGCCAAAAGACCGCCATCGTAATGGCGCCGGGCGCCTGATGCAGAACTCCTCAGCCGTCGCGTTGGCAACTGGACGTAGTGGTGATCACGGAGCCATGCGCGCGCGGCTTGTTCCAACTCGTCCACGAGGAATTTGTCGCCGGCCTCGCGCCGCAGAAAGCCATTCAACGCGCGTTCCCCGTGCTCGGTGAGGTCGCGCAAACCCAGTGCCTGTTTCGCTGCGTCCTGGTGCTCGAACAGCGTGCGGTGGCGGCGGTAAAGCGCGCGGATTGAGGCAAGCCGGGGCGGTGCAATCCCAAGCTCGGCACCGAGATGAGCCAGCACTTGCGGCGGAATCATCTCCACGGAATTGAGTGGTGCTCCCGTGAGGCGCAGAAAACCAACCTGTAGCGCCACGCCCAACCGGTTTAACGGTCGCCGGCGGCGGCGGACGGCTCGCCGATCGACCTCGGAAAGCGAGAAGAAATGCGCGACTTCGGGTTCGGTTAAATTCTCCGGAAACCGTTCGCAACCAAGATATTGTCGAAACGGCGCATCCACGACTCGGCCCTCCCAGGAAAGAGCCTACACACCGCTGGCTGAAGGTCGAGAAACCTCACCGGTCAACGATATCAATGGGTTGCAATTTTCTTGTGCCTTTTATCGCTATGTTTCAATAGCTTGCTTAGCGGCACTTTTTGCATCATGGTTACGAGAACCCCGTGCAGATAATGCACCGGGACGTCGACGCCGCGGGCGACCAGCGCTTCCAGCATGGCAACCATGGGCGTCAGGCCCACACCGCCTGACAGCAGCACGATTGACCGTTCCGCATTATCTGCAAGGAAGAACTCGCCA
>JADZBO010000087.1 GCA_020851995.1 Burkholderiaceae bacterium
GATCGCGTCAACGTCTACGGGAGCGTGCCCTACACGGCCTTCCTGATCCCGGGGCTCATGATGATGAGCATGCTGCAGAACTCGTTCGCCAACCCGTCGTCGTCGCTGATCCAGAGCCGGGTGACCGGCAATCTCGTGTTCGTGCTGCTGCCGCCGATGTCGCACCGCGAAATTTTCTGGGCCTACGTGCTGGCCGCCATCGTGCGCGGCGTGTCCGTTGGCGTTTGCGTCTGGATCGTGTCGCTGTACTTCGTCGCAATTCCCGTGAAGGAGCCGGTCTGGGCATTGCTCTTTGCGATCCTGTCGTGCGGGATCATGGCAGTGCTCGGCCTGATCGCCGGGCTCGTCAGCGAAAAGTTCGACCAGCTCGCCGCGTTCCAGAACTTCCTCATCATGCCGGCCACCTTCCTGTCAGGCGTTTTCTACTCGGTGCACACGCTGCCGCCCTTCTGGCAGCACGTGTCTCACTGGAACCCGATTTTCTACACCATCGACGGCTTTCGCTACGGATTCTTCGGCCTGTCCGACGTCTCGCCCTGGCACAGCATCGCGGTGGTCGCAGGCGTGTTCAGCGTCCTCACATTCTTCACGCTGCGCCTGCTTGCCAGCGGCTACAAACTCAGAACTTAAGGAACCACTTCCATCATGCTGCCCACCCCTGAAGACATTCGCGGCTACATCGCCGCGGGACTTGCCTGTGAAACCCTCGAAGTCACCGGCGACGGCTCGCACTTTGAAGCGCTGATCGTCAGCGACGCCTTTGCCGGCAAGCGTCTGATCGCGCGCCACCAGATCGTCTACGGCGTACTGGGCGAGCGCATGAAGCAGGAAATCCATGCACTGTCGATGCGCACCCTGACGCCGGAAGAATTCAAGGCACTTGGCTGATGGACAAGTTACGTATTGTCGGGGGCACGCCGCTGCGCGGCGAGATCAGCATATCGGGCGCCAAGAACGCCGCTCTGCCGATTCTCTGCGCCGGGTTGCTCACCGCGGATAGCCTGAGCCTGACCAACGTGCCCAGGCTCAACGACATCTCCACCACGCTCAGGCTGCTGGGCAACCTGGGTGTGCGCGCTGAGCGTCACGCAGACGAAAGCGTCACCATCACGGCCGACCAGATCTCTTCGCTCGAAGCGCCCTACGATCTCGTCAAGACCATGCGCGCGTCGATCCTGGTGCTCGGACCGCTGGTGGCGCGCTTTGGCCAGGCACGCGTGAGCCTGCCGGGCGGTTGCGCGATCGGCCAGCGACCCGTCGAGCAGCACATTCAGGGCCTGGCCGCGCTGGGCGCTGACATCCACATCGAGCACGGTTACGTCGTGGCGCGCGCCACCAGACTCAAAGGCGCGGTCATCCGCACGGATATGGTGACCGTCACCGGCACCGAAAACCTCATGATGGCCGCCGTGCTCGCCGAGGGCCAGACGGTACTGGAAAACGCCGCACGCGAACCTGAGGTCGTGGACCTGGCCGAGTTGCTCATCAAAATGGGCGCACGCATCAGCGGACACGGCAGCGACCGCATCGTCATCGACGGCGTCGAATCCCTGCATGGCGCCGAACACCGCATCATCCCCGACCGCATCGAGGCCGGCAGCTTCCTGTGCGCGGTAGGCGCCGCCCGCGGCGACATCACGCTGCGGGGCGCCGCGCCAGAGACCATGGGCGCCACCATCGCCAAGCTGCGCGAGGCGGGTCTGGAGATCACCTGCGGCGACGACTGGATCAAGGCGTCGATGGACAAACGACCGCGCCCGGTCGACATCCGTACCCACGAATACCCGGGCTTTGCCACGGACATGCAGGCGCAACTGATGGCGCTGGATACCCTGGCCGAGGGCACCTCGGTGATCGTCGAGACGATTTTCGAAAACCGCTTCATGCACGTGCAGGAGTTGCTGCGCCTGGGCGCGCACATCGACATCGACGGCCACACGGCGGTGGTGCGCGGCGCGCCCCGCCTGTCGGGTGCCACGGTGATGGCGACCGATCTGCGCGCGTCGGCCAGCCTGGTGATTGCAGGCCTCGCCGCCGAAGGCGAAACCCTGGTCGAACGGATCTATCATCTGGATCGTGGCTACGAGCGCATGGAACACAAACTGCGCACGCTCGGCGCGCGCATCGACCGCCTCACCGGCAAGGAAACCACATGAGCACGCAAGCGCCCGCGCGCCCTCTCACCATGGCCCTCTCGAAAGGGCGAATCTTCGAAGAGACGCTGCCGCTGCTCGCGGCAGCCGGCGTCCAGGTGAGCGAGGATCCCGAAAAATCGCGCAAGCTGATCATCGAAACCAGCAATCCGAACCTGCGCCTGATCATCGTCCGTGCCTCTGACGTGCCAACCTACGTCGAATATGGCGCGGCCGATCTCGGCATCGCCGGCAAGGATGTGCTGATCGAGCACGCCGCCTCTCACCCGGGCGGCCTCTACCAGCCGATCGACCTGAACATCGCCCGCTGCCGCCTGGCGGTTGCCGTGCGCAACGGCTTCGACTACCCGGCTGCCGTGCGCCAGGGCGCGCGCCTGCGGGTGGCCACCAAGTACGTGACTGCGGCGCGCGAGCACTTCGCCGCCAAGGGTGTGTATGTCGATCTGATCAAGCTGTATGGCTCGATGGAGCTTGCGCCGCTGGTGGGCCTGGCCGACGCAATCGTCGATGTGGTCTCCACCGGTAATACACTGCGCGCCAACGATCTGGTGGCGGTGGAAGACATCATGCCGATTTCGTCCAGACTGATCGTCAACCGCGCAGCGCTCAAGACACGGCAGGCTGAGCTGCAGCCGCTGCTCGACGCCTTCGAGAGTGCCAGCCGGTAACCTGCTGTTACAGGCTTGATGGAACACCACCTCAGCCTATGGCATGATGCATCTTTAAACGACCAACGCTGCCCTTCCCAATGAAGGGGATCTGACATGAAGGCAACCCTGAACCGCCTGGATACCCGTGATCCGGCGTTTGACGCATCCCTGACCCGACTGCTGGCGTTCGACGCCGCGCAGGACGAGGCGATCGAGGCCGCCACCGCGCGTATCCTGCGCGAGGTGCGCACTGAAGGCGACGCCGCTGTGCTGCGCTATTCGCGCCAGTTCGACCACGTACAGGCCGAGAGCATTGCCGCGCTTGAAATCCCGCGCCGCGAATGGCAGACCGCACTCGCGAGCCTGCCCGCCTCGCAGCGCAATGCGCTCGAGGCCGCCGCCGATCGCGTCAACACCTATCACACGCACCAGCGCCAGGACAGCTGGTCGTACACCGAGTCCGACGGCACCCGCCTGGGCCAGCAGATCACGCCGCTCGACCGCGTCGGCCTGTATGTGCCGGGCGGCAAGGCCGCCTACCCGTCGTCAGTGCTGATGAACGCGATTCCGGCCAAGGTGGCTGGCGTCGCCGAGGTGATCATGGTCACCCCTACCCCGGGCGGCCAGCACAACCCGCTGGTGCTCGCTGCCGCCGCCATCGCCGGCGTTGATCGCATCTTCGCCATTGGCGGGGCCCAGGCCGTCGGTGCGCTGGCCTATGGCACCGCCACGGTGCCCGCAGTCGACAAGATCGTCGGCCCCGGCAATGCCTACGTGGCGGCCGCCAAACGGCGCGTGTTCGGCATCGTGGGCATCGACATGATCGCAGGCCCGAGCGAAATCCTCATCATCTGCGACGGCAAAACGCCCGCCGACTGGATCGCGATGGATCTGTTTTCGCAAGCCGAGCACGACGAGCTGGCCCAGGCCATCCTGCTGTGCCCGGATGCAGCCTACCTCGACAGCGTGCAGGCCAGTGTCGACCGGCTGCTGCCGGCGATGCCACGCGCCGACATTATCGGCACCAGCCTGCGCAACCGCGGCGCCCTGATCCTGGTGGAAAGCCTGCAGCAGGCCTGTGAAATCAGCAATCGCATCGCCCCGGAACACCTGGAAGTTTCGACCGAACAGGCCGAGCAATGGCTGCCGCATATCCGCCACGCCGGCGCCATCTTCCTCGGCCCCCACAGCTCGGAAGCGCTTGGCGATTACTGCGCCGGGCCCAACCATGTGCTGCCTACCTCGCGCACAGCGCGGTTTTCCTCGCCGCTGGGAGTCTACGATTTCACCAAGCGCTCAAGCATCATCCAGGTATCGCCTGCCGGTGCCCAGAAGCTTGGCGCCATCGCTGCCGAACTCGCCCATGGCGAGGGCTTGCAAGGTCACGCGGCCAGCGCCACCTACCGGCTGGAGCAGGCCTGATCCGCCCGTGAGCACACCCGCCCCCCGCCTGGGTATGACCGACGAAGCCGGGCAGCGCGTGCTGCGCACGGTGCGCGACGACGTGCGCGCGATCGCCGCGTACGAAGTGCACGCGCAGGCAGGCGCCATCAAGCTCGACGCCATGGAATCGCCTTACGGGTTGCCAGAAGCCGTGCGCGATCAGGTCGCGGCCGCAGTGCGCGCAGTCGAATTCAACCGCTACCCCGATTCGGCGCCCGCCGCGCTGGTCGCACAGGTCCGTGAGGCGTTCGGCGTGCCGAGCGAGGCGGATCTGCTGTTTGGCAACGGCTCGGACGAGCTCATCGGCATGCTCGTGCAAGCCACCTGCACTCCGGGTGACGTAGTGCTCACGCCCTGGCCGTCGTTTGTGTATTTTGACCTGGCGGCGCGGTTTCACCATGCCCGGTTCGTGCCGGTGCCGCTCACCGAAGACCTGCAACTCGATCTGGCGGCCACCATCGCAGCCATCGAAGCCCATCGCCCCAAGCTGGTCTTCCTGGCCATGCCGAACAATCCCACCGGGGGCCTGTGGCCGCGCGAAGCCGTGCGGGCGATCCTGCAGGCAGCCCCGGGGCTGGTGGTCGTCGATGAAGCCTACCAGGCGTTCACAGACGAGACCTGGATGCCCCGGGCGGCACAAGAACCCAACCTTGCGGTGCTGCGCACGCTGTCCAAGATCGGGCTGGCGGGCCTGCGCTTTGGTTACCTCGCCGCACACCCGGCATGGATTCGGGAACTCAACAAAGTCAGACCGCCCTACAATATCGACTCCGCGACCCTGGCGGCCCTCTCGGTCGTGCTGGCCAACAAGCCGGCGCTGGATGAGCAGGCCGCCCGTGTGCGCGCAGCGCGCCCGGCGCTTGCCGTGGCGCTGCGCGCACTGCCGGGTACGACCGTCTTTGATTCTGCCGGCAATTTCCTGCTGGTACGGTTCGCCCGCGGGGGCGATGCCGTTTTCCAGGCCCTCAAGGCGCGCAACATCCTGGTGCGCAACTTTTCGGGGGCTCACCCGCTGCTGGCCAACTGCCTGCGCATTTCGATTGGTTCGCCCGACGAAAACGCCGCGCTGCTGGCCGCCCTGAACGCAATTCTGACTGACTGAGCGCTGAGTGCCCGACATGCGTACCGCCGAAATCACCCGCAACACCAACGAGACACGCATCCGTGTCGCGCTCAATCTGGACGGCACCGGTCGGCAGAAGCTGAATACCGGCGTGCCTTTTCTCGACCACATGCTCGACCAGATCGCACGCCACGGCCTGATCGATCTCGAGGTGCACGCCGAAGGCGACACCCACATCGACGCGCACCACACGGTGGAGGATGTCGGCATCACGATCGGGCAGGCGATCGCCAAGGCCGTGGGCGACAAGGCGGGAATCCGTCGCTACGGTCACGCCTATGTACCGCTCGACGAGGCCCTGTCACGCGTGGTGGTGGATTTCTCGGGCCGGCCAGGTCTGCAGTTCCACGTTCCCTTCACGCGGGCGCGGGTCGGCGACTTCGACGTCGATCTCACCATCGAATTCTTCCAGGGTCTGGTCAACCACGCCCTGATCACCATGCACATCGACAACCTGCGTGGCATCAACGCCCACCATCAGTGCGAAACCGTGTTCAAGGCCACCGGGCGCGCGCTGCGCATGGCGCTTGAGCCCGACCCGCGCATCGCCGGTGTCGTTCCCTCGACCAAGGGCGTGCTCTGAACATGGCCAAGATCGCCATCGTCGATTACGGCATGGGCAACTATCACTCGGTGGAGCGCGCGCTGCGGCACGCGGCCCCCGAGGCCGACATTCATCTGTGCCGCCAGGCGGCGGAGATCGATGCTGCCGACCGGGTGGTCTTTCCCGGCCAGGGGGCGATGCCCGACTGCATGCGCACGCTGGAGGAAGCAGGCCTGCGCGACGCGGTGCTGCGCGCCTCGCGTGCCAAGCCCCTGCTGGGTGTGTGCGTGGGCGAGCAAATGCTGTTCGAGCGCAGCGCGGAGGGCAATACCGCAAGCCTTGCGGTTTTTCCCGGCACGGTCGAGCGGTTTCGCGGGCCGGCGTTTGAACCCGGCCCCGGGCGCGATGCGCTGAAAATTCCGCACATGGGCTGGAACACCGTTCGTCAGTTACGGCCGCACCCGCTCTGGGCCGGGATTCCGGACGCCACGCACTTTTATTTTGTTCACAGCTACTATGCGTGTCCGGCCGATCCCGCCCACGCGGTGGGCGAAACCGATTACGGCACGCCGTTTACATGCGCGGTGGCAGCCGATAACATCTTCGCCGTGCAGTTTCACCCGGAGAAAAGCGCCGACCATGGTTTGCGTCTGTACCGCAATTTTGTAGATTGGAATCCCTGACTTAACCACCTGCCATCGCGCTGCCCTCCGGGGCACGGCCGGCATCCTAGACTTTAAGTTAACAACGATATGCTGCTGATTCCCGCAATTGACCTCAAAGACGGCCGCTGCGTTCGCCTGCGGCAAGGCG
The DNA here is from genome assembly GCA_020851995.1 of Burkholderiaceae bacterium. GTDB lineage: Bacteria > Pseudomonadota > Gammaproteobacteria > Burkholderiales > Burkholderiaceae_B > Zwartia. Next base: position 6,727 of record JADZBO010000087.1, read on the forward strand.
ATCTCGACGATGCCACGGTGTTCTCGGAAGACCCCACGGCAATGGCCACGCACTGGCTCGAACTGGGTGCGCGCCGGCTCCACCTCGTCGACCTCAACGGCGCAGTCGCCGGCAAACCCAAAAACGAGGCGGTGATCCGTGCAATCGTCGACGCCGTGAGCGTCGACATTCCGGTACAGATCGGCGGGGGCATTCGCGATCTCGACACCATCGAACGCTATCTGGATTTCGGAATCTCGTACGTCATCATCGGAACCGCCGCGGTCAAAAACCCCGGATTCCTGCACGACGCCTGTGGCGCCTTCCCGGGCAACATCATCGTCGGCCTTGATGCACGCGACGGCAAGGTAGCCACTGACGGGTGGAGCAAGCTCACCAAGCACGACGTCACTGACCTGGCCAAGAAGTTCGAGGATTACGGCTGCGAGGCGATCATCTACACCGACATCGGCCGCGACGGCATGCTCTCGGGCGTCAACATCGACGCCACCGTGAAGCTGGCGCAGCATGTGCGCATCCCGGTCATCGCCTCGGGCGGCGTAACCGATCTCCGCGACATAGACGCGCTGTGCGCGGTGGAAGACGAAGGCATCGAAGGCGTGATTCTCGGGCGCAGCATCTACGAGGGCACACTCGACTTCGAAGCGGCTACGAAGCGCGCCGACGAACTCTCCAAATGAACGCCGTCGCGGATCCCGTGATCGTCAATGGTCTGACCCGACGCATCATCCCCTGTCTGGATGTCACCGCTGGGCGGGTGGTCAAGGGCGTGAATTTCGTCAATTTGATCGACGCGGGCGACCCGGTCGAAATCGCCAGCCGCTACAACGAACAGGGCGCTGACGAACTGACCTTCCTGGATATCACCGCCACCAGCGACGAGCGCGACGTCATCCTGCCGATCATCGAACGGGTGGCCTCGCAAGTCTTCATCCCGCTGACCGTCGGCGGCGGCGTGCGTCAGGTCAGCGATATCCAGCGCCTGCTGAACGCCGGCGCCGACAAGGTATCGATCAACAGTGCCGCCGTAGCCCGCCCGGAACTGGTGCGCGAGGCCTCCGCCTACCATGGCTCGCAGTGCATTGTGGTGGCCATCGACGCGCGCCGCGTGGTGTCGGAGCATCCCGAGCCACGCTGGGAAGTCTTCACCCATGGCGGGCGCCGCGGCACCGGCATCGACGTCGTACGCTGGGCCAGGCGCATGGCCGAATTCGGCGCGGGCGAACTACTACTCACCAGCATGGATCGCGACGGCACAAAATCCGGCTTTGATCTGGAACTGACCCGCCAGGTCGCGGATGCGGTTTCGATTCCGGTGATTGCCTCGGGCGGCGTTGGCAACCTGCAACACCTGGCAGATGGCGTCACACTGGGCGGCGCAAGCGCGGTGCTGGCCGCAAGCATTTTTCACTACGGTGAATTCACCGTGCGCGAGGCCAAGGATTTCATGGAGCGCCAGGGTATTGCCGTGCGCATGGATTACTGAAGATGGCGACCCACAATAGCCCCGCCTGGCTCGCTGAGGTCTCGTTCGACGCACAGGGCCTGATCCCGGCGATCGCCCAGGATGCAACGACGGGCCAGATCCTGATGGTGGCCTGGATGAACGCCGAATCGCTCGCCGAAACCGCACAGACCGGTCACGCGGTTTTCTGGTCGCGCTCGCGCAAGCGGCTGTGGCGCAAGGGCGAGGAATCCGGTCACGTGCAACAAGTGCGTGAGTTGCGCCTTGACTGCGATGCCGATGTCATCCTGCTGAAGGTCGAGCAGGTCGGGGGTATCGCATGCCATACTGGCCGCGCAAGCTGTTTTTACCGCCGTCTTGATCTCGTGGACGGCGCGCTGACCTGGTCGAGCGTCGACCCGGTTCTCAAGGATCCGGAACTGATCTACAAATGACCGCCCCGACCGACTCCTCCCGCAGTGCCGCTCAGGGCGCTGCACTGCCCGACACCGACACGGTGCTCGCCCGCATCGCGGACGTGCTGGCCACCCGTCTGCCCGCCAATGGCGGCGACCCGGCGGCGTCCTACGTGGCGAAACTGTTTTCCAAGGGCCCGGACGCCGCCCTGAAAAAGGTCGGCGAGGAAGCCACCGAACTCGTCATGGCGGTCAAGGATGGCATACCGGATCGCATCGTGTCCGAAACCGCCGATTTGTGGTTTCATTGCCTTGTCGTGCTGACCGAGCACGGTTTGCGTCCCGAACAGGTTCTTGCCGAGCTGGCTCGCCGCGAAGGCGTTTCAGGTTTCGTGGAAAAGGCCTCCCGCAACAAACCATGACATCCGGAACCGTGACACCCCAATGAGCGAACACTGTCTTTTCTGCAAAATCGTCCGCAAGGAAATCCCGGCCAAAATCGTCCACGAAGACGATGATTGCGTGGTTTTCCACGATATCCACCCCGCCGCGCCAGTGCATCTGCTGATGATCCCCAAGCAACATATTCTGTCACTGCAGACTGTAAAACCCGAAGATGCCGCGTGGTTGGGTAGAATGATGACTTTGGCACCAGGTCTCGCCCTGGCCAACGGCTGCATCCCCGGGCCGGAAGGCGGCTTTCGCCTGTTGGCCAATTCCGGCCGTGACGGCGGCCAGGAAGTCGATCACCTGCACTTTCACATTATTGGTGGTAAGCGTCCCTGGCAGGGTCGCACAGCCCCCAACGCCTGACTCGGAGATTCGTCATGGGCAGTTTTAGCATCTGGCACTGGTTAATCGTTCTGGTCATCGTCGCGCTCATTTTCGGCACGAAAAAGATCCGCAACATCGGCAATGACCTCGGCGGAGCAGTCAAAGGTTTCAAGGAGGGCATGAAGGACGTCAACGCCAAGGAAGGCGAAGCCGCGAACGACGCAGCACCCGCTGCCCGCGTCACTTCGGGCGAAACCATTGACGTCCAGGCCAAAGAGAAGTCCAGCACCGCCGACAAAACCGGCACTTCACATTAACCCCCTCGGCCAGCGTTCGTCTGGCCGCGTTATCCTGGCTTGAAGACTCCATGTTTGACGTCAGTTTTACCGAACTGCTCGTGGTCGGGGTGGTGGCGCTTGTCGTCATTGGCCCTGAGCGCCTGCCCAAGGTAGCCCGTACGATCGGGCACCTGGTAGGCCGCGCGCAACGTTACGTCAATGACGTCAAGTCTGACATCCAGCGCGAGGTCGAGCTGGATGATCTGCGCAAGCTGAAGGATCAGATGCAGGACGCCGCGCAGTCAGTGAAGACCTCGTTCGCCGATACCGAAGCGTCGCTGCGCAAGCCGCTCGAATCATTCGAGCAGGACACCATGGCGGCGCTCAAGAGCGACAGCACGACCAACTCCACCGTCGCGCCGGCGGGCGAAGCATTGCCGTCACCACAAGATGCCGCCCTGCAAGATGCCGCCCTGGCTGAGCGCGTTGCCGTGACCGCCACCGATTCGCCCTCCGCTGCCGCGCAAGTTGCTGCGGCCAGCCCCACACCGTCAGCAGAGCTTGCCCGCGTGGCGGAATCCGTCAGCGCACCCAAGCAGCTTGAACTCGACGGCGTGGTTTCGGGCGTGACCCCGAATCCGCAAGCGAACACGCCTGTGCAGGCCCTGGCGCAGGCAACCCCGGCCACAACCACTGAACATGTCATGGCCAACACCACCGCTCCAGCGACTGCAGCAACCCCGAAGCCCGGAACGCCAACGTGACGACCGAACACCAACCTGGCGCTGAAACTGCGGAAACCGGCGAAAGTTTCATGTCCCACCTGATCGAGCTGCGCGCGCGGCTGCTGAAGGCGGTGGGTACGGTCGTAGCCGTTTTTTTCGTTCTCTTCATCTATCCGGGGGCCTCGGTCATTTACGATCTGCTGGCCGCGCCGATGCTCGCCTCCCTGCCGGAAGGTACGCGGATGATCGCAACCGGCGTCATCACGCCGTTCATGGTGCCGGTCAAGGTCACCATGATGGCTGCGTTCGTGGTGTCGCTACCCGTGGTGCTCTACCAGATCTGGGCCTTCGTTGCGCCCGGGCTTTACCGCCACGAGCAGCGCCTTGCGCTGCCGTTGATCATCTCGAGTTCGTTACTGTTTCTGGCTGGTATGGCGTTTTGTTACTTCGTCGTATTCAAGACGGTGTTCCAGTTCATTGCGTCATTCGCGCCGCAATCGATCACGCCCGCACCGGATATCGAGGCCTACCTGAGCTTCGTCATGACCATGTTCCTGGCCTTCGGCGTCACCTTCGAAGTCCCCGTGGCGGTCGTCCTGGTGGTGCGCATGGGCATCGTGACGGTCGAGAAACTCAAGGAGGCCCGGGGGTATGTGGTCGTCGGCGCGTTTATCATCGCCGCCGTGGTCACGCCACCGGATGTGGTCAGCCAGTTCATGCTCGCGGTGCCCCTCTGCATTCTCTATGAGGTCGGCCTGCTGTGCGCCCGGGGCATCAAGCCCCGAGCCGAAGACCCGGAGTCGACTGAAGTCGCCACAACGCCGGAATAGGTCGGGTGAATGCGGGAATAGCGCCGGAATAGACGCAGTGAAATCGCGCGCTAACACGGACGAACACACGCGAACGCAGGCTAGCTCAGGAAAGCGAAGGCAAGCTCAGGCAGACGCAGGCCAAAATCACATTTATCTTTGATATCAATCGTCGATTCGACAGATTTCCACGAAGCAATCCTTTACATTATTTTTACTTGCCTTAGTAATTCCTGCGCACTATCGTTCCCTGAGTAATTAAGATTTGTTATGGAAAGCGCGTGCGGCCATGTACTGTGTGACCGCCGTCAAAATGCCCGAACAAGTCATATCTGTAGCTGCCCATCAGGGGGAACCATTGTGCTAGCCCATCGACTCAAACAAGCGAGACTGCGCGTCGGTCTGTCTCAGGAAAAACTCGGCAAACTCGCCGGCATTGATCCGATGTCGGCAAGCGCCCGGATGAACCAGTATGAAAGGGGCAAGCACTCCCCGGATTACAAGCTCATGTGCAAAGTCGCTGAAATCCTTGAGATGCCGGTTAGCTGGTTCTACACGGAAGACGACGAGCAGGCGCGACTGCAGGAAATCTTTTTTCACCTGCGCCCGGCCAACCGCCGGTCGTTGCTTGCTGAAGCGGAGGCAATTATTTCGCTGAATCCGCCTGAGAAAGCGGCTCCCCCGGCGGCTGCGGCCGTCAACGCGGCCGTTTCTGCGCACGCCACCCAGTGATGCGCTGGTGGCCATGGCAACACTCAGGGTCAGTCAGTCGCGGAGTAGCCTCGGCTGCGAACCCCATCCACGGCTCGCGGGATTCCTTCGGTGGTCCACCCATGGACAGATTGCAGGACTCCCTCGGTGACCGGCCCCATGCCAGGACCGCGTGATTACCTCGGCCTCACAGGCCGCATGCCGGCCTTGACACTCAGAACCTGCCGCTTGCCGTTACGGTAAACACCCAGTTCGATTGTTTCGCCGGGCGGCGTTGCCGCGATGCGCCCCATCATCCGCTGCGTATCCTCGATCGCCTTGCCGTTGAAGGACTGCACAATATCGCCGACCCTCAAACCGGCCTTGGCCGCCGGTCCGTCGCGCATCAGGCTGGCAATGATGACCCCGGTGGCATTGTCCAGGCCGAAAGCGCGGGCAAGATCCGGCGTCATATCCTGGGGCTCGAGACCAAGCCAACCGCGTTTGACGAACCCCTGGCTGACGATCTGATCGAGCACCGGCTTGGCCGACGAGGCCGGGATGGCGAAACCGATGCCAAGGGAACCGCCGGAGGGCGCGTAGATCGCCGTATTGATGCCGATCAGCCTGCCGAGCGTGTCGATCAGTGCGCCGCCGGAGTTGCCCGGATTGATGGGGGCATCGGTCTGGATGAAATTTTCGTACGTATTGATCTGCAGACCCTCGCGCCCAAGCGCGGAGACGATTCCCATGGTCGTGGTCTGCCCCACGCCAAACGGGTTGCCGATCGCCAGCACCACGTCACCGACGCGCGGCAGATCCAGCGTAGTGAATTCAAGCACCGGCAGTGCGTCGAGCTTGACCTGCAACACCGCCAGGTCCGAATCGATATCCATGCCAATGATTTTGGCCGGCCCCTGCCGTCCGTCCGCCAGCGCCACCAGGATTTCGGTGGCATCCTCGACGACATGGAAATTGGTCAGTATGTGGCCTTGCGACGACACGATGACGCCCGAACCCAGGCTATTGGTTTCCCGGCGCTCGCTAAAACCCGGAATTTGCTCAAAGAACTGCCGGAACAGAGGATCCGTTGGAAACGGCACCCTGGAAACCGACACGCGTTTGGTGGTGTAGATGTTGACGACGGCAGGCGCCGCACGGGCAACCGCATCCGCATACGAGCCAGGCGCAGCCACACTGCCGGCGGGCGGCGCTGCTGCCGGGACCGGCAGGGTGGGTGCGGCGAGCCCCGCTGGCGCGCGGTCCACCCGGGCCGGCGGCGTGCCACCACCCAGCCCGGGCAGCCATTCGGGCCGCAGCGTGGCGACGACGAATAAAATCGCAAGACAAACGGTGACTGTTTGAGCAAACAGGAGCCAGATCCGACGCATCATCCAACCAGGAAAAACATGAACTCGGTTTCCACGCGCGCCCTGTGCCAATGGCTGGACACGACGCTCAACGCGCAGGCGTTCAGCGATTATTGCCCGAACGGGCTACAGGTCGAGGGCAAACCATCGATCCGCCATATTATCGCGGGAGTCACCGCGAGCCAGGCGCTGATCGACGCAGCGATCGCGCGCGGTGCCGATACGTTGCTGGTGCACCACGGATGGATGTGGAAGGGGGAAGATCCCCGCGTGCTCGGCACCCGCAAAAAACGCCTGGCCAGCCTGCTGGCACATGACATCAACCTGATCGCCTATCACTTGCCGCTGGATGCTCACCCGGTGCTGGGCAACAACGCGCAGCTCGCCCGGGTGCTGGGATTGACGCCCGACCCCGCCTTCACCGACGAGGGTGCCGCGCGCGCCCGTGCGGGCAACCTGATCTGGCATGGCACCATGCCGGCGGCGCTTACGCTCGGTGAAGTCGCAACGCAGGTGCGCGACCGCCTGGACAGGACGCCGCTGATGATTGGCGAGGCTGAAATGCCGGCCCGACGCATTGCCTGGTGCACGGGTGCAGCGCAGAGCATGCTGGCCCAGGCCATCGACAGCGGTGCCGAGGTTTTCATCACGGGAGAGGTGTCGGAGCCAACCGTACATCTGGCACGCGAGGCCGGGGTCGGTTTCCTCAGCGCCGGGCACCATGCGACCGAGCGCTACGGCGTGCAGGCGCTTGGCGAGGCAATCACCCGGGAATTCGGAATCCGGGTTGATTTTGTGGATATCGACAACCCGGTCTGACGAGGCGTTAGTTCAGCGCCTGAGACTGCCGGCGCGGTGAATCTGACTAGCCCTGCTTCTTGAGCGAATCGCGGATTTCGCGCAGCAGCAGGACTTCCTCGGGAGTCGCGGGCGGCGGGGCCTTGGGCTGCTCGTCCTCGATGCGCTTGCGGGCGGTATTGATGATCTTCACCATCCAGAAGATCACGAAAGCCAGCAGCAGGAAATTGATGGTGATGGTGAGAAAGTTGCCCCACGCGAACACCGTCGCGCCAGCCTTGGTGAGCCCTTCGTAGGTTTCCGGGCCGGTATAGCTGGCCGGGCGCGAAAGCACCTGATACTTGTTGGTGAAATCCACCGACCCGCCCACCAGAAAGTTGACGAGCGGCATGACGATATCCTTGACCAGCGATTCGACGATCTTGCCGAACGCGGCGCCAATGATCACGCCGACCGCGAGATCGACGACGTTGCCTTTGACCGCAAAATCGCGAAATTCCTTCAACAATCCCTTAGCATTTGCCATTCAATCATCTCCCCCTAGAAGCACCCTGCGGCTAACGCTATAATAGGGGGTTACGACAGTTGTAGCAATTGCAGGCACGGCATCTGTAAGCGCCACCAATTCGCACTACCCCTTCAGGCAATACTGTTTCTGGCAATCGGGCTAAGAGATCCCGAGGCACTAACAAGGATAGGAAGATGAGTCAGGATTCGATTGTGCACGACGACGAAGGCTCGGCACCGCTTACGCTGCCGCCGGATCCCTCGCGTCGCTTCTGGATCGGCACGACCTGCGCCCTTGGGGGCGTTGCGGGTGTCGCCACCGTTGCGCCGTTCGTGGGTACATTCGCCCCGTCGGATCGCGCGCGCGCTGCCGGCGCACCGGTCGAAGTCGATGTCGGCTCGATCCCGCTTGGCGAAATGCGCACCGTCGAATGGCGCGGCAAGCCTGTGTGGCTTGTCCATCGCACCAAAGAGCAACTCCAATCGCTCAACGAAACCAACTCCGAAGTCGCTGATCCGGATTCCAAGCGTCCGGGCTACACGCCGCCCTATGCGCGCAACGAATGGCGCTCGCGCAAGCCGGATATGTTCGTCTGCGTCGGTATCTGTACGCACCTGGGCTGCTCGCCCACGCCCAAGTTTGCCCTTGGCGCTCAACCGGGCCTGCCTGCAAACTGGGAAGGCGGTTTCATCTGTCCGTGCCACGGATCCACCTTCGACATGGCAGGCCGCGTGTTCAAGAACAAGCCCGCGCCGGACAACCTCGAAGTGCCTCCCTACCAGTACATCAGCGACACCCGCATCATCATTGGTGTCGACGAGGATAACAAGGCCTGACCGGGCCTGTTGACCAATACCGCATCACGCGAAACCGAACACGTAAAGGAGCCGTTTCATGGCTGGCGACAAAACCGTCGAAACGACTGGATTGCTAGGCTGGATTGACCGTCGATTTCCATTGACGTCGTCCTATAAGGCGCACCTGTCCGAATACTACGCGCCCAAAAATTTCAACTTCTGGTACTTCTTCGGCTCACTGGCGATGCTGGTGCTCGTGCTGCAGATCGTGACGGGTATTTTTCTGGTCATGCACTACAAGCCCGACGCGCAGTTTGCCTTCCAGTCGGTTGAATACATCATGCGCGAAGTGCCGGGCGGCTGGTTCATCCGCTACATGCACTCCACGGGCGCGTCGATGTTCTTTCTCGTCGTTTACCTGCATATGGTGCGCGCGCTGCTGTACGGCTCTTATCGCAAGCCCCGCGAACTCGTCTGGATCTTCGGCGTCGGCATCTTTCTGTGCCTGATGGCTGAGGCCTTCATGGGCTACCTGCTCCCGTGGGGTCAGATGTCGTTCTGGGGCGCCCAGGTGATCGTCAACCTGTTCTCGGCCATCCCCTTCATCGGCCCCGAGCTCTCCATCTGGATCCGCGGCGACTACGTCGTGTCCGATGCCACGCTCAACCGGTTCTTTGCCTTCCACGTGATCGCGGTGCCGCTGGTGCTGCTCGGCCTGGTGGTCGCCCACATCGTCGCCTTGCACGAAGTCGGCTCCAACAACCCCGATGGCATCGAGATCAAGGAAAAGAAGGACAAGTACGGTCGCCCGCTCGACGGAATTCCCTTCCATCCCTACTACTCGGTGCACGACATCGTGGGCGTGGCGGGCTTTATGATCATCTTCATGGGCATCATCTTCTTTGCCCCTGAGATGGGCGGTTACTTCCTCGAGTACAACAACTTCATACCGGCCAACCCGCTGGTCACGCCGCTGCACATTGCACCGGTCTGGTACTTCACGCCGTTCTACTCCATGCTGCGCGCCACCACCGACGATTTCACGTGGGTACTGGCGGGCTGTTCGGTACTGGCGGCCATCGTGATGTTCTTCCGCTGCAAGGGCCTCGCCCGCCCCATCGTCACGGTCACCCTGCTGGTTGTCGCCGTGCTCCTGCGCGTCATCGACGCCAAATTCTGGGGTGTGGTCGCCATGGGCGGCGCGGTCGTCCTGCTGTTCTTCCTGCCGTGGCTGGATTACTGCCCCGTCAAGTCGATCCGCTACCGTCCGGGCTGGCACAAGGTGCTCTACGGCATCTTCTTTGTCGACTTCGTCATCCTGGGCTACCTTGGCACACAAGCGCCAACCGATGTGTTCAACCTGATGTCGCAAATCGGCACGCTCATCTACCTGGGCTTCTTCCTCCTGATGCCTGTCTGGAGCCGCCTCGGAACCTTCAAAAAGGTGCCCGAGCGCGTTACGTTCCACGCCCATTGAGCCCATATTTGATAACGGAATGAACATGATCAAGAAGCTGTTAGGTGCCCTCGCCCTGATGATGACTTGCACGGTGACCATGGCGGCGGGCGGTGGCTACCCGCTCGACAAGGCCCCGGATCGCGTCAACGATCTGGCATCCCTGCAGAACGGTGCCAAGCTGTTCGTCAACTATTGTCTTAACTGCCATAGCGCCGCATCGATGCGCTACAACAAGCTCACCGAAATCGGCCTGACCGAACAGCAGATCAAGGAAAGCCTGCTGTTCACCGGCACGAAAACCGGCGACCTGATGGTCGGTTCGATTTCGCCGGCCGATGGCAAGAAGTGGTTCGGCGTCGTACCGCCCGATCTGTCGGTGATTGCCCGCGCCAAGTCACAAGGTGGCGGCATCACCGGTTCGGACTACATCTACACCTACCTGCGCACTTTCTACCGCGACACGTCGCGCCCCCCGGGCTGGGACAACCTGGCCTTCCCGAACGCCGCCATGCCCCACGCACTCTGGCAGCGTCAGGGTCCGCGCGAAATGGTCGCCGAAGTCATCCACCCTGCCGCAAGCGATGCCAAAGGCGGTCCCGGCGCTGCGCACCCAGCGTTCGAAAAGGTCACCACCAAGTACGATGCCATGGGCTTTGCCACGTCAACGACCGAAGCGCTGAAGGACTACCGTGGTCACGGTTCTTCGACCTACACGTTCAAGGCGCTTGATCCGGCCAAATCGGCTGCCTACGATAACGATGCTGCTGATCTGACCGCGTTCCTCGCCTGGGTATCGGAGCCGGTTCAGCTCAAGCGCAAGCAGATTGGCGTCTGGGTCATGCTGTTCCTTGGCCTGTTCCTGGTCGTTGCACTACGCCTGAACCACTCGTTCTGGAAGCACGTCAAGTAATTTTCGGCCAGGGCCAGCGCCTGCTCACGGCGGGCGCTGGCCTTTCGCTTTTGTTCGCTCTCATTCTTAGGACGGTAACTCCATCATGATGGTCCTCTACTCCGGAACCACCTGCCCTTTCTCGCATCGCTGCCGCTTTGTGTTGTTCGAAAAAGGCATGGACTTCGAAATCCGGGACATTGACCTCTACAACAAGCCCGAGGACATCGCGGTCATGAACCCGTACGGGCAGGTGCCGATCCTCGTCGAGCGGGATCTGATCCTGTACGAGTCGAACATCATCAACGAATACATTGATGAGCGTTTCCCCCACCCGCAGCTGATGCCGGCGGATCCGGTGATGCGCGCACGCACCCGCCTGTTCCTGTTCAATTTCGAGAAAGAGCTTTTCATCCATGTGGCCGCGCTCGAAGACCGCGCCGCACGCTCGGACGAAAAGCGCCTGGAAGCCGCCCGCATCGCCGTGCGCGATCGTCTTTCGCAGCTGGCTCCCCTGTTGTTGAAGAACAAGTACATGCTCGGCGAAGAGTTCTCGATGCTGGACGTAGCCATGGCTCCCCTGTTGTGGCGCCTGGATCACTACGGAATCGAGCTGCCGAAGACAGCAGCCCCGATTCAGAAGTACGGCGAGCGCATTTTCTCGCGCCCGGCCTACATCGAGGCACTCACCCCATCCGAAAAGGTAATGCGCCGCTAAGCTCGTCGGGCGCCTTGTGCGCCCGTAGCGCTCTCGACTCACCCAGGCATCGCAATGGCTGAAACTTCGACCAAACCGTACATGATTCGTGCCCTGCACGAATGGTGCACCGATAACGGCTACACGCCGCAGATTGTGGTGCAGGTCAACGCGAATACGCTGGTGCCCGCTGCTTATGTTCGTGACGGGCAGATCACTCTGAATATCGGCACCATGGCCACCAACCGGCTCGTCATCGGTAACGATGCGATCGAGTTCCAGGCCAGGTTCAACGGGGTGACCGAGCATCTTTACGTGCCGGTCGGTGCGGTCACCGCGATTTATGCGCGAGAGACAGGTTCCGGCATGGGGTTTGAAGTGGAGGAATCCACTGCGGGCCCGGTGTCGTCAGAGGATCTGGAAGCGCAGGCGTTGGCAGCGACTCCGGTTGCGGGAGTCAGTGCGGAGGATCGGGATGCGGGTACACCACCGCCTAAAGATCCGGATCCAAAGAGGCCGAAGCTCACGGTCGTCAAGTAAGGAAGGCGCAGGTCGCTTACAATGCGCACCGCGGTCGGTCATCAGAATCGAACCGCATCAAAATGCAGAGTTCAAACGTGCCGGTGTAGCTCAGTTGGTAGAGCAGCTCACTTGTAATGAGAAGGTCGAGGGTTCGATTCCTTTCACCGGCACCAATAAATATGCGGGTCACAGCGATGTGGCCCGTTTTAATTTTTGGGCTGGGGTAACGCTGGGGTAACACCAGAGATACAATTTCATCAACGCAAGTAACGTTTCGTAAAGGGGTGCCGAATTGACGACCGCTTGTACGCCGGAAGAATTGGCTTGGTTCAGCCTGCACAACTATGACGGCTTTAGAACCGCCTCGACACAGGTTTGGGCTCAGGTGATCTGGGACCGGCTTAGTCTTGAACAATTCAGGCAACGCCCAGAGAACCACGCCTTCGTGCTTGAAAAATTCAGCCTACTACAAAGCGATCCGGTGCAAAGCCTGGGGTTTTCCATGCGAGTCAACCACAGGAATCCCGACATCGACACATCGACCGTCAGGCTCTTGTCTGTGGACCACGCACATATCCTCTCCGAGGAGTTCGGGGAAATTGAAATTGGATCTGATTTAGGTACGATCGCCGTTGATCGCCTGCTACGCGACCGCGAAAATCCAATCAGTGACTTCGTCCACTTATCGCTCGATCTCCGAGGGACGGACGAGAAAATTCTAGATGACTTCGCGAAAATCTTGAAGACCGTGCGGGAAGCCACGAACGACGACACGCCGAACGGCGACTTTGCAAACAAGGTTTACGGCTGGCATAGAGCAAAAATCGTCCCGTACTTTGATCTCATGTTTTACGCTGCATTGCATGATCGTGAAATCAAAAGATCAACGCTCGCCGACCTGCTACAGCTCGGTTCAATATCCGAAGGCACTGGCAAGGACGCACTGAAGTATCTGAAGCCCAGGACTAGTGAGGTGATTAGCCATAAGTATTTCCATATTTTGCGCACCCTAAGCGACGACGCGGCGAGCGTCGGTGATCCCGAGTAGCACCTTTTGTTGATGCGGGTGGGGGAATTTTTCTTGTCCATTCTCCTCCCCCGACAAGAATTCAGGTTCCTTTGAAAATGTCGGAATCGTCAATCCGACGATGACTTTTTAAAGGAGACCTCTAATGGTCATTCCGCTTTTCGACCGCCACCAAGCGGCAACCTACCTGGGTGTCAAACCCAACACGCTGGCCACCTGGCACAGCACCAAGCGTTATCGGATCCCGTACATCAAGGTCGGGCGTCTCGTTAAATACCGCGTATCTGATCTTGATGCGTTTCTGCAACAACGGACCATCGGGGGCGCAAATGCTTAACGATGACCAAACGTCCATGGCTATGTCCTCGCCAAACGACTCGACCGCTGATCTCGCGATGGATGATCAGATCAAGGCCGACGAAGACCTGATGCAACCGGAACAAACCGGCGATCCGCTCCGCGACGAGTCGGAGGATGAACAGGACGACGAGTACGACGACCCCTACGATGAAAGGTGGGAATGGGAAGATGAGGAGGAGCCGCTCGAGCTCTTTCCGAACAAGCCCAAGCTGACGGCAGAGGAAGACCTTATTCATCAACGCGCCTTGAATAACGTTCGTCCTCTTGTGCGGTACTTGGGCGAGGTAAAGCCGGCACTTTTCTCGGTCGTCGACTTCGTGCCACACGATCAGAATGGATTGATCAATCGCCCCGTGATTATGGTTGATGAGGGTATGGGTCGGTGGGAGGAAGAGTCTGATCAGGGCGCATATGGCTGGGACCTGATCAGCTTGATTGAGCATGTGCGTGGAGTCAGCAGGGATATCGCGCTGAACGTCCTGGTCACGTTTCTCGATGCGCTTGAACGTGACGTTGGATGGGAGTGCATGCCCGAGTTCGACCTCTGTCAGGATCAAAACGCCAAGCAGATCGTACCGGTCCCGAGGAATGCACCGCCTCCCCCTGACCATTGGGGGCGTGGTATGAGCAAATGCTACGACTATCCCCTGTACTCACCGTCGGGGCGTCTCCTGGGCTACACCCGCGAGGTCGAGATCGACGGGCAACTCGACAAAATCTCTTGGACTTTTCGTAAACGTGTCTTCCCGTTGACCTGTTGGCAGTGCGACGATGGCAGTCTCGGTTGGAAAAACCAGCATCTTGCGCCGCGGTACCACCTTTACGGTGTTGAAAAACTGGCGTTGAATACTAAAACGCCAGTTGTTCTGACAGACGATGAAGCGTCCGCTGAATTCGGCGCCCTTGGGATTCCCGCCGAACATGACGAGGCAATCGGAGTTGGGTTTATTTCAGCGCCCGATAGCTTTGCAAAGACTGACCTCCGGCCTCTCGGCGGACGCATTGTCTACATTCGACTGACGTCGGTTGGCGACGCCAATACCATCCGGGAAAGGCTCTGGCGCATCAACCCCCGCACAAGGGTCGGAATTATTACGATCAGTCTCGAGAAGTACTTTTGCCCGATCAAACCGAAATCCGGTCCCGGTGGTGCGCTGCTTCCCGATACGCCCGGAATGGCCTTTGGTTGGCGCGTACAGGACTATGTCATGGCAGACATCGAGAACGATTGGGACCTTAACGCTACCGTTGAGAAGCCGATCGAGAAGGCGATGCAGGTGTGCTCCGGAAACATCGTGTCTGATGCCAACGGCATTTTTCATGTCAAGTTTCACGAAGGTGAAGAAGTCCGTACGCAGTTGGCATCGCGCATTGATTTCGTTGCAAGAGCCAGAAGCGGCAGTAGTTCGGATTGGGGTGCCTGCCTGGAGTTCAGGGATCATGACGGAGTTCCGCATTCCTGGTGCGTGCCTTACAGCACGCTTATCGGCAGCACTGACTACTGCAAAACCCTGTCGGGAATGGGTGCATACGTGTCCCCGTATGGGAGCAACATGCAGAAACTGACTGACTTCCTCTTGAACTACGAGCCCGGCCATCGCGCCCGCGCTGTCAGCAAGCCTGGTTGGGAAAAGAACCAGTTCATCTTTCCCGATGGATCGCACGTCGGCTATTCGGACGAGATGATCAGTTATCAGACGGCAGATCCGTCGAATAACGCGTTCGGGAGTCGCGGAACACTCGATGAATGGAAGAAAAACGTCGCTGCGCTGGGCGAGGGCAATTCGAGGATGGTGCTTGCCATTGCAACCGCGCTCACGGGGCCCGTGCTTCCGCTGCTCGGCGAGGAAAGCGGTGGGTTTCATTTCTCCGGTGGAAGCTCTACTGGCAAGACCACAGTGCTGAATTCAGCCTGCAGTGTCTGGGGGAAGCCAGAAAGCTTCATCGTGCGGTGGCGTGCCACGGCTAACGGAATTGAGGCCACAGCTGTGCAACGCAATCACACCCTGATCGCCTTGGATGAAATGAGTCAGGTTAGCCCCGAGGAGGCAGGCCAGATCGTTTACATGCTCGCCAATGGTCAGGGGAAGGCGCGTGCTAGGCAAGACGCCACGGTCCGGGCAATCAGCGCTTGGCAGCTCATGTTCCTTTCGACCGGTGAGGTCGGTCTCGAACAGCACATGGCGACCGCTGGGGTCAGGGTAATGGCCGGCCAACAGACTCGGTTGATTGACATTCCCGCAGATGTCGGGCGTGGTTACGGGATATTTGAAAACATTCAGGGCAGTGCCAACAGCGCAGAATTCTCGGTCCAGGTCAAAAGTCAATCTGTGCAGTACTACGGTGTAGCCGGTCGTGCATGGGTCAACGCACTGGCCGACCCTAAAGACCGCGCCGAGCTGATTGCGCAAATCAAGGATCGCATCGAAGCATTCGTCAAACGTGTTCCTCAAGGAGCAGATGGACAGGTATATCGTGGTGCTCGCCGCTTTGCCCTTGCTGCCGCTGTTGCGGAAGCCTGCGTCGAACTGGGCATTCTGCCGTGGCCTTCTGGACATGCGACGAATGAAACGATGTGCTGCTTCGAAGAGTGGGTCGTGAATCGTGGCGGCTTGGGCAATCTTGAAGGCGAACAGGCGCTAAGCCGTCTTCGCCGCATCTTGGCCGAGCGTGGCGAGAGCGGGTTTACTCCGATGGAAATTGAAGGTATCGACTCGACGACAGAGCGGGTCACGTTCAACAGGCTGGGATTTCGGAGCCTGGGGGAGGACGGCTACATCGACTACTACATCTTTCCAGCGATGTTCAAGGAGGTGTTTGCCGCTGGGCAGGATCCAAGCCAATTCATTAAATTCCTTAAGCAAGCCAATGCCTTGATGCTGGATCGTAACGGCAAGCCTCAGGTTATGAAACGGCTGCCGGGATTTAATTCCCCGGTACGGGTCTATCACGTACGCTCGACCGTATTGGCCGAATCGGACCGCGTAGACACCCCGCCTGTTGCCCGGATCAAAATCGGGTAACAGCATGTGCAACAGCTGCGAATCGAGAAAAGCCAGTAAATACGGGCCTTTTGCGAGTCTGTTGCCCATGTTGCCCATGTTGCACGAAAAAAACAGAGGGGTGGGTGGTGGTGCTGGGAATTCCGGAAAAGCTGCACTCCCCCCGCTTTTCCAGAAATCTTGTGACGATTTTGCCCCCCCTCTTATATTACTTAGGAAACATAGGAAACAAAGGCAACAAAACCCCAGACCCCCGTATTTACTAGCTTTCCGGATAGCCCTGCTGTAGCCGACCCTGTTACCCAATTATTGGTCAGGCAACATCGGCAGGGCTTTTTCGTCCGCTTGGCAAAATTTCGTCGCCAAAGCGCCTCAGACCTTCGGGCGATGTCCAATATCTGCATCAGCCGTCAGGCAAAAACATCCTTTATCATGACTGCTTCGCCGAGAAATAAAAGCAACCGGCCATGGCAAAGCTCTCCGAGCGAGACGTTTGTACCAAGTTCATCACCCCCGCCTTAGTGGCGGCGGGTTGGGATTTGCAAACCCAGATTCGGGAAGAGGTCATATTTTCTTGGGACGCATTTAGCTGCCGAGAATACAGAATGCCGACGACCAGAACCGGCAATCCCATAATTTCGGACTCCGACGTTTCTGGGGATTTTCCTGTCGACGTTGCATCGTCAGATTGCCCACGATCCTGTGACAAAGATGAATCGACCGTTCCAGACTTATTCGACGCACAAAAATACTCAATCACGCAACTTCATCGACCTTTTGAATCCCTAAGCCGACCATGAGCATCTATTCTCTTTGCAAGCCACGGGAGTCCGTTTTTGCGGCTGACCGTCGGGCGACCGTCCTTAATCTGGATTCGTTCCTCAAAGGCCAGGTTAACGGTCCCGTTTTCTTTGACGAGAATTACTTCACGAACGGAATGATTACGCTCGTAGATCGAGCGTTCCGTCACCTTGGCGGCGAAGGGGCTGGTTCATCGGTTTTTTTGTTGTCCCAAGCGATGGGGGGCGGAAAGACGCACAGCATGATCGCTCTAGGGTTGCTAGCGCGGGACCCTGAGTTGAGAAAAAAAGTTCTCGGAACACACAATCCTGCCCCGAGACTTGGCCGTTGCCGTGTCGCTGGATTCAATGGTCGCAATACGGATGCGTCAGGAGGGATCTGGGGCTCTCTTGCCGAGCAACTTGGCAAAGCTGATCAGTTCGCTCGTTACGTCTCCCCCTTATTAAGTGCGCCCGGCCCGGAAGCATGGAAACAGTTGCTGGGCGGCGATCCGTTGATTCTCTTCCTCGACGAACTGCCACCTTATCTCGAATACGCTGTGGCGGTTCCCGTCGGAAACGCTGATCTTGGTGTCGTAACCACCGCTGCCTTGGCCAACCTGTTCGTGGCAGTTGCCGACATGGACAACGTTTGCCTCGTTCTGTCTGACTTGGCGGGTTCAAATTTCAGCATCGGTCAATCGACTTTGGAAGCGGCGTTCAATCGAGCAATTCAGGGGATCGCCTCGGAGTCGAAGCGTATTGCAGTGCCAATTACGCCAGTCAATCCTAACGGCGATGAGCTTTACCACATCCTTCGAAAGAGGCTTTTCGAAACGGTCCCCACGGACTCAGAGATTGAGAAAGTTGCGAGAGCCTATCGAGAGGCCTTGAGCGAAGCCTCGAAAATGGGGCTTACAAGTACTACCCCCGAATCCCTTTACACACGAGTAATCGATGCCTATCCATTTCATCCGGACTTGCGTGAGCTGGTTGGAAAGTTCAAAGAAAACGAAGGATTCCAGCAAACGCGCGGAGTGATCCGACTCATGCAGATGGTTGTTTCCAGTCTATGGCGAACAAACAAAGCGGCGACCATCGATTTGATTCACCCGTACGAAATTGACCTGAATCTGGACGAGATAGCCTCTGAAATCCGCACCATCAATCCATCGCTTAGCGAGGCCATCGCACATGACATTGCACACAATGGCGATGCCGAAGTGGAGCAGATTGATATTGCGAACGGCAACTCGGATGCTTCGGACGCGGCTAAGTTGATTCTGGTGGCTTCACTTTCGACAACCCCTGGCGCAATTCACGGTCTTCGTGAGCACCAACTCGTCGATTGCCTGCAACGACCAGGCCGAGACCTATCGACATTCAAGACCAACGTGCTCGACAAATTGGCGACACGTGCTTGGTATCTGCATAACTCAGCAGACGGGCGACTGTTTTTCAAAAATCAACAAAACCTGGCGGCCAAACTTCGTGCAACAGCTCTATCCCTGCACACCGAAACAGTCGACCGAATGCTTCGAGAACATCTGGAACAATATTTCTCCCCGACAATGCGGGATTGCTTCCAGATAATCAAGGTCCTGCCCCCGCCTGATGAGGTTCAAGTCGAACAGGAGAAGACAACTCTTGTGGTTGTTCGGCCTGGCGGTCAGGCAAACCAGCTGCCCATTTCTGAAGATTGGCAGGCGTGGTGGGAGCAGCAGCAATACAAGAACCGTGTCCTGTTCTTGACCGGTTCCCGCGATACGTTCCAGAAGGTTCTGGATTCAGCACGGCAAACCAAGGCACTGCAAAGCATCGAAGATGAACTTCGTGCTGAAAGTACGCCAGCCGATGATCCTCAATGGCGTGCGCTCGATGCGCTGCGAGATCGTGTTGGGTTGCAGTTCACTGCTGCTCTCAAAGAAGCTTTCGACCAGATCGTCTATCCGTCGATCGGTTCCGCCCTGAGGGCAACAGGGACTGATCTTGCGTTCGCAGGGAACCAGAGTGGCGAGGCGACTATTCGCAAGACGTTGGAAGGAGCCCAAAAATTCACCACAAAGATCGATGATGACAGTTTTCGGTCCCGTGCCGAGGCCCGGTTGTTTGGGTCAGCCGAAACCAAGGTTGTGCTTTGGGCAGACTTCAAACGTGCGGCAGCCGTCAATACCAATTGGCCGCTACACAAACTTTCCGCACTCGATGACTTGAAGGCAGAGTGCCTTCGCCGAGGGCTCTGGCGAGAGGAAGGGAACCATGTTCGCCGTGGACCATTTCCACCGCCAACCCCAGAAGTATCTATTCGAGAACTTTCTGTTCAAGAAGACGGCGATGGATGTACTTATCTAAAAATCGAACCTTTGCATGCTCCGCTGGTGGTTTTCGAAACAGGTGATGCCGAACCCACTAGCGCATCAACCCCGGTTCCTACTCCAACACGGTTCGTGGCGACAGGCTTGCGTTACCGCTTCCTCGCCTATGACCCTGCGGACATGACGAGAGTGAGCCCAGTTAAAGATTGGACAGCAAAAATTCGTTTGAAAAATCAATTACATCACCGTGGCGACCACTACGAGGTTGAGTTGCTTGCATTGCCAAGCGCCAATGGAATAACCATCCGGTATACGACCGATGGCTCATCCCCGACCAGTACTGGGTCGGCGACCTACGATGGGATTTTCCGCGTTCCCAATGGAAGTCGTATTGTGTGTGCGATAGCGACTTGTCTCGCATATGATCTTGTATCCGAAACGATCAGGATTCAGATACCTCAACAAGGAATTGATACTCCCCCGCCGATCAACCTGACTGCTCCGGCACGCTGGAAGCAGCAAACCAAGCTCGACGACTCTGGGGCCGTTTGGGATTTTCTGCAAAAATTGGAGGCATTTGGGGACGTCATCGCCCACGACATCGGTCTCACAGCGGAGAGCATAAACGGGGATCAGAATGTAGAGTACTCAGGTGCCATGGAAAGTGGGTACACCGCAGCATCCGCGAAGGCAGTTGCTGAACAGCTTCAAAACATCGTTGGCGGTGCCAGTCTGCGAATGTCGATCGGCTCTATGGCCTTTTCAAGCGGCCAACAACTCCTTGACTGGCTGAAAGCAACAAATCAGCAGTTCAACGCAGCAAAGGTTAGTCAGTAATCATGCAAAGCTCAACATCCGGAGCTCGAAAATCCATCGGCGTGGGTTTCCTTCCTGACGAAGCCCGACATGGCTTTCTGGTGGACGTGCCCAAGGGTTCGGGTAGCGACGACATCATATGTATTACGGAGCATCGTGGTGACGACCTGAACCAGCTCGGTGTACGTACTGTTGATACCCCATCACCAAATGATTCATCGCTTCGAGTAGTGATTGATCGCAGGCGTTGGCTCGCTTTAGCCCCAGCCTTCTGGGATGAAGCAAACCGTCGGCTCCGCGCCAATGGCCTACCCGTGGCGAAGTTCATCAAGAATCCAGGTAAGCCGGTTCCAGTTCACCCGTCGTTGGGCAAGGAACTTTGCATCCTGTGTTGGTCCGTCGAGGATGCTTCGCCCGATGACATTCCGAATGCTCTTCACAACTGGGAGGCCTTGGCTCCAGAAGAACGCTGGTGGCTCTATACGATGACAGTCGCCACCACAGGTCAGGCTATGCAGAAGGGGATTGGTTGGCGTAAGGCGCTTCGAGCCGCCATTGCCGATAACCCGTTTATCAAGGGCGAGGGGCTGTCGCCCAAAGCCCGTCGTGAACTGCTTGGGCACTCACAGCTTTCACTGTCTCTCTGATTTTTTGAGTAACCCCAATGCAATCGTTCATTGAAACCCAATTCCCAATCGCAAGGCTTTCCGCTGAGTCTTACAAGGAGCGCAAAGCCAACAACGGTCAGACATTAACCCGTCTGGGAAAATGGTGGGGAAGGAAGCCGCTGATTCTGGTCAGAGCTTCAATACTTGGCATGTTGATGCCAGCCTCGGACAACCCGATGAAAGATCGAGAGATATTTCTCAAGATTCTGACCATGGATGACGACGGCACGTGGGAGAGAAGCAAGGGAGAAATCGAAAGCCGTCGTCAGTTCGATGCAATGCCGTATGCAACACGAATTCGGGACTGCGATCGTCCCGAAAACGTCGAAGGTCCCTCGGCGAGCGCTTGGGAGGAGATCAACTCCCACCTCGGCACTGCGGCGAACTGCCTTGCAGCACTGATTGAACAACTCGGTCAGCGCACCTTCGGTCACACGCCCCGCGTCGGCGATAGCTTTTGCGGTGGAGGCTCCATTCCCTTCGAGGCCGCTCGCATCGGTTGCACGGCGTTTGGCTCCGACCTCAATCCCGTGGCCGGGTTGCTCACGTGGGCCAGCCTGAATCTGCTAGGTGGCGGCAAGGACGTGCAGGAAGAGGTCATGCGCGTTCAGGCTGATGTACTGGCAGCCGCTGACCAGCAAGTCACCGCGTGGGGCATCGAACACAATGCGCAGGGCGAACGTGCCGATGCCTACCTTTACTGCGTGGAGGTGAAACCAGAGGGTTGCGACTATTTCATTCCACTGGCACCCAGTTGGCTGATCGGCGAGAAATCCAAGGTCGTTGCCCGTTGGCGCCGCGATGCCAACAACGACTTTCTGACACCGGAAATCGCCGTCGTCTCAGAGGCAGAATTAACACTATACAAAGACAAGAAAGGCGCAACGGCTGAGGATAGCCGCGTCGTCGACCCCTTTGACGCAACCCGCTCATGGTCGGTGGAAGCCCTGCGTGGCCCCGATGGTCTGCGTCGCTGGATCAACGAGGACCTCGTTCCTCGCCCCGGTGATGTGTTTCAAGAGCGGCTTTACTGCATCCGCTGGGTAAAGACTGTCATCAGGAATGGAAGGCCCAAGGAAATTCGTCGTTATGCTGCCCCGGACGAGACTGACCTTGCCCGGGAAGGCAAAGTCCGTGAACTTCTGCGCGAACGCTTCGACGACTGGCAACGCCAAGGGTTCATTCCATCGAAGGCTATACCTGAAGATGGTGACGAAACCGCACGCCTATATCGTGAGCGTGGTTGGACTCACTGGCATCACCTGTTCACGCCACGACAATTGCTGACGCTTGGATTGGTAAGTGAGGTTGCAGCCAAGAAGGAAACTACAAAATTAGCTCTTGCCGCATGTCTGTTGGGCATTGGTCGCATGGCCGACTGGAATTCTCGTCTCAGTGCTTGGATGTTTCACAAAGGGAACGAAAAAGGCAATCAGGTCTTCTATAACCAAGCACTGAACTGTCACTTCAATTATTCAGGCCGGTCGCTATTGAAGCTTGCTGATACCTTTTCTGTGCTTGGTTCAACTGCGAAGGAAAGGTTCAATGAGAAATCGGAAATCGCACTGAGTGATGCTCGTGACCTTCAACAAGTATGCGATTTGTGGATTACTGATCCTCCTTACGCCGATGCAGTCAGCTACCACGAACTGGGCGATTTCTTCCTGGCTTGGTATGACAAGCTTTTGGTCAAGGCCTTCCCAGAGTGGACGCCTGATGCACGGGCTGAACTTGCCGTGCGAGGCGATGGAGAGGATTTCCGCCGTTCAATGGTGGAAATCTACAAGAATTTGGCTAGACACATGCCAGATAACGGTTTGCAGATGGTCATGTTCACCCATCAAGACCCTGCCGTGTGGGCTGACCTCGGCATGATTCTTTGGGCTGCGGGTCTCAAAGCAACAGCGGCTTGGACGATCAGCACTGAGACAGAAGCTGCTGGAATAAAGAAAGGTAATTACGTTCAGGGTACGGTCTGTTTAGTTCTTCGTAAGCGGGCGGCTGATGAACC
This sequence comes from Burkholderiaceae bacterium, assembly GCA_020851995.1. GTDB lineage: Bacteria > Pseudomonadota > Gammaproteobacteria > Burkholderiales > Burkholderiaceae_B > Zwartia. Next base: position 29,881 of record JADZBO010000087.1, read on the forward strand.
TGGTTTCCTTGATGAGGTATATCCCCTCGTCGAGGACGAGGTGAAGCGCCAGATCACTTCCATGCTGGCACTCGATGAAGGCGGCGAACCAAACTTCAATGATGCGGATTACCAGCTCGCCGCCTACGCTGCTGCTCTAAAGGTGCTCACCCAGTACGCAACGTTGGATGGAAAAGCGGTTGAGCACGAAGTCTTCGCGGTTCGTGCTCGCAATGAGAAAAGTGATTTCCAGATCGTTATCGAACGTGCGCTTGGAATTGCTTGCGATACCTTGATTCCCCGAGGCCTGGACGCTTTCTGGCGCGAACTCTCATTGGTTGAACGGTATTACTTAAGGGCGTTGGATATCGAGAGTCGAGGAGAACGTCGCAAGGGCATGTATGAGGAACTGGCTCGAGGTTTTGGCGTGACCGACATTCGCCCGTTGCTAAAGAGTGATAAAGCAAACGGCGCAAGAATGTTTACTCCCTCAGGACTGGCAGGGACTCTGCTTTCTGCAGTTGGCGGTAGCACGAATGCAGATAACCTTTCGAGCAGAAGGGGGCGTGGCTCTGTTGCTGGGCATCATCCTTTTTCGGCGGCTCCCCTTCGTCACGTGATGTTTGCAATTCGTGAGACAACGGCTGCTGACAACAGCCCTGAGGCTGGCCGCCAGTATTTGCGGGATACTTTCGGGCAAGGCTACTGGGGAAAGCGTGATGGTTTTATTGGATTGCTCGAATGGCTGGCTGCGCTTGGCAACGCCGAAGGGATGAACGAGTGGCATGCAGATTCGGAAGCGGCAAGAATATTGGCTGGTCGTCTGCGGAATGATCACGCCTGATGCTAAAACGCCATTCCAGCCGTCGAAATCGGCTTGACCATACTGTCCTCAACCAGAGGCTTGAAGGAGCTGTTAGCTACGATCGGATTGCGGGCTACTTCCGTTCAAGCTTATTCGAGGTAGCAGGCGAAGCGATTTCCAAGATTTCAGGCCCAATTCGCATCATCTGCAACTCAGACATCGATCCTCAGGACCTATCCACAGCTGCGGCTGCTCAAGCGGCAATGAGGCGAAGTTGGTGCCAGGGAAAGCCCGAGGACGCTCCTCCGCTCGCTTTGCCCCGGTATAGCGCCCTCTTCAATGCGCTGACCAACGGTCACCTTGAAGTCAGGGTGCTGCCCGACGATGCTTTCGGACTGATCCACGGGAAGGCTGGTGTGGTCCGTTACGGCAATGGGTCGGCAACCGCATTCCTTGGTAGTGTGAATGAAAGCGCATCAGCTTGGAAACTGAACTATGAGCTGCTTTGGGAGGACAACGACCCAGAAACGATTAACTGGGTGCAGGAAGAGTTTGATGCGCTATGGAATGACCCTCGGGCCGTCGACTTGTCTTGCTGCCCTTTCATCGTTCAGGATGTCCAGCGAATCATTTCCCGTCGGGTTATCGAACCCGAAGACCTTAAAGCTATTGCCGATCCCACTGCGGTTGCGGCAGCGGTGGCTGTCGAAAGTCCAGTTTACCGACGGGAGCAAGGCCTCTGGCCTCATCAGAAATACTTCGCTCGTTTGGCTTTGGAACGGCATCGCCTTGGAGGCGCCCGGCTGCTTCTTGCTGACCAGGTTGGTCTAGGCAAAACCATTCAGTTGGCTATGGCAGCCTTGCTAATGGCGGTAGATGATCCGGACGGCGGCCCAATATTGGTTCTTGCGCCCAAACCTCTATTGCAGCAGTGGCAGGACGAATTGATGGAGTTGCTTCAGCTTCCATCTGCTCGGTGGAACGGACGAGCATGGGTTGATGAAAATGACCTCGAATATCCCTCTGATGGCGTGAGATCGTTGGGTAAGTGCCCACGCCGAATCGGATTGGTATCGCAGGGTCTGGTTGTTAGAGGCCTATCAGACGCAATCAACCAACTGCTCAGCAAAAGATACACGTGCGTCATAGTCGACGAGTCACACCGCGCCCGTCGCCGCAAGGTGCCGAAGGTAGATGCTGGCGCCGATGAAATCAACGAACGGCCAGAGCCGAACAAGCTAATGGCTTTTTTGCTGGAGATTGGTCTCAAAACAAAGAGCATGTTGTTGGCGACGGCGACCCCTGTGCAGTTGCATCCGGTTGAGGCGTGGGATCTGCTCAACATCCTCTCGCAAGGAAATGACGGAGTATTGGGCGGTTGGACTCGCACAAGTCCTTGGTTTCAGGCCAGCCATTGCCTCGATATTGCTACGGGCGTCACGTCAGTTCCGACTAACGATGTCAGAAACGGCTGGCAATACGTTCGTGATCCACTGCCCTCTAAATTTGAAGACCCAGCGTTCGATCGTATCCGACGCGGACTGAACGCAGAAGATACGCAATGGCAGTTCAATCCCGAAAGTCTGGAAAAACTGTCCCCAGCGATTCAGAGAGTTCAACTTCAAAACGGATTACTTCCGACTTATGGTGAAACGTTTAACCCATTATTGCGGTGCATCGTTCGCCGCACCCGCTCCTACCTTGAAGCCACGATCAATCCCGCTACAGGTAGCTATTTTCTGCCGAGGGTTGCTGTAAAGCTTTTCGGAGAAGAGGATGACGATGCCCTTGTTCTTGGTGGCTATCTTCGAGAGGCTTATCAGGAAGCAGAGACGTTCTCACAGTTACTCCAACGTCGGGTTACGAGCGCTGGATTTTTTAAGACGCTTCTGTTGAGACGTTTAGGTAGTTCAATGGAGGCTGGGAGACGAACGATCAGCAAACTCCTGGGCGAAGACGTCGATCTCACAGACGACGAAGATGACGATGATGCCGATGAGGAATCACCAGTTCAAATCGGTAGGCCACCGCAGGGGGCTAGTGAATTCAAGAACTTTAGCCCTGCCGAGCGCAACTCCTTGGAGCGTTGCCTTGAGCTATTGCGGGAAGGCGGGAATAACGATCCGAAGCTTGATGCAGTAATCGGGTACTTGTGCGGCGCCTCTAACAGCGGTTCAATACCTTGGCTTGATTTGGGTTGCATTCTATTTTCTCAGTATTACGACACTGTTCGTTGGGTGGGTGACGAGATGGCCAAGCGTGCAGAGTTTGTCGGGCTAGATATTGGCCTCTACGCTGGCAGCAATCGCTCGGGATTTTGGCGGAGTGGCAAGTTTCAACGCTGCGATAGAAATGTGTTGAAGGAGCGAGTCCGCGATGGCGATCTGAAATTGCTACTGGGAACAGATGCAGCTTCTGAAGGGCTCAACTTGCAAAAACTAGGCACGCTCATCAACATTGACTTGCCCTGGAATCCGACCCGTCTGGAACAGCGAAAAGGGCGCATCCAGCGTATTGGTCAGGCCAGGAGCGAAATTTGGATTGCCAATCTCCGGTATCGGGACTCGGTGGAGGACAGAGTTCATCAGGTTCTAGCCGATCGTCTTGAGGCAATTCACAACCTCTTCGGTCAAATCCCTGACACGCTGGAAGATGTCTGGGTTCAGGTAGCTCTAAACGATGAACAGGCCGCTAATCGACTGATCGATCGAACCAAAGCAACGAGGAACCCGTTCGATGCAAAATACAGCAAGGTGGTCGATGCCGATTGGGAAACCTGCGCATCGGTCTTGAACGCATCAAGCATGAAAGAATTGCTTTCTCAAGGATGGTGAGTCAGATCTCGAAGATATCTGCGCTTAGGCGCCCGAAGTATTGCTGTCACTTGTAGAACGATGCCGCATCGTAGCCAAAGTTGAAGAGTTGATGGCTCTGTGCGATCGAATGAAAGTTGATCTGCGTGAAGCACGAGGCCAACAGTCACTATTGGCTGACACGTTGATTAGTGCTGCTTTAAGCACTGCTGACGTTGAGCAATAGCCCTCAATGGCGCGGGTCGCGATTCGATACGTTGGGGATGACAATTTGTGGCTTGGTCGACATTCAAAGCAGGTCAACGCAATAGCCTCAACAAACTCTCAGGATGTTATTATTGTCCAAATTGATATCGATCAAACGAATAATACGAGGGTTGTCTGATGATTGAACTGCGACGGCGTACTTTGCGCAGATAATCGTTCACGTCAATATTTGGCGATTATCGTTGTTCAGTGTAGGTTCGTTGCTGGAACCCTTTTGAAGGAGAACATAGTGAAAATAAAAAATCTACTTTTAATTGTCATGCTCCTTACCGTTTCTTCGGAAAGTCTCGCGGCATCACATATGGGGGGGACGGATTGCGCTACTTGGGTTAACGCCACTGGCCCAGAAAAAGCGTCGTACGATGCGTGGCTGATCGGCTTTTTATCCGGAATCAACGCAAGTTACGAAGTTTTTGGCCCTGATCGGCAGGATCCTCTAGATGGAGTGACGTCAAGACAGGCTTTTGAATGGATGAAGAATTATTGCCAAGCGAATCCGAAGAAGCATATTACCTTTGCGGCAATGACGCTATTTTTTAAATTAAAAAAATAATAAAGCATCACTCAGTCGCTATCAAATCTTACGTCCTGTGGCGGAGAGTCTGTTTAAGCCTGGACAAATGAGTTATATAACAACGAGTTCAAACGATCATGCAAATCGACTCTAAGGCGCTGGATCTGTCACTGAAATACAGTTTCATTGGAGTGCTAATTTATGCAATTTCAGCATTTATATTTAGCACAATGTATGAAATTGCCGCACTAGGTGCCTTGCATCTTGATTCGTCGAGCGGGGATTGGCCTGAGATTTGGGCGCTTGGCGGTTTTGTTCCAGATAAAATTCTTCGTTGGTTTTTATTTTTCTTTCTAATGTTCCTTGTTTTAACTTGGGCTTCGAAATCCTCACTCAACCAGTCGCCATTTTCTTCGGTGCTACTTTTCTTGATCATTCCAGCCTTTGCCGGAGTAATCCCGTTTCTAATCTCACAGGGGATATTTGCGGGCAATATATTTTGGTCCCTTGCGGCGTATCTGCTCGTGTTGCGTTTTCTCGGCGTTGGATTCAGGAGCGGGTCGACGCCGCAGCGATTATTTTATGTTTCATTGATAGTTGTGATTTTGTTTTCAAAAATCTACAGCGTGGAAAATCTGTGGGTGGAAGAAATTCGACGCATGACGGTGAAATATGGAGGTCGTGGGGGTGAACCTGCGTTCGCTAGGTATCTAGTGATTGCATTACCGCAGGCAGTGGTAACTTACTATCTGATCGCCATTCTGCCAGCTAAATTTTTCGCAAAGTTAAAAGAAGTATGACGAATCAGACCGCGACAAGTTAATTCAATGCGACGCCTCCCCGTGGGGTTCGTTTCATTTGTTTGCGCGTCATTGATGAGAGCCCCCATTCCTGCGGAGCCCTCTTTCATCCTAGCCAATGACGGCATTAACCATACAGAGTCCGGCAACACCTACGATGATCATTGCCGTCGGGATTGCGTAGGCCCAACAAAGCAGAATAAAGCTCATGGCGTTACCTCGTGACTGATTGCGTTGGATGGCCGTGACAGTTTGCTGCCCAACTTGTCGGCTAAAGACGGTTTGAGTTTCCCCTCAGATTCGTTGTTGCCTTCATCGTCAGGATAAAACTCTTCAACGACCGTGCTGGCCTCGTCTTCGGTCTCCTCGAACTCGCCGTTAGCCAAGCCAGTCCTTGCAGCATCGTCGAGCGCCGCCTGGTCAAACCCAGCATCTTCCCGCTTGGCATGGGTCTCGCCTGCGGCCTGCAGTGCTTCCGCCATCGTCATACCGGTCCTGAGGGTGAGATCAACGTAGTAGATCGGCGTGCCACGGCTCATCGTCGTAGACTTTCCCCTCAGTCGAAGCTCAAGCGGAAGACATGAGAGCTTGTCACCCGACAGTGCCTGGAATTGACGCAGCCTTGCAGTGAGGGTGCGGATGCTGTTGTACCCTGTCGTGCGGTAGACGAAGGTTGCCGTGGGATCCTCGTCACCGATCACGACATTCAACCTACCGAAGGGCTTGCAGAGACCGCCTTGCCCCATCTCGCAGTTGATTGGGGTCGGACATTGCAACTGCTTGATTCCGTCGCTGCAGATACGCCGACAGGTTTCACCGTTACCAGCACACATTGGTCGACCTGACTGCCGGTCAAACATTGTGTAGGCTGCCCGAAAGTTAAGCGCCGGATCATCAAACAAAACGGTCACCGGAATAGACCGGATCTTGCCCCCTTGGGCCTTTCTGAAGCCTTCATCGTAAGGATGTGGAATCCAGCCTTCCTTGGTTTGAATCTGTGACGTGATGGTGAACTGGTCATCCTTCTCGGGCAGTCGCTTGCCGTTTCGTTCAACAACTCTGCCAATCGATATCCGCCCAACAACAGGCGGGGTAATACTGAGTCCCTTGATCATGTTTAATCCTTTGCATAGGCCCGCCCCTAGGATCGCCAGGGCGGACAGGTAACCCGAGTTCGACACCAAATCGGGTTTTTGCCTCGTTCCCCAAAATTTAGTTGAATGAAATCAGGCACTTAAAATTTTCTCTCAAAATTTCTGTAGTGGCAATATTGCATATTGAATGTGTGGGCAATATTTGTTGCCATCGATGCTCCTAGTTGATACACTGGCCGCATGTTCACCAAACTCACCCGCTCCGGCGGCCACACCTATGTGCAGTTGGCCGAATCGTTTCGCGACGACACGGGGCGCCCGCGCCAACGCACCATCTGCACGCTTGGTCGTCTGGACGAAACGGGTGGCAAGGTCGATTCGCTGCTCAAAGGATTGATGCGTGCCAAGGGCATGCCGGCCTCGATGGCCCAGGCACCCCAGGTCGCGTTCGAGTCGGCGCTTGCGTTGGGCGACGTCTGGGCGCTCGATCAGCTGTGGAAGGAACTCGGCTTTGACGCATTGAGTGGCGTGTTTCGTCGGGCGCGCTATACGACGCCGATTGAACACGCGATCCGCGTCATGGTCTTTAATCGCCTCTGTGACGCGGACTCCAAACTTGGTGTCTTGCGCTGGCTGCAGACCGTCAGCATTCCTCAGGTGGATGTCGAGGCGCTCACCCACCAGCATCTGCTGCGCAGCCTCGATGCGCTGATCGACCATCAACCGGCGGTTGACGAACTGGTTGCACGCCAGATCAGCCCCTTGATCGATCAGGACATGTCGTTGGTGTTTTACGACCTCACCACCATTCGGGCCGCGGGCCTGAGCGAGCAAGACGGCGATGTGCGGCAGTACGGCATGTCCAAGGAAGGCGTGATTGCCCGCCAGTTCATGTTGGGTGTGGTGCAAACCGCCGACGGCTTGCCGATTTACCACGAGGTGTTTGACGGCAACCAGGCCGAAGCGCCCACGCTGATCCCGACCCTTGAGAAAGTGCTTGCCCGCTTCGGTCACATTCGGCGCCTGATCGTGGTGGCTGACCGGGGATTGCTGTCGCTGGACAACATCGATGAA
>JADZBO010000088.1 GCA_020851995.1 Burkholderiaceae bacterium
GCAGGTCGCTCCGCCGGTCGCTGTTGAGCTCCACCTGCGGGGCGCTGCGCGGCCTCGCCCCCGCCCGGACGTTGAATTCCCGCGCCATCGCCCGGCCGCTGACCTGCGCCGCCAGGGCGTTGTGCGCCGTCGCCACCACCCGGGCGCTGCGATCCATCGCCACCACCGGGACGCTGTCCGCCGGCCCCAGGGCGTTGCGCCGCGTCACCAGCACCCGGACGCTGACCCGCAGCGGCGGCGCGATCACCGACAGGCTGCCGCTGACCGGAGCGATCAGCGCCGGCACCACCGGCCGGGGCTCCAGCGCCCGCACCGCGCGATTGCGCACCGTCATAGCCCCGGTAATCGCGGCGGGCGTCTGCCGCTGCCGCCCGATTATTGGCGCCTGCATACTGGCGCTGAGAGTTTTGATCCCGATAGCCGACCGAGCCACGATGCCCGGGATCATGGCGCCAGGTGTTGTCGCCACCACGATAGACATTATTGGAATTGCGTGAGTAACGGTTGTAGTTGTTGACGTTGACATTGACCGAACCCCCACCCCAGTTGACGCCGCCAAACATCGCGCCAGCCATCGCAAATCCGGCGCCCCACGCCAGGCCGCTCACAAGCGCCTGACCGGGATACCAGGACATGACGCCAGGATAATAGGCAGGGGGGTAAGAGGGATTTGGCCAGGCACCGTACACCACAGTCGGGTTATATGCCGGCACATAAATGACGTTGGGCTGAGCGGGTTCGATTACGATCGTTTGCCCCTGTGTGACCACGTTCTGCTGAGGCGAGGACTTCAGGTTCCCGGCCTGCTGCGCCTGGCGACGCAGACGCTGGACCGAATCCAGTATGTCGCGCTCCTGTGCCAGGAAAGCGTCTCCGAGTTGCTGCGTCCAGTCAAGCTGGTCGCTCATCATGTGAAGCACGTTGGGAAACCCGACTAAGGACTGTACGCTCGGATCCCACGGCTGGCTTGCCGCCTGATTCACAGCAGCCTCACCACCCTTGTCACCATTGGCCTTGGACCAGCGCGACGCCTGAACCACTTCAAGCGGGTAGGTCGACGCCATCAGAACCTGACTGAGCAGTGCATCCGGATAGAGCGCGATCGGCGCCAGCAAGGCGTCGAGCTGCTGAGAGGAAAATAAAGGGGCCTGGGCGCTTTGAGCAGCGGGAGGAGAAACCGGAGTGTTGGTCTGCCCCACGACGGGAGGCACCCACGCTAACGAAATCGCCAGAAGTGCGGTTACCATCGGATGGGGGGTTTTCATCTGCGATCCTGGAGTTTTGTTCTATTTGATTCGCGTTCAACCCACTCGCCGGGTGAATTCACGCTCGGTTCCCTGATGACTTCACGATCGTGTCAGGGTTACGATAAAGACTGATTATTATAGCTTTTACCTGCCTGGCACTCACCGCAAACACGCGTTGGAACCAGTATTTCGATACGCCGCCTGCCGAGCTCCAACATGTTCCTGACGCATTCCCTTTTGCTCAACGTCATCTTGCTGACGATCGGCCTCACGCTGGTGGGTTGCCTGTCGCATTACGCGGTGCACCGACTGATCAGTCTGCCGGCTCTTGAACGCCGTTCCGGCGTTTCATCCGTCATGTTTCAGGTGTTGGGTTCGATCGCCGGCATCATGCAGGCATTTGTCGTCGTCGGTTTCTGGAACAGCTACCAGGACAAGGTCAATTCCGCGCACCAGGAAGTCGAAAACCTGACGGTCACCTATCGAAACCTGGTCATACTCCCCGAAACACCGTCAAAGCAGGAATTGATCACCCGGTATAAAGAGTATGTAGTTTCGATACTGGCTCACGAACTGCCAGGACATGGTCGCGGCCTCGGTTCTGACAAGCGGACGCAGGACGCAATGGATCACCTCTGGGTCGCGTTGCGTCAACTCGCGAAAGAAATTCAAAGCCCAGGGCAGGCAGAAGTGTTCGGGGTCATACTAACCGACGCCAATGCGGCCGCGAAGTTACGACAGCACCGGGTCAACGGGATCAACTCCGCCGACTCAAGTCTGCTCTGGATCGTGCTCATCGCCTCGTCGCTACTGGTGATGGCCGTGGTGGGAACAGTCAACATCGGTCAGCGTGAGCGTCTGTATTATGTGCTCACGTTGTCACTGGCATTCATGTTTTCAATGATGATCGCGGTCGCCAATGATTACAGCACCCCCTATGAGGGGACGATCACGATCTCCGACAAAGCCTACGGCATTCTGGTGAAATATTTCGCGATGACTCCTTGACGTCGTCGGCAGGGAGTCGTCGGAAGGGAGTCGCCTGCAGCCGGTTCCTAAAAGCCAATCCCCAGCAGGGCAATCGCCCCGAGCGCCGTAATCGCCATCGCACTGCCGTAGCAGAGCATCCAGGTACCGGAATTATTGTGGATACCAAGGTCATGCAGGCTGTGATAGATACGGTGAACCGCATGCCATGCAAACAACGCAATGACGGCAAACAGAAAGGCCTTGAAAAACCAGTTCTGGGCAAAGGCAAGCACGCGTGGATAAGCCATGTAATCCTGCGGCAATACCAATCCAAGCGGAACAAGCACACCGGTGATCAGAACCAGAGCGACCCCGGTCAGGGCCGCAAGCACACCGCCTGCGCCAAACAACAGCCAGAAAATCGGTGCGTTGGATCGCTTTTTCATGTCCGCCCCCATATTGCAAGTCCGAGGATCACCAGCGTGACGACCACGACCGCGGCGTAACCCACCCGCGTGATGGTCGACGCCTCCAGGCGTCTGCCCGAAATGAAAATCATCGGCATGGTCTTGGGCATGATGTCGAACCAGCTCTTGGCGTGGACAACCATTGACCACAAAATGACCAGATTAATCACAATCATGATCGGGTGACGCATGGTCGCGACCCAAGAATTCCAGGCGCCCTCGCCCATTAACAGACAGAGCGCGCCCGCCAGCAGCTCGACCGAATAGAGCCAGACCGCCAGCGCGGTGGCCTCGCGAACCATATAACTCATGAAAAAAGGATTGCGCGTCCACCAGCCCTTCATGGGTCGCACGTAGGGCCGAACGTGCGGGCGACCCGCCCCTGCGGCATGCTTCATGATTTTTCTCCCCGGGGCGACACGAGATTGAGCAGATAATCCATTGCGCTGTTGACTTTGTTCTGGTTGACCGCATTGGCGGGATCAACATGCTTAGGACATACTTCAGAGCAATATCCGACCGCGGTGCAGCTCCAGACGCCTTCCTCGGCGTTCAGCACTTCCATCCTCAGCCCACGGCCCCCGTCGCGCGAATCGGCGTTGTAACGATGCAGCAACGCCAGTACGCCCGGTCCGGTGAAATCCGGGTTCAACCCGAACTGCGGACACGCCGCGTAACACAGCATGCAGTTGATGCATGAGGTGTACTGCTCGATCTTTTCCAGCTCCTCGGGAGTCTGCAGATATTCGCCCTCGGAAAGCGCCCGCGGCTCCTTGGGAATCAGATAGGGGTGAATGCCCTCAAGCTTCTTCACAAATCCGTCGACGCTGACCACGAGATCGCGCTCAATGGGAAAGTGCCCCAGCGCCTCAATACGAACGGGGCCGGGTGCCAGCTCGCGCAGGAAGGTCTTGCAGGAAAGCGACGGAATGCCGTTGACCATCATCCCGCAGCTGCCGCAAATCGCCATACGGCAAGACCATCGGAAACTCAGGCTGCCATCCACCTCGTCCTTGATGTACTGAAGTCCCTGCAGCACGGACATATCGTCGGTGTAAGGGATCGTGAAGGTTTCCCAGACCGGTTCGTCTTCCTGCTCGGGGCGGAAGCGCAGTACCTCGATCTGAATCGTTTTGGCGTTGTCAGGCATGACGACCCCCCTCGCGTTCGGTCTTGTGTTCCTCGGCTTCGGCCTTCTCGCCGGCAGCCCCGTAGGCGCGCGTTCCAGGCTGGGAACGCGTGATCCTGACTGGCTGGTATTCGATACGCGGCGGGCCGTCGGCCACATAGTAAGCAAGACTGTGACGCAGGAAGTTGACGTCATCGCGCTCGCCATACCCGTCCAGGCGCTGGTGCGAACCGCGCGACTCACGTCGGTTCAGTGCCGAATACGCAATCGCCTGCGCCACATCAAGCTGATAACCGAGCTCGATCGCCATCAGCCATTCGGTGTTCCACCCATGCGACTGATCATCGAGCCTGACGTGAACCAGGCGATCCTTGAGTTCGGCCAGCTTGTCGCAGGTTGCCTGCATCGTCGAAGCCTCGCGATAGATGCCGCAACCATCCTCCATGGTCTGCGCCATTTCGCGGCGCAATGTCGCCAGGCGTTCGGTCCCCCCGCGCCGCTCGACAACAGCCATCGCGCGATCGCGCGCCTGCTCCGCCAAGTGGTTCAAGGTAGCAGCGTTGCCTTCCGGGACGCTTTTGGCGAAGGCTGCGGCCTGCACCCCGGCCACCTTGCCAAAGACCAGCAATTCGGTGAGAGAGTTCGAACCAAGACGGTTGGCACCGTGTATCCCAACGCTGGAGCACTCGCCAGCGGAGTAAAGCCCCGGCAATGTCGACGCGGTCAGGCCATCCGCAATGATGCCGCCCATGGTGTAGTGCACGGCCGGCAAAACCGGGATCGGCGCACGCGCGGGATCCACGCCGAGGAACTCTTCGGCCAGCTCATAAATTTGCGGTAACCGCTCACGCAACTTTTTTTCGCCGAGATGGCGCAGATCCAGATGCACGACCTCGCCATGCGGACCGCTGATCGTTCGGCCTTTCTGCTTTTCGTGCCAGTAAGCCTGACTCAGACGATCCCGGGGGCCAAGTTCCATGGCCTTGTTTCTAGGGGTGGGCTCGGCCGGGCCGAGCCCGTAGTCCTGCAGGTAACGGTACCCGTCCTTGTTGACGAGAAACCCGCCTTCACCCCGGCAAGCCTCGGTAAACAGAAGACCAGTGCCCGGCATGCAGGTCGGGTGATACTGCACGAATTCCATGTCACGCAACGGCACCCCGTGGCGGTAGGCCATTGCCATGCCGTCGCCCGTCACGATGCCACCGTTGGTGTTTTCGCGAAAAACGCGACCCGCCCCACCGGTGGCCATAATCACTGACTTGGCCTCAATCAAGGCAAACTCGCCGCTGGCAATGTCGATCGCCACGACACCCTGAACGCGTCCGTCATCAACGACCAGATCGACGCAAAAATACTCGTCCAGACGCCGGATCGCCTGATACTTGATCGAGGTCTGAAACAGCGTGTGCAGCATGTGAAAACCAGTCTTGTCGGCGGCAAACCAGGTGCGCTCGATCTTCATGCCGCCGAAGGCGCGCACGTTGACATGACCGTCGGGCTTGCGGCTCCAGGGGCAGCCCCAGTGCTCCATCTGCACGAGTTCGTCGTGGGCATTGTTGACAAAGTACTCAACCACATCCTGTTCGCAGAGCCAGTCACCGCCCGCCACCGTGTCGTGGAAGTGGGCATCGAAACTGTCATGCGCCTGCGTAATCGCGGCCGCCCCGCCTTCTGCCGCCACTGTGTGGCTGCGCATTGGATAGACCTTGGAAATCAGCGCGACGCTCAGCGTGGGATCTGCCTCGGCGACCGCAATGGCCGCACGAAGTCCCGCGCCGCCACCGCCGACGATCGCGACATCTGCTTTGATGCAATGCATGAAAAACTCCCTGCTAAAAGCCGGTTCAGCGCGTCAGGACCAGTCTCTGGTAGACGCCACCGAAGAAAGTCGTCTTCCTGACGCTGGCCGGCGTGATGTCCGCCGGAAAATAGGCCTCGATACCATGGGCCCACAAATCGATTGCGAAAGGCTCAAGCCAGTGAAAGATGCCGCGCAGCAAGGGCCGCATCGGGTGCCAGATCGCAGGACGGTGATAATCAATCAGAACGATCTTCCCGCCCGGCTTGACAACCCGGAACGCCTCGGCGATCGTGGCGCGACGGACAGACTCCGGTTGTTCGTGAAGCAGAAAATACATGCAGACGCTGTCAAAACTGGCATCGGGAAACGTCAATGCGGACGAGTCGCCCTGCGTCAGCGTGACGCGGGAATCGGCAGGCATCTTCTCGGCCAGGCTGGACAACTGGATCGGCAGAATATCGATGACATCCAGTGTCGCATCGGGCGCAAGCCGTTCGCGCAAGCGCGGCGTCAGATCGCCATACGCGCAGGCAACCTGCAACACGCGCCCATGTACCGGGGTACCCATCTCATCGAGAAGGGCCGAACACAGCCGGTCATAGTTACCAAAAAGGATAGCGTTGATCAGAAATTCGTGTTCGAAGATCTTGACCGAACGGGGGTGAATATAGGCCCACCAGTAAACCTGCTCCATATACTTCGGGATTGGCAGGGGAAACAGCGGGTGAGATTCAGCGGGCCGGCTGATGGTTTCCGGGGAAACCGAGGTCATACTGGTCCTGGGCGGGGTCATGCTTCTATATCCTTGCTATCGATTGCTGCTAGTACACCACAACTTGATCCGCATCAAAAGTCAAAAGTCCTGACCCTTGCCGTCAAAGTGAAACTATTCACCCGGTAGTTGATCTGCAACAATGCAACTCGCTCTAACCAGTTATCGGCTCCGATGTCGTCAAAATCCAGCCATTCCCGCAAGCACTGCGCACCGCTCGCCACGAGAAATCGGCTATGTTTGCGCTTCAGGCGCACCTTGCCGCTCTTTGCAAAAAGGAAATGACCGACTCATGACTACCTTGATTCAGGCTGCACGACGCAGCATGGCGATCGCGTTGCTCGCCACCCTTGCGGTCCTGGCGGGTTGCTCGACCGCCCCGCCGGAAGGCATCACCCCGGTCACGCCCTTTGATGTCAGCCGCTACGTCGGCAAATGGTACGAGATCGCGCGGCTCGATCATTCATTCGAACGTGGAATGACCGATGTCACGGCAACCTACCGGGCACTGCCCGATGGTGCCATTGAAGTCATCAATCGCGGCTTCGATCCCGCAAAAAGCAGTTGGCGCGACGCAACGGGCAAAGCGCTCTTCACCGGAGATCCGGGGCGGGGATCGCTCAAGGTATCCTTCTTCGGGCCGTTCTATGGCGGCTATCACATCGTCGCGCTTGATCAGCAGGGGTATCAGTGGGCAATGGTGGCCGGCCCCGACCGCAGTTACCTGTGGATTCTGGCTCGCGAGCGGAAGCTTCCGGCCGGCGTGCGCGAGCAGTTGATCACACAGGCAAGAGGGCTTGGCTTTGACGTCGACAAGCTGATCTGGGTATCACAGGACAAAACTGACCCGTAGCCGTTGGCGACAGGTCTGGCTGCGCCTTGCCGCTGTCACCCAGCGCCAATAAGACCCAATACACGGAGTGACCGACCCAATGGCAATGTCGAACTTCAAGGACGACGCGCGCGAACTGTGGAGTGCGCTCTACGACACCGCGCTCGACGAAATCCGGTCGATGCAGTCCTTCGTCCGCGACGCCTGGCCGATGCTTTTGCTGCTGCTGGTCATCGTGAGTGTCGGCATCTGGTTTATCCGGCCCGCGCCGCCCCGCCATGTGAAGCTTGACGTTGGTTCGAAAAGCGGAAGCTACGAACAGATGGGCAAGAAGTACGCCGAGTTTTTCGCCAAAAACGGAATCACGCTCGAACTCGTCTACACGGCAGGCTCAGCCGATAACATCGAGCGCCTTCGCAAGCAAATTGACCCGCTGCAAGCGGCTTTCGTGCAAGGCGGGCTGATGCATCGCTCCGATGCGGCGGAACTCGTCTCGCTGGGCAGCATTGATTTTGAGCCGCTCTGGTTTTTCTACCGCGCCGATCGGTTCAAGGACAACGATCCGGACGATTCGCATTATCTGTCGCAACCGGTGGCGATCGGCAGACCAGGCAGCGGCACCTACGCGCAGGCAATCCACCTCATGACGATCAACGGCATCGCCGATAGTCCGAACTTCCGCCAAATGTCCAATACGGAAGGCGTCGAGGCATTCAGGCGTGGCGACGTCAGTGCGCTTTTTCTCGTGGAGGGCATGGAGTCCGAGAACCTCCAGGCGGTTCTGGCCGACCCCATCACTCGGGTCAGGAGTTTCCGGCGCGCGGCGGCCTACACCAAACACTTACCGTTCTATCACGAGGTTCACATCCCCGAAGCCGCTTTAAACCTTAAACGCGACTTCCCCGCCCAGAACACGACGCTGGTCGCAACCACGACCAGTATTGTGGTCGACAAGAATATGCACCCCGCCATTCAGATGCTCTTTCTGGAGGCCGCGCGCAGGGTCAATGGCCAGCGATCGTTTTTTGCACGTCACGGTGAGTTTCCCGTCTACAAGGAATCGGTTTTGCCGGAAAGCGAGGTGGCCAAACGTTTCTACGCAAAAGGCACTCCGTTCCTGATGGACTACCTGCCATTCTGGCTCGCCGAATTCATCGACCGCGTATTCCTGCTTTGCGTTCCGTTGTTCGCCTTCGCCTATCCAGTCATCAAGAGCATGCCAACCTTCCGTCTGGCGCGGGTGCGCAAACGGATCAACGAGATCTACGGCTCACTGAAATTTCTCGAACAAGATCTCCTCTCGCGCTACGATCCGGAACTCCGGGCTGACTATGTCAGGCGTCTGGATGAAATCGAGCAAAGCTCCCTGGCCCTGAAAGTGCCAAAATCCATGGGCAGCGACTACTACAGCCTGCGATCGACGATCGACTTCATGCGCAGCTGGATTCAGCGGATCGGGGGCACCTCCACACCAAAGCCTCATGCCGGCGAAGTCGCTTGACGTCGTCGCCCTGGGCGAGGCGATGATTGAATTCAATCAGACCCGGCCTGGTCGCCCTGTGTACCGCCAGGGTTTCGGCGGCGAGCCGCCGCAATAGTACTGAATGCGCGCGGGCTCCACGTGTCGGGTATTTCCCTGGCAATCTCGGGCGAGGCGAGCGGCATCAGCTTGGGATTCACCACGTCCGGCATGGTTGACGCATCACTCGGCGTCGGGTTGCGCGCCCGGTGCCGCCCGCTGAAAGGCAGGCAACGCCTGGCAGTTCGCTTCGATGCGCAGCAGAGTTGGCATTCCTGACAGGTCGGCGTTGACCCTGCGGGCATTGGCGAGTTGCGGCACGATGAAAATATCGGCAAGGGTGGGCGTATCGGCAACGGTGAATTTCCCGGGCTTCCCACGCACGACCATGCGCTCTACTGCCTCCAGTCCGTTCTTGACCCAATGCCGGAACCACGTGTTACGGGCTTCTTCATCGGCATGAAGCTCGCGTGCCAGATAGGTGAGCACTCGCAGATTTTGCAGCGGATGAATATCGCAGGCGATCGTCAGCGCAATCGCGCGCAGATGCGCCCGATCCGCGGCAGAACCCGGCAACAACGGCACTTGAGGGTAAGCCTCGTCGAGGTATTCGATGATGGCCAGGGACTGATTGATGACGGCGCCATTGTCTTCAAGCGAAGGCACAAGCGCATTCGGGTTGATTTCGCGATAGGCATCAGTGCGCTGCTCGCCACCATTTCGGCTCAGGTGTACGGGAATCTGGTCGACTGTCAGGCCCTTGAGGTTGAGCGCAATGCGCACCCGGTATGCGGCGGAACTGCGGTAGTAGGTGTAAAGCTTCATGGGGACTCCGGATCGATCGTTTGGGATTGCTTGCGCGACAGCTCCCTGGGCAGGGGAAAGGAGACGCTCTCAGTCAGCCCGGACATGGTCTGCACCGACACGGCACCCAGTTCCTTCAGGCGGTTGATCACTTGTTGCACCAGCACCTCAGGCGCGGAAGCGCCGGCGGTGATGCCGACCCGTTTTGCACCCTGCAACCATTGGGGATCGATCGAAGCCGGACCGTCGATCAGGTGGGACGGGACGCCCTTGCGCTCGGCAACCTCGCGCAGGCGATTCGAGTTTGAACTGTTGGCGCTGCCGACGACCAAGACCAGATCGCATTCGGGCGCCAACACTTTGACGGCATCCTGGCGGTTCTGGGTCGCGTAGCAGATGTCGCTTTTCTTGGGTTCGACGATGTGAGGAAACCTGGCACGCAGGGCGGCGGCGACCTCGGCGGCATCATCGACGGACAGTGTGGTCTGTGTCACGAATGCAAGGCTGTCGGGGGTGTTGACCTGCAACGCTTGTACGTCGGCGACGGTTTCAACGAGGTACATGCCACCCGACTCCTGCCCCAGGGTACCCTCGACTTCCGGATGCCCCCTGTGGCCGATCATGATGATTTCACGGCCAGCGGCGCGCATGCGCGACACTTCAATGTGCACTTTGGTGACCAGTGGGCAGGTTGCGTCGAAGACCTGCAGGCCGCGGTCCGCGGCATCCTTCTGAACGGCCTTGGAAACGCCGTGCGCAGAAAACACAACAATTCCGCCAACAGGCACTTCGTCGAGTTCGTCGATGAAGACCGCACCCTTGGACCGCAGGTCTTCGACGACAAAGCGGTTGTGTACGATTTCATGGCGAACGAAAATCGGCGCGCCATGCAGTTCGATTGCGCGTTCCACGATGTCGATGGCGCGATCCACTCCGGCACAAAAGCCGCGGGGTTGCGCAAGAATCAGTTCAGCACCTGCGCGGGGCCCGGCGGGGGTTTGACTGGTCACCATCACAACACCCCCAGAAGGTCGACGTCGACACGCAACGTGCGACCGGCGAGCGGGTGATTGAAATCAAACAGCGCCCAATCGGCATTGATTTCCTTGAGTACGCCGGAATACCGCCCACCGTTGGGCGCGGTAAATTCAACCAGGTCACCCGGCACGAACTCGGCGGCTTGTCCGGCATGTTCGGCGAGGGCTGCGCGGGTCAGGCGCTGCAACAGATCGGGGTTGCGCTCGCCGTAGGCATCCACGGCGGACAGGCTGTAACTGAAGCAGTCACCTTCCGGGTGGCCCACGAGCGGTTGCTCCATTCCGGGAGACCACTGTCCGCTGCCGAGCTGGAGGGTGGCCGGATGGCCGTCGAAGGTGTCGATGAATGTCGAGCCGGCACCGGGTCCGCTTTCAATCACGATCCGGTAATGCAATGTCAGGTAGGAGTCCGCACGGACAACGGGAGCGGGAATGGGAGCCTGATCAGTCAAAATCTGTCACCTTGCAAGGCATTGCGAAACGCACATTTTAGAGCCAACTTGATGTCTGAACGTCTACCCATCCCGCCCGTTGTGTCTGAGCGTCCGCGCGAGCGTCTGCTGCGGCACGGAACGGACGCTCTCACCAGCGCGGAACTGCTGGCGGTCATCCTCGGTACGGGGCTGCCCGGGACGCCGGTGCTGGATTTTGCGCACGCGCTGCTAAGGCGCTTCGGGGGAGTGCGGCCGCTGCTTGCGGCCAGCGCCGAGGAGTTGGGTGGCGTGGCGGGCATGGGCGCCGCACGGATTTGCCAGCTGGCTGCGATCCTCGCACTTGCGCGGCGTGCACTGGAGGAAGATCTGGCGCGCGACTGCCTGCTGGATCATCCGGTTCGGGTCAAATCCTACTGCACGGCGTTGCTGGGGCATGAGCAGATCGAGCGGTGTGTGGCGCTGTTTCTGGACAATCAGTACCGGCTGATCGTGGCGGAGGAGGTTTCCAGGGGGACGCTCACGCAAACGTCGGTCTATCCTCGTGAGCTGGTGAAGGCGGGGTTGCGGCATCATGCGGCAGCTCTGATTCTGGTGCATAACCATCCTTCTGGTCTGGCACGTCCAAGCCAGGCGGATGTGGATCTGACGCGGCAGGCTCGTCAGGCGTTGCAGATGGTTGATATTCATTTGCTGGACCATCTGGTGGTGGCGGCGAACAGGGTGGTGTCGATGGATGAGTTGGGGTTGATCTGATTGCGGGTGGGGCGCTGTGACGGGCATTTAAAAAGGGCAACCGATTTTGTCGGTTGCCCTGCTATTTGCGGATTCCCCGCGAGGGGGAAACGCGGTCAGGCGCGTTCGAAGATGGCGGCGATGCCCTGGCCGCCGCCGATGCACATGGTCACCAGGGCGTAGCGTCCGCCGGTGCGGTGCAGTTCGTAGATTGCCTTGACGGTCACGATCGCGCCGGTTGCGCCGATCGGGTGGCCAAGCGAGATGCCGCTGCCGTTGGGATTGACCTTGGCGGGATCGAGGCCGAGTTCCTTGGTGACGGCGCAGGCCTGTGCGGCAAATGCCTCGTTGGCTTCGATGACGTCGATCTGTTCAAGCTTCAGGCCAGCGCGTTGCAGGGCAAGCCGCGACGCAGGAACCGGGCCGATGCCCATGATTTTGGGATCGACGCCGGCGTGCGCATAGGCGACCAGACGGGCCAGCGGCTTGGAGCCACTGGATTTGAGGGCTTCGCCGCTCATCAGCAGGACGGCGGCGGAGCCATCGTTGATGCCTGATGCATTGCCGGCCGTGACGGTGCCGTTTTCCTTCACGAAGACCGGACGCAACGCCGCGAGCCCTTCGGCGGAAATGTCGCGACGGGGGTGCTCGTCAACCATGAACTTGGTTTCGCCTTTGCGCGTCTTGATGACAACAGGAATGATCTGGTCGTTGAAGCGACCTTCGTCCTGCGCGTGGACGGCGCGGCGGTGGGATTCGACGGCCAGCGCGTCCTGATCGGCACGGCTGATGCCGAACTGGGCAGCGACGTTTTCAGCCGTCACGCCCATGTGCATGCGTCCGAACGGATCGGTGAGCGCGCCGACCATCATGTCGACGGTGGTGGAATCGCCCATGCGCGCGCCCCAGCGCTGCGTCTGCGAAAGGTAACCGCCGCGGCTCATGACTTCGACGCCGCCGCCGATCGCCATCTCGGTATCGCCCAGCAGGATCGACTGAGATGCGGATACGATGGCCTGCAGGCCCGAACCGCACAAGCGGTTGACGTTGAAAGCAGCCGACTCGATCGGCAGACCACCGTTGACTGCCACCAGCCGCGATACATACATGTCGCGGGCTTCGGTTGGGACGACATGACCGAATGCCAGGTGACCCACCTGCGAGCCGTCCACGCCGGCGCGTTCCAGCACGGCTTTGACCACGGTGGCACCCAGATCGCAGGGCGCAACATCCTTGAGGCCGCCACCGAATCCTCCGACTGCGGTTCTGCCCGCACCAGTGACCCATACTTCACGCATGTCGCACTCCTTAGTAGATTGTTTGGGTAATTGCACGAAATTTTGGCACAATGGGTTAAGCATAACCCGCTAATCTGACGCGACAATGACGATTCCCTACTCGATTCTGGACCTCTCTCCGATCCCCGAAGGGAGCGCAGCCGCCGATGCGCTGAACAATTCGCGCGACCTTGCGCAGCACGCCGAGCGCTGGGGGTACACCCGGTTCTGGCTGGCTGAACACCACAATCTGGCGGGCAACGCGAGTTCGGCCACTGCCGTCGTGATCTGCCATGTCGCGGCCGGAACATCGCGTATTCGGGTGGGCTCGGGCGGCATCATGCTTCCGAACCATGCGCCGCTGGTCATCGCCGAACAATTTGGCACGCTCGCAGCGCTGTTTCCCGGACGGATCGATCTCGGGCTCGGCCGCGCGCCGGGAACGGATCAACTCACGGCCCGGGCACTGCGACGGGACCTGCTCGGCAGTGCAGATCACTTTCCCCAGGACGTGCAGGAACTTCAGCACTACTTCGGTCCTGAGCAACCGGGGCAGTCCGTGCGGGCCATCCCGGGCTGCGGCCTTGAGGTGCCGATCTGGATTCTGGGATCCAGCCTGTACGGCGCCCAGCTTGCGGCGCACTTCGGGCTTCCTTACGCGTTTGCTTCGCACTTTGCACCGGATTACCTGATGGAAGCGATGCACGCCTACCGCGACCTTTTCAAACCGTCGGCGCAGCAGGCCACGCCCCACGCCATGGTCGCCGTCAACGTGGTCGCGGCCGATACCGACGAACAGGCCCGCTACTTGTTCACAACGCTGTTGCAGCATGTCACGCGCATGCACCGCAACACGCGCGGGACGCTTCCGCCGCCGATCGACGACATCGATACGTTCTGGTCGCCGCGCGAAAAGCCGGGGGTGATGGCCCAGGTAGCCTGCTCCGTGGTGGGGTCGCGCGAAACGGTTCGCGAGGGGCTGGCGGCCCTCATCAAGAAAACCGGGGCCAGCGAACTCATCCTGACGGGTCAGATCTGGGATCACCGCGCGCGCCTGCGGTCCTTTGAAATTGCCGCTGAGGCGATTGCAGGACTCGAAGCCTCTGAAAGCTGACTGAACGCAGTGCGGTGTTCGACACTAGTCGCGTGTCGCCATGCGCCAGCCGCGGGTCAGTCAGGGAAACCGACCGGCGTCGCGGGCTGATCGTCCCGCGGGCCGTACATGTAGTCGCGCCGCCAGGGATAGGCAAGGTCGCCCGGCAGATCAAGTTCATCCGACCGTCCCGTTGGCGTATGCTGCGCCAGAATCTGATAGAGCGAAATCCAGCCATGTCCGAACGCCATGGCGCACCCGGCAAGGTAGAGCCGGTAGGCACGCAGAGCACGCACGCCCTGCGCGCCCTTGAGCACCACGGCGGCGGCATCCAGTTGGCTCTCGAGCATGTCGCTCCACGCCCACAAGGTACGGGCGTAGTGTGGTCGGAGATTCTCGATATCAACCGGCTCCAGTCCTCCGTTGGCCATATGCGTGAGGACAGGGCCGATATGGGTGAGTTCACCTCCGGGAAAAATATACTTTTCGATAAATTCACCCATCCCGTTGCCGAGTTGCGGGTTGTAAACACCACCGGCGGTGATGCCGTGATTCAGCACCAGCCCCCCTGGGCGCAGCAGGGTCTGCAGTCGGGCGAAATATTGCTGCAACTGCTGTCGGCCAACGTGCTCGAACATTCCGACCGAGGCGATCTTGTCAAAGTGTCCGGAGGTGTCGAGCTTGCGGTAGTCCAGCAACTCGATCCGCACACGGTCGCTCAGGCCGCGCTGCTCGATGAGGCGATTGACATACGCGTGCTGGTTTCGCGACAGGGTAATGCCAGTGGCGTTCACACCGTAATGCTCGGCAGCCCAGAGGAGCAATCCGCCCCAGCCAGCGCCAATATCGAGAAAGCGCTCGCCGGCGCGCAGCCGTAACTTGCGACAGATATGGTCGAGCTTGGCCTCCTGAGCCTGCGACAGTGTGTCGCCTGGGTTCGCGTAATAGGCACAGGAATAGACCCTTCTGGGGTCTAGCCACAACGCATAAAAATCGTCAGACAGGTCGTAATGAAACTCGATCTGCTGCGCATCGCGTTCGAGGGAGTGACGCCAGACCGAGATCACGCTGTGGATAATGCTGGTGAACCACCCCTGTCTGGCGGCGTCCACCGGGGAGCCAGGCAACAGAGCCACGGCCACCGCCATGAGATTGCGCATCGTGCCCAGAATGTCACAGCGGCCTTCGACGTAGTCCTCGCCGATTTTGCCAATATCGCCGCTCGCCAGGTGCGCGATAACTTTGACGTCCCGCACGACGATCGTGACCGCCGCATCGGCGCGACCCAGTCGGGTGCCATCCTGCAGCCTGAGCCCGAGTGGGGTGGGCAGTGCATGGAGCTTTTTCTCGATTGCAGACAAAAGTGGGTTCACGGTCCTCACTCCGTAACGATCGGATACGTCGACTGTATCGGATTTTATTTTGAGTGAAAACCTTTCGTCAGCGCCCCGGCCAGCGCGTCGTGGCGTCCGTGATACAGTCAGTCGGCATACACGCGGGCAATCGGCCGGCGGGATGTGCGGGTCTTGTTCGGTTCGGATTGTGATGGCGGCGTGGTTCAAAAAGTTGGGGATGCCTGGCTGGCTGGTCTTGATGGGGGCGGTCACGGCCATCGGCCCGGTCTCGGTTGACATGTATCTGCCAGCGTTCCCGTCGATTGCCGTCAGCCTCGGCGCAACCTCAGGTGAGGTCGAGCGCACCCTGGCGGTCTATCTCGCGGGCATGGCCCTGGCACAGGTCATCTATGGCCCCCTGACCGACCGCTATGGGCGCAAACCGCCCTTGTTTGCCGGCCTCACTCTCTACATGGTGGCCTCGGCAGGATGCGCGCTTGCCCAGAGCGTCGAAATGCTGACGGTCTGCCGACTCGCCCAGGCCATGGGCGGCGCCGCCGGAATGGTGATTCCGCGCGCCGTCATTCGCGATCACTTCGAAACGCAGGAAGCCGCCCGGGCTCTTTCCATGCTGATGCTGATCATGGGTGTAGCGCCCATTCTGGCGCCTCTGGTCGGGGGGCAGATTCTGCTTTTCACTGGCTGGAGGGGCACCTTCGTTTTTATGACACTGGGCGCCCTGGCACTGATCGTCATGGCATCGCGGCTGATGACCGAATCGCTGAAACCGGATCGGGTCATCCCGCTGAGCGCCGGCAACATTCTGCGCACCTACGGAATCCTGCTGCGTGATCGCCGGTTTTGCGCCTACGCGCTTTCTGGTGGCATGGGTTCGGCCGGCATGTTCGGATACATCGTCGCCTCGCCGAGAGTGTTCATTGAACATTTCGGGGTCACGCCCCAATCTTACGGATTGCTTTTCGGTCTGAATGCAGCCTGCCTGATCATCGGGTCGCAGATCAACGCGCGCCTGTTACGAGACCGCCGGCCCGAGCAGATTCTGCCCTGGGCACTGCGCGCGATGCTGACTGCCGGGCTGACATCCCTGGCGCTCGCGACTCTGGGCCTGACAACTTTGCCCGTGATGGTTGTTTGCCTGATGGCATTCCTGTGTAGCCAGGGGTTCGTCAATCCGAACTCTGCAGCAATGGCTCTGAACGAACACGGCCGTCACCTGGGCTCAGCCTCAGCAATGCTCGGGACAATCATCATCTCCTGTGGCGCACTCTCCGGTCTGCTGGTCAGCCTTTGGCAATCAGACAGCGCCCTGCCACTCTCGGTCGTGCTGGGAATCTGCGGGTCGCTCGCCTGGCTGGCAGGGCGCATTGCACGCCGAACTTGCTCAAACCCTTGATTTCGTATTAGAATCTAAGGCTTGTCGTCGCAATCATATATAGGTGCAGCCATGGCACGCGTTTGCCAAGTTACCGGAAAAGGCCCGATGGTGGGCAATAATGTTTCTCACGCCAACAACAAGACCAAGCGTCGCTTTCTGCCGAATCTGCAGTCGCGCCGCTTCTGGGTTGAAAGCGAAAACCGCTGGGTGCGCCTGCGCGTGTCCGCCAATGCCATTCGCACGATCGACAAAATCGGCATCGATGCCGTGCTGGTCGACCTCCGTGCCCGTGGCGAAGTCGCGTAAAGGAGTCCGTCATGGCAAAAGGTATCCGCGAAAAGATCAAGCTCGAGTCCACCGCCGGCACGGGCCACTTCTACACCACGACCAAAAACAAGCGCAACATGCCTGAAAAGATGCTGATCAAGAAATTTGATCCGGTCGCGCGCAAGCACGTCGACTACAAGGAAACCAAGCTTAAGTAACCCGCTTGGTTAGCGGGCCCGGCACCACTTCCGAACCCGTTGCGCTGACACTGCAGCCCCGCTCTTGCGGGGCTGTTTGCTTTTTGGCTGCCACCCGCCGGGGCGCGGTCATGCCACGGGCTCTATAATGCCGGGCTTGCCAGGCATTTACGCGCCTCCACCTTTTCCTACCTTGCCGCAACCATGCAGGAACGCTACCTTCCCACCGTCGTCGAGACTGCCGCCCACGCCAACTGGGATGCACGTGACGCGTATCGCGTCACTGAGTACGCCACTGACCGTAACGGCGCGCTCAAACCCAAGTTTTACGCCTGCTCCATGCTGCCCTACCCCAGCGGCAAGTTGCACATGGGCCACGTGCGCAACTACACCATCAACGACATGATGACGCGGCATCTGCGCATGCGCGGCTTTAACGTGCTGATGCCGATGGGCTGGGATGCCTTCGGCATGCCTGCGGAAAACGCCGCCATCAAGTCCGGGGTTCCGCCTGCCAAGTGGACATACGACAACATTGCCTACATGAAGCAGCAGATGAAGGCGATGGGGCTGGCCATCGACTGGTCACGTGAAATGTGCGCCTGCGACCCCGGCTATTACAAATGGAATCAGTGGCTGTTTCTGCGCATGCTTGAACGGGGCATTGCCTACCGCAAAACGCAGGTGGTCAACTGGGATCCGGTGGACAATACCGTGCTGGCCAACGAACAGGTCATCGACGGACGCGGCTGGCGCTCGGGCGCACCAGTGGAAAAGCGCGAAATTCCCGGATACTACCTGCGGATTACAGACTACGCGGCTGAATTGCTTGAGCAGGTTCAACATGGACTCGACGGGTGGCCTGATCGCGTTCGCGCGATGCAGGAAAACTGGATCGGCAAAAGCGAGGGCGTGCGGTTCGCATTTCCCCACGACATCCGGAACTCTGCCGGCGACCTGATCCAGGAAGGCAGGCTCTACGTCTTTACGACCCGGGCCGACACCATCATGGGCGTGACTTTCTGCGCTGTCGCACCGGAACACCCTCTGGCACAACATGCCGCAGCGTCCAATCCCGCTATTGCGGCCTTTATCGAACAGTGCAAACAGGGCGGCACCACCGAAGCGGAACTTGCCACCCGGGAAAAGGAAGGGCTGGATACCGGCCTGACCGTCACGCATCCGCTGACCGGCGACAAGGTTGCCGTCTGGGTGGGTAACTACGTCCTGATGAGCTATGGCGACGGCGCCGTCATGGGCGTTCCCGCACACGACGAACGCGATTTCGCCTTTGCCAACAAATACGGCCTGGCCATCCGCCAGGTCATCCAAACCGGCGACAAGGCATTCGACGACACCAACTGGCAAGACTGGTATGCCGATAAGCAGGCGACGCGTCTGGTCAACTCAGGCGCTTACGACGGCCTGGATTTCGCCGGGGCGATCAACGCGATCGCCGGAAAGCTCGAAGCCCTTGGGCTCGGCACCCGGCAAACGACCTGGCGTCTGCGTGACTGGGGCATCTCCCGTCAGCGCTACTGGGGTACACCGATCCCGATTATTCACTGCCCGCACTGTGGTCCGGTGCCAGTGCCGGAGAAGGACCTGCCCGTCATCCTTCCGGAAGACATGATTCCCGACGGCAGTGGCAACCCGCTGACCAAAAACGAAGCCTTTCTTGCCTGCACGTGCCCGAAGTGTGGCCGCGACGCCCGTCGCGAAACCGACACGATGGATACGTTCATTGACTCGTCCTGGTATTTCATGCGCTACACCTCGCCCGGTAATGCACACGCCATGGTCGATGCGCGCAATGATTACTGGATGCCGATGGATCAGTACATCGGCGGTATTGAACACGCGGTACTGCACCTGTTGTATGCGCGCTTCTGGACTCGCGTGATGCGCGACCTGGGTCTGGTCAGCTTTGATGAACCCTTTACCCGGCTACTTTGCCAGGGCATGGTACTGAATCACATCTACTTCGCGAAAAACGAAAAAGGCGGCACGGAGTATTTCTGGCCCGAAGAGGTCGAGAACACCTACGACTCGAAGGGCGCGATCACCGGCGCCGTCCTCAAGTCGAATGGCCGCGAAATCCGCTATGGCGGCGTTGGCACGATGTCCAAGTCCAAGAACAATGGCGTCGATCCCCAATCGCTGATCGATACACAGGGCGCCGACACCGCGCGCCTGTTCGTGATGTTCACCAGTCCCCCGGAGCAAACACTGGAATGGTCGGATTCCGGTGTGGAAGGCTCTAACCGGTTCCTGCGACGCCTGTGGTCACTGTGTTACCAGCGTCAGGAATCGGTCGCCCGTGGAATCTCCAACCCGGTCAACGACTGGGCATCCGCGCCCGCTGAAGCCAGGAATCTGCGCTTTGAAATCCACGCGCTTCTCAAGCAGGCTGATTATGACTACCAACGGATCCAGTACAACACGGTGGTTTCGGCCTGCATGAAGATGCTGAATGCGGTCGACGCGTTTGAGTCTCCTGACTCGGTCTACGCCGATGCGGCAATCACCGAGGCCCTCGGCATTCTGCTGCGCGTGCTCTATCCGGTGGTGCCGCACGTCACCTGGCAATTGTGGTCCGAACTGGGTTTTGCCGCGACCTCCCACGGTGATTTGCTCGATGCCCCCTGGCCGCTGGTGGATGAGTCCGCCCTCATCAAGGACGAAATCGAACTCGTTCTGCAAATCAACGGCAAGCTGCGGGCAAGCCTGAGCGTAGCGCGCGAAGCAACGCGCGAGCAGATCGAACAGGCCGCTGTCGCCCATGAGGCGGTCACGAAGCACCTTGAGGGCAGACCCGCGAAACGGGTCATCGTCGTACCCGGTAAACTCGTCAACGTAGTCGGCTAAGGGGCACGGATTCGCCATGACGCAACGCTGTGGGTTCAACGATCGCCGGGACGGGGCTTGCGGACGGTTATGCCGCTGGGCAGGTGCGCTCGCTTTCATGCTGGCGCTGGTTGGCTGCGGTTTCCAGATGCAGGGTGTCACACCGTTGCCATTCCGGACCCTTTACGTCGGCGTGCCCGAAAACACTCAGTTTGGCGCTGATCTGCGTCGGGCAATCAGGGCCGCGTCGCCCGATATCGTGCTGATCGAACCTTCCGAAATCGTGCTGACCGTGCGGGACTTTAGTGACGAAGAGGATATGGATGACCGCTCAATCATCTCGGCGCGAAAGCAGTACAGGGCTTCGCAATTGGCGCAAGCCCGCTTCGAGATCGTGAGTTCAATTCAAAACACCCGCCAGGTCTCGCTCAATGCTCAGGGGCAAGTCGAAGAGTATGAACTGATGCTCAGGATCACCTTCCGAATCGTCGACTCCAGGCGCCAGATCATCCTTGGCGACACCACCCTCACGGCGATCCGCAGCCTCCCGTTCGACCCGAGATTTGTCCAGGCCAAGGAAAGCGAACAGGCGACGCTCTATAAAGACATGTACCGTAGCATGGTGACCCGCATCATCCGTCGCATTACCGCGGCAGATGTCACGGAGCAATGGAACATCGTCAAGGAGCAGGAATCCCGTGGTGATGAGGTGTTGGATCCGGCGCCGATGGTGAATCCGATGCCTCAGAACGCCATCCCATGGCAACAGAATCCCTCTCTCACGCCGTTGCCCTCGGTGCTGCAGGGTAGTCCACAATAATCCGGCCGACCCTTGGACGCAGACACCCTGATCCAGTCTCTGGCGCGACCAGGCAAGGCGCTGGCTGCCCTGTACGTGGTGACTGGCGACGATCCCCTGTTGACGATCGAGGCCACCGACGCCCTGAGGGCCGCTGCACGCGCAGCCGGGTTCGTCGAGCGGATTTCGCATGTCATGGACGCCCGCAGCGACTGGAGCGTGTTGGCGATGGCATCCCAGAGCGGATCACTGTTCGGTGATCGCCAATTGCTTGAGGTTTCCCTCGCCTCGGGCAAGCCCGGCAAACAGGGGGCACAAGCACTGATCGCGCTGGCACAACGTTGCGCCAGCGCCGCGGATCCCGACGTACTCACCCTGGTGTCGCTGCCCCGGCTGGACAAAGCCACGCGCGACAGCAAATGGGCGGTGGCGCTGTTTGGCGCGGGAGTCACCCTGGACCTGCCCGCGATTGACCGGGCACAGTTGCCGGCCTGGATCGCCGGTCGCCTTGCTCGGCAGTCGCAACGGGCGGAGCCAGCCACCCTCCAGTGGCTGGCCGACAAGGTTGAGGGCAATCTTCTCGCGGCGCACCAGGAAATCATGAAGCTTGGGTTGCTCTTTGATCCGGGCATGCTGTCGATCGAGGATGTCGAGCACGCCGTACTGAACGTCGCGCGTTATGACGTCTTTGGATTGCGCGACGCCATGCTGACCGGCGACGTGCCGCGGATGCTGCGCATGCTGGCCGGATTACGTGCCGAAGGTGAAGCCCTGCCGCTCGTACTCTGGGCTGTCGGGGAGGAAATCCGCAGTCTGGCGCGCGTGGTGCAAGCGCAGGCGTCGGGACAAGACCTGGTAGCCGTGCTACGCTCAATGCGCTTCTTTGGCCAACATGAGCGCCTGGCACGTCAGGCGCTGGCTCGCGTCGCCCCCCGCTCCTGGCCTGCGGCAGTCATGCATGCGCATGAGGTCGACCGGCTCGTGAAGGGCTTACCGGTCAGCGGCAGACTCTCGGACCCCTGGGAAGAAATGACCCGACTCGCGATGCGGGTCGCCGTGACACCGGCGCGTTAAATTGAATACCGATTCATCAAGCAAATCACCCATGACCTCAATACAGGAATCCATGCTCGAGATTGGGCGGCAGGCCAGACAGGCCGCCAGAGCCATGCTCAGAGCGAGCGACGCCACCAAGGCGCGCGCACTCCTTGCGATGGCCGATGCACTGGCAACGGATCGCGTGGCGCTTCAGGCCGCGAACGAGAAAGATCTGACCGCCGGACGCGAACGAGGCCTTGAACCCGCCCTGCTCGACCGGCTGACGCTCTCGGACCGTGCGATCAACACGATGATCGACGGGTTGCGACAAGTCGCCGCCATGCCGGATCCTGTCGGCAGTTTGACGGCGAGCACCGTGCGCCCCAACGGAATGCGTGTGGGTCAGATGCGGGTGCCACTTGGGGTCATCGGCATCATCTACGAATCGCGCCCAAACGTCACCATCGATGCGGCCGCGCTTTGCCTGAAATCGGGAAACGCGGCCATCCTCCGTGGCGGCAGCGAAGCGCTGCATTCCAACGTGGCGCTCGGGCTGATCGTGCAACAGGGTCTGGCGGCAGCCGGGTTACCCGCGGCGGCGGTGCAGGTGATCAATACACCTGACCGCGCGGCAGTAGGCCACCTGATCACCATGACCGACTTCGTCGATGTCATCATTCCGCGTGGCGGCAAGGGTTTGATCAGTCGTCTGGCGGCTGAGGCCCGTGTGCCGATGATTCGTCATCTGGACGGCAACTGCCACGTGTACGTTGACTCGGATGCCGATCTGGCAGTAGCCGCGCGAGTCGCTTTCAACGCCAAGACCTACCGTTATGGCGTTTGCGGATCCATGGAAACCCTGCTGGTGCACAACCAGGTCGCTCAGGATCTGCTGCCCTCGCTGGGTCGACAATTTCAGGACCACGGCGTCGAATTGCGCGGGTGTTCGCGCACCCAGTTGCTGGTTTCCGGTACCCACCCGGCAACGGACGATGACTGGGAGACCGAATTCCTCGGGCCAATTCTTGCGATCAGTATCGTCGATTCAATTGACGAAGCCATTGCCCACATCGAACGCTGGGGTTCGGGCCATACCGATTCGATCGTGACACGGGATATCGCCGCCGCCGAACGCTTTCAACGTGAGGTAGACTCAAGCTCCGTTTACGTGAACCTGCCCACAGTATTCGCCGACGGATACGAATATGGGCTGGGCGCAGAAATCGGCATTTCCACAAACCGCCTGCACGCCAGGGGACCGGTGGGCCTTGAAGGCCTCACTACCCTCAAATGGGTGTTGCAGGGCAATGGTCAAATACGCGGATAACACTCTCATGCTCTGGATCAAAGTCTTTCATATCGTCCTGATCGCCTCGTGGTTTGCGGGGCTGTTTTATCTGCCACGCATCTTTGTGAATATCGCGCAGGCCAGCGATCCTGCTGTCATCGCCTCACTCAACGGCATGGCGCGCAGACTCTTTCGCTTCATGACGATCATCGCGGTTCCAGCGGTGCTGCTGGGGTTGTGGCTTTACATCGGCTACGGAATTGGCATGGGTCCCGGCAGCGGCTGGATGCACACCAAACTGCTGCTCGTGCTGGTGATCATCGGTTACCACCACGCGTGCTGGATCATGTTGCGCAAATTCGAACGAGGACAGAACCGCCGCTCGCATGTCTTCTACCGCTGGTTCAATGAAGTGCCGGTTGTGTTGCTCGTTGCAGTGACGGCGCTGGTTGTCATCAAGCCCTTCTGATCCGCTGCGATGGACGAAAACGATTCAAGTCGCAAGACGCTGTCGATCAAACCCAGGGGTTCCCGCGGCAATGCCGTGGGCAAACCGGAGTCCCGCCCGGGTGATGCACAGCCAGCAAAGCCCGGGGTCGCGCGATCACAGGATCGTGACGAACCGTCCAGGCGTGCCCGTAGCGGAACGCGCGCGCGCGCCGTGGCCCAAATGGAGCGCGCTCGCGAGCAGGATGCCCGCAGGGCAGAAACCGAGCGCGAAAAGCAGCTTCGCGAAACCCGTCGGCGCAACGAGCGTGTGCATGGCGAACGCACGACTGCCAGTCGTGCCCGCCCTGGCGCTTCCGTCGTGGCCCCTGACCTTACCTCGCACCCTGATACGAGCCACGAGTCGCGCCCGGGTTCGCCCGAAGCTCTGCACCGCGATTGGAACAGTGGCCTGAAATCCGATGCAAGCGATCGCCTTGAGCCGGGCGCAGATCCGGCTCTGACAACGCTCACCTCGTTGCCCGCCAGGGGCAGTCGCGCAGCGCGTTCGCCCAAGCCGATCCGTGACGCAGAAACCTTTCAGATCTTTGCCCCCTGCCCGGTCGGACTTGAGCAAGCGCTCGAGGCCGAGATGAGCGCACTCGGCTTCAGCGAAGTCACTGCCGGACGCGCAGGTTGTCACTTTGTCACCGATTGGTGGGGTGTACAGCGCGCCAACCTGTATTCCCGGCTGGCGACCCGGATTCTGGTCCGCCTGGCGCAGGCGCCGGTGCAGCGCGAAGACGACATCCTGGAACTTGCACGCAGCGTGGAGTGGGAGCGCTGGTTTGGGCCCGAACACACTTTGCGGGTTGACACATCCGCCATCCGCAGCCCGATGCAAAGCCTTCAGTATTGCAACCTGCGCGCCAAGGATGGCATCTGCGATCGACTCCGTGAACGCGAGGGCGCCCGTCCCTCAATCGACACGGTTCGCCCGGATGCGCGGGTGCATTTGTTCCTGTCGGCCGATACCGCCACGCTCTATCTGGATACCTCCGGCGAATCGCTCTTCAAACGCGGCTGGCGTCTGGACAAGGGCGAAGCCCCTTTGCGCGAAAACCTGGCCGCTGGCCTGCTCGCGTTGTCTGACTGGGACCCCAACGCTGCCTTGCTTGATCCCTTCTGTGGAAGCGGTACGATTTTGATCGAAGCCGCCTGGATTGCGCTTGGAGTCCCCCCCGGGATTACAAGGCCATTCGGCTTTGAACGGCTACGCGGACACATCTCTGGCCGCTGGCTTGACGTCAAGGAGGAAGCGCAGTCGCGCATTCTCCCCGAACTTGTTGCTCCGCTGGTTGGCATCGATTCCGATCCACTCGCCATTGAGGCGGCTCAACGTAACGCCGAACGCGCGCACCTGACGGAAGATTCGATCCGCTTTGAGCTGGGCGATGCACGCGATGCGGTGGCTCCATCACCCACTGGCTGGATCGTGACCAATCCGCCCTATGGTGATCGCATGGAGGATCAGGATCTCGCCTTCTGGCGCGAGTGGTCCGCCAACCTGAAACGAGAGTTCGCCGGCTGGCAAGTCAACGTCATCACGTCCGATCCCGACTTCCCGCGTCATCTCAGGCTTAAACCCAAGCGCCGCATCCCCATTTACAACGGTGCGCTGGATTGCCGTCTCTTCAGCTTCGATCTGGTCGCGCAGGGGTACCGCGACTGATGCTTCGAAGCGGCTGGCGCCAGGCAGTCTGGCGGTCCAGCCATGTTCAAACTCTGGAATATTCCCGAGTGTTGCCGCTCTGCAACAATTATTTATTTTATGGTGCGGTGCGATATTTCCACTTGCATTGTCTAGGGTTATCCCTATAATAGGGTTATCCCCTAGGGGTTAACGCTTAAAGCGCACCACGCAAGCACAGGAAGCCACCATGAACACCGATTACGATCTCGATTCCAACACCCGCATGACCGATTCGCTTGAGCGCGATTTGCTCGTAAGCGCGATGGAAGATCAGTTTCAGCCTCACCCGTTACGTGCTCTGGGTCAGGCGGTGGGTCGCGTGGTTGACGCTGCTGCGGCGATCCGCTCCAAAACCACGGTCTTCGATCGCGAGATGATCTAAGCCTTACCGGGCGGTTGCTGTTGGGCGGTACGGCATTGAATGCGGGATAATACCCGTAATGAATACCCCTATCTCCCAGTCAGTTCAACCGCCCCGTTCCGAACCCGCGCCAGCGCGGCTTCGGCGCTTTGCCTCAATGATGTACGAAGGTGTACTCCTGTTCGGCGTTGTTTTTCTCGCCGGCTACGCCTTCGACACACTCACACAAAGCCGCCATGGGTTGGCTCTGCGTCACACCCGTCAGGCATTGCTATTCCTGGCAATCGGCTTCTATTTCATTCTCTGCTGGCGTCGAAGCGGTCAAACGCTTCCCATGAAGGCGTGGAACATTCGTCTCGTCAGCACCACTGGCGGGCAACTGACGATGCGTCAAATGCTCGTCCGGTACGCTTGCATGTGGGTATTCCCGGCCGCTGGCGCCTTCGCGGTCTGGGTGTTGGCCGAATGGACTGCCTGGCCTTCCGTGCTCATGCTGATCGTGGCGGCACCGTTTACGGTGTTCATACCCACCCTGTTCGCGACGAATCAGCAATTCTGGCACGACAAAATGGCGGGGACTTTGTTGGTCAGCACCCCGGTCAACAAGAAATAGCCTAAGTAAAAACCCTGATATCGCAGTTTCTTGAGCAATGGACAGTTGCGTTGCGGTGCAGTGTAGGCCATGCTTCGGGGATAACATCGCCTTGCTTTCTACCTGGGTATGCCGGACCAATACAAGTCGCTCTTCGAGTCGTTTCGCTGGCTGGTTCCGACCAATTTCAACATTGGTCACGAATGCTGTCATCGGTGGGCTGACAGCCCTGCCGATGCGCGGCGAATCGCCCTTTTCTTCGAGGATGAAACCGGCCATCGTGATGTCTGGACATACGAGCGGCTGGCCTCGACCGCCAACCAACTCTCGAACGGACTCATCCGAATGGGGGTCCAGCGCGGCGACCGGGTTGCGCTGATTCTTGGACAACGACCCGAAACCGTCGTAGCCCATATGGCAATCTACAGCGTGGGTGCGGTGGTGCTACCGCTTTCCAACCTGTTTGGTCCCGAAGCGCTTGAGCAACGTCTGCGCGATGCGCAAGCGCGCGTGGCGATTTTTGACGAATTCGCCGCCGCCAGTGTGATGGCCGCGTTGCCCCGCTGCCCGGGATTGACACAGCTCGTCGGTATCAATGTCTCCGATGACCGGGTTTTGCCATGGCGCAGCATGCTTTCGCGTCAGCCGATCCAATTCAAACCCGTCCAGACTCGCGCGACAGATCCGGCGATCCTGCTTTACACCTCCGGCACCACAGGGGCTCCCAAGGGCGCTTTGCTGCCGCACTCTGTGCTGATTGGCAACCTGCCCGGCTTCGTCGCGTCACAAAACTGGTTTCCGCAGCCTGGCGATGTGTTCTGGTCTCCGGCCGATTGGGCGTGGACAGGCGGCATGATGGATGCGCTGCTTCCGACGCTGTACTTCGGGCAGCCGATTGTCGGCACGCGAGGGCGGTTTTCCGCACAGCGGGCCTTTGAAATTCTTGAGCGCTACCGGGTGACCAACACATTCCTGTTCCCCACCGCGCTCAAGCTTATGATGAAAGAGGTTCCCAACCCAAGGGAACACTACAAACTCGCCCTGCGCTGCATCATGAGCGCCGGAGAGAGCGTCGGCGAAACAGTCTTTACCTGGTGCCAGCAGGCGATGGGCATTACACCCAACGAAATGTTCGGCCAGACGGAGATGAACTATCTGGTTGGCAACAGCCATCTCAAATGGCCGGCCAAGCCCGGCAGCATGGGCAAACCTTATCCCGGCCACCGCGTGGCGGTGATCGACGATCAGGGCCTTCCTGTCCCGACGGGCGAGATCGGCGAGATCGCCCTTGCCCGTACCGATATCCACGACCATCCGGATCCGATTCTATTTATCGGCTACTGGCGCAATCCTGAAGCGACGGCAGAAAAATTCACTGGCGAATGGTGTCGCACTGGCGACCTTGCCCGCATCGACGCGGACGGTTACCTTTGGTACTCGGGTCGTGCTGACGATGTCTTCAAGTCATCCGGTTACCGGATCGGCCCCGGCGAGATTGAGAACTGCCTTCTTGACCATCCCGCCGTCGCCAATGTCGCCGTCGTGCCCAAGCCCGACGCCGAGCGTGGTGCCGTTGTGAAGGCGTTCGTTGTGCTGACCGCCGAATATGCGGCGCAGGAC